>NZ_JAPSHI010000012.1:0-122692 GCF_031180005.1 Paenarthrobacter sp. | reverse complement strand
GCAACGAGTTCTGCATCAGCTAAGGCCATTACTAGACTCGGACTGTGAACAACCAACTCCCTGCCAAGGTTTCCGACGTCTTTGACCCCTCACGCTGGCGCACTGTTTCCGGCTTCGACGACTTCAAAGACATGACCTACCACCGGCAGGTTGAGCGTTCAACGGACGGCACAGTCAAGGACCTCCCCACGGTACGCATCGCGTTCAACCGCCCCGAGGTCCGCAACGCCTTCCGCCCGGGTACCGTGGATGAGCTCTACCGCGCCATGGACCACGCCCGCATGACCCCGGATGTTGCCACGGTGCTGCTCACAGGCAACGGACCTTCGGAAAAAGACGGCGGACACTCGTTCTGCTCCGGCGGCGACCAGCGGATCCGTGGCCGGGACGGCTACCGCTACCAAGTAGAAGGCGCTGCGGGTGACTCCGCTGAATTTATCGACCCCGCCCGCGCCGGCCGCCTTCACATCCTGGAAGTCCAGCGACTCATGCGGACCATGCCCAAGGTGGTCATCGCCGTTGTCAACGGCTGGGCGGCCGGCGGCGGCCACTCGCTGCACGTGGTCAGCGACCTCACTATCGCCTCGCGCGAGCACGGCAAGTTCAAGCAGACGGACGCAACCGTGGGAAGTTTCGACGCCGGATACGGCTCGGCGCTGTTGGCCCGCCAGATCGGGCAGAAAGCCGCGCGGGAAATCTTCTTCCTGGCACGCGAATATTCCGCAGAGGACATGGTCAGGATGGGGGCAGTGAACGAGGCCGTTGACCACTCCCGCCTCGAAGAAGTTGCTCTGGAGTATGCAGCCGATATCGCCCGCCAGTCACCGCAGGCCATCCGCATGCTCAAGTTCGCTTTCAACCTTGCCGACGACGGCCTTGCCGGCCAGCAGGTCTTCGCCGGCGAAGCCACCCGTCTCGCGTACATGACGGACGAGGCCGTGGAGGGCAAAGAAGCGTTCCTTCAAAAGCGCGATCCCGACTGGTCCAACTTCCCCTACTACTTCTAGGACCACCGTGAACATCGATCCCATTTTGAAAGCCCTGATGGCTGCCCTCCATGGCGAGGGCCCCGCCGTCGAAATCATGGTGGATAAAAACGGCGCGCCGCAGGCTGTTCCGGTTGAGACCGGCGTCGAAGACGCAGCCGTGGTGGTCCGCACTTCCGGTTCCACGGGGACGCCGAAGGCAACCGTACTGACCGTCGACGCCCTCGCAGCTTCTTCTGTATCCACCGCCGTGGCCCTGCGTGGCGAAGGACAGTGGTTGCTGGCACTGCCGCTGCAGTATGTGGCCGGCGTGCAGGTGCTGGTCCGCTCGCTCTACGCAGGCACGCGTCCGTGGGTCATGGATCAGTCGAGCGGCTTCACACCGGAGGCCTTCACGGCCGCCGCCGAGGAACTGACCGACAAGATCCGGTTTACTTCCTTGGTGCCCACGCAACTGCAACGGCTCCTCGACTCCCCCACGCCGGAAACCCTGGCCGTGCTGCGCCGTTTCAACGCGATCCTGCTGGGCGGCGCTCCCGCTTCTGCTGGACTCCTTGCGACCGCCCACGCCGAGGGCCTCAAGGTGGTGACCACCTACGGCTCGGCCGAGACGTGCGGCGGGTGCATTTACGACGGCGAGCCGTTGGACGGCGTCGAGGTCCGTATAGGTGAAGGCGAACTGGAAGGCCGCATCCTGCTGGGTGGCGACACCGTGGCGGCGGGCTACCTGGACGCGGCCCGCGCCTCTAAGGCAGCATTCTTCGAGGAAGACGGCGTGCAGTGGTACATCACGGGCGATCTGGGCGAGCTGTCAGATGACGGCAAACTCACAGTGCTGGGCCGCGCCGATGACGTGATCATCACCGGCGGCGTCAAAGCCTCCGCCGCTTACATCCAGGGCAAGCTGGAAGAGCTCGACGGCGTCACTGCGGCTTTCGTAACTGGTGTACCGTCGCGGGAGTGGGGCCAAGCCGTGGCAGCTTACGTTGCGGTGACTGATGCATCGCCCGCCGGCCTCAAGGGTTTCACAGCCCGCCGGGATGAAGTACTGGGCGTCCTGGCGCCCAAAACGGTGTTCGCTGACAAGGATTTGCCGATGCTTCCCAACGGAAAGCCGGACCGTATGGCCATGATTGACCGGCTTTCCGAGCTGCATCAGGGACAATAGACAAGTTCTTCCTCCCACCCCCTGACTCAGATCAACCGCGAAATACACGAGGTACTACACGTGGCGACAGCTGCACAATGGATTCAAGGAGCCCGGCTCCGCACACTGCCCGCGGCCATCGCGCCGGTCCTTATCGGTTCGGCAGCGGCGTACGAGCTCCAGGCTTTCCGGTTGCCGAACGCGATCCTGGCAGCTCTTGTGGCTCTTCTGCTTCAAATTGGCGTGAACTACGCAAACGACTACTCCGACGGCATCCGGGGCACGGATGAGGACCGCGTGGGCCCCCTCCGTTTGGTTGGTTCAGGAGCTGCGAAGCCGGAACAGGTGAAGTGGGCTGCCTTTGCGCTGTTCGGGGCGGCGATGATTTGCGGTCTCATCCTGGTGATCATCACCCAAGCGTGGTGGCTGATCCTGGTCGGTATCGGCTGCATCCTGGCGGCTTGGGGCTACACAGGCGGCAAGAACCCCTACGGCTACCTGGGCCTGGGCGATGTCTTTGTTTTCGTGTTCTTCGGACTCGTGGCAACCCTGGGAACCACCTACACGCAGGCCGGGCAGGTCAGCCTGGCCGCGGTCATCGGTGCGATCGGCACCGGACTCATCGCCTGTGCGTTGCTGATGGCCAACAACGTCAGGGATATCCCCACGGATGCGGCTGCTGGAAAGCGGACCTTGGCAGTCCGTCTGGGTGACCGGCACGCCCGCGAAAGCTACGTACTGATGCTGGCCGTGGCCATCCTGCTGGTGATCGTCCTGGCACCCACCAAGCCGTGGATGCTGATCGTGCTGCTGCTGATTCCGGCCTGCCTGATGCCGGCCTGGCTCATGGTGAACGGCAAGAAGCGCAAGAGCCTGATCCCGGTTCTCAAGCAGACCGGCATGATCAACCTCGGTTACAGCCTGTTGTTCTCGCTGGGACTGATCCTGAGCCGGGGCTTCTGAGCCCTTCCGTCCGAGTTTTTGTACAGCAAACGCCCCTAAGAAGCTCTCTTGGGGGCGTTATCTGTAAAAAAAACTTCTCTAGAGAGTGCCCGGGCGTTTATCGTTGTTCACGGCGATGTCCGGGTTCTTCTCAACCAAGCCGTCCTCGACGGCGGCGTCTTCAACCTCACCGGCAGTTCGGATGGGCTTGGCCCGCCCGGAGAACCGTTCGCGCATAGCTGCCGTGGCGGCGTCGCGCTGCTTCTGGAAAAAGAGGTAGCTGATGGCGAAGGCAATCAGCCCGGCAAAGACCACAGCCAGGATCCAGCCCACCCCCAAAAAGGCGAACAGCACGAACAACGGCACGAACAGCGCCAGACGGATGAGGGAATACTTCAGGAAAGCCACCATCCAAGTTTAGCCGCCCGGATGGTTGCACTCTGATCACAGCCGGAACAGGGCGTCCAGTGATCGGCTTCAGGCGACTAGACTTGGTGCATGCTCCGGGTTGTAGGCGTCGTTATAGTTCTAGTCATCTTTGTCTATGCCCTGGTGGACGTCATCCGCACGGACGGCAACCAAACACGCGGGATTTCCAAACCCGCATGGATCATTGTGATGATCCTCCTGCCGCTGCTGGGAGCGATCCTCTGGTTCATTTTTGGTCGGCCCTACGGCAAGCCCACTGCCAAGCCCGTACGCCGACAGCCCACAGCCCCGGACGACGACCCCGAGTTCCTGCGCAACCTGGAAACCCGACGCCGTAACCAGGCTGAAGAGGATCGCCTGAAGAAACTCAAGGCGGAACATGACGCCAAGGAACGCGATACCGGCGACAAGCCGAACGACGGCAGCGGCGACGCCAAAAACAACGGTTTCAAACCCGGCGACGCCAAGCGCAGCGAGCCGGATCCCCATGACACGGACGAGCTGAAGTAGGCAAACATGGCCCAGCAAGCTGATGGATCACGGCAGTCACCTTCCTCCACACCATCAGCCAGCGGGCCCGCATCACCCTCCGCACCGCCTCCACGGCCTGGCATCTCCCTGTCCACGCCGCCGCCCATAGCGGAGGCTGTTCGTCCTCCTGGACCAGCCCGTTTGTCCCGCACTCTGTGGGTGGCCAGTTTCGTTGCCGGTATCGCGGTGGTGGTGACAGGCTTTCTTGACCGGGACTCCCACTTCGAACGCCTGAAGGGCGTCATTGGAGGCATGGTTCCCGACGGCGACGCGGACGCCATAGAGGGAGCCACCGCCGTCGTTTTCCTGGGAAGCCTCGCCATGCTCGCGCTGGTAATAGCCATGGAAGCCGTCCTGCTGGCGGTCCTCTTCAAACGCCGCATCTGGGCTCGGTGGGCCTTGGCTCCTTTGGTCCTCCTCCATGCTGTGGTCACCGTCATTACGGCCGACTTTGTGGTGGCCCCTGGCGGGGACGGTGTCTTGACGATTGTGCTGTTGGCGGCCCAATTCATCCTGGCTGCAGCCGCCCTGATCCTGCTGTTCCTCCCGTCCACCACCATCTGGTTGCTCAGCGAACGGGTTGGCTAGCGGGTTGCCTAACGAGCGGCTGGAATAGCGGCCAGCATCCCCTCGCAACTGCGCAGGACTACGCGGCAAGCGTCCAGTGCGGCCGGCTCAGTGAGCGGGTTCTCCGCGAGCAAGCGCCAACGGTTCAGGCTTTCCCGTGCCGCCTCGCTGATCTGCTCCGGGCCGGCCTCCGGATCCAGTCCCAACCTCCGTGGCGGCGTGCTGCCACGGCCGCCCACCAACCGCTCAGCCTCTGCTGATTGCTCCGGGGTCAGGTTTAGGCCCTCGGTCCGAAGTGTGGCCAGGAGCCTCAATTCCCGGAACTCGTGGGCGCCTGTGAGGAGCCTTTCCAGACTGCCTTCCAAGAGCAGCGCGACGTCCCTTGGCGAACTGCGCAGCAAGGCTTCCAAGCCCACGACGGCGGCACGCGCCTTGAGTGCCTCCGCTCGCGTCTGGAACAGATAGGCGATGTTCTCCAACAACTGGCCAAGTCCGCTGCGTCGTGCCAGCTCATGGGCCAGTTCCGTGGGATTGTCCATTCCACCCCGGAGGAGGGCAACGCCAAGGCGTATGCCGAACAGGCCGAATCTTTGCACGAGGGACGCTTTTGCTGCCGAGCCCAGTCCATCGGGCTCGGCGGCGCGAACAAAGAGATCCGCTGACAGCATCAACCTTTCCCTCTGGTTCCTTTCCATCTGCGCCAACAGCCTCATGGCCTCGAAATCGGTCTGGCGCATGGTCCGCGAACTTTGGGCCAGCAGGCCGGCAACCGGGACAACACCCAGGGCAAGGGGCCTGAGGTTTTGGTCCCGGCTGTATCTGTCAGCGATCACTGCTGCGGAGATGAGGGAATCGATTCTTCCCGCGCCGATCTCGTCAGCCCGGGACAGGACCGCCAAGGCATTGACAGTCCCCGATTGGCCCGCGCAAGTGTCCTTGAAGGATTCCAGGAATCGGACATCGGAAGCATGGAGGTGCCGCATGAGGTAGATGACGGCGTCCGCGGCCATGGGGGCATCTTCGGGGAGGAGGAACTCCGTGGACCGACCTGACACGTCCTGTGACAAGGAGGCGATCCCGGGGGTGTCGATCAAGGTGAGGTCCCGCAGGCCGGCGGATGGCCAGTCGACCACCAGCCGCTCCACGTCATCGGCCCGGAGATCACCCATGTTGAAGACCAACCTGCCGTCTTCGCGGGTGACTGGGAGGGACTGCGGTTCCCCGATGATCGGATGGAGCGTGATCCTGGGGGTGTGCCCATAGCGGTACCACGTGACGATCCGTGTGCATTCCCCGGCGTCAGTAGGGGCGATTTCCTCCCCGATGATCGCATTGAGCAGCGTCGACTTGCCGGCCTTGACCATGCCGGCCACTGCTATGCGCAAAGGGCCTTCCAGCCTGCCCTGGAGCTCGTCCACCACAGCAAGTGCCGCTGCGTCCTCGTGGAAGACCTCCCTTGCTTGCCGGAGCAGGTGGGCGGCTCCGGCGATGCCCGACTCGATCATCCCGCAGGGACCGAGGACGGCGCTGATGTGGGCTGCGGGGATGTGTCGGAAGTGGGTGTTGGCGCCTCGTCCTGCAGCCGCTGCGAGGCGTTGGCCAGGGCATCCACTACCTTGAGCTGGTTCCGAATTTCCTTGATTCTCATGTCCCGCTCCACGGCGTAGGTAGCCGCCGCTTTCTGTGCGGCCGCCACTGATTCCGTTAGTGAACGGTGGTGCTCCTCGGCGATCTCCGTGAAGTGGTCGCGTGTAGCCCGCTGGACCAACCGCAGCCTGTCCTTGAGCTGCTTTCCCACCTGGAATACAACATCGTCCACGTGCTTCCGGACCAGGATCTTGGCTTCGGATTGGCGTTGCTTGAGCCTGGCCTCCTTATCTTCCCGGTACGCCTTTCGCCCGAGCATCAACCCGGCTCCTACGGACAACGGATTGATAAGGGCCATCCCAAAGATGCCCGTCAGCAGACCAAACATCAGCACGCCCCCGTAGGACCCGCGCATCCCGATCAGCACCTTTTGCAGCGGACCGAGGTGCCCGTCTTCCATATCCTGGATGTCGGCCACAGGGTCCAGTACGCCGCCGGTATCGGATACCTTCAACGCCGGCAGGGCAACCTCATCTTCTGAGAAGTGCTCTGCCACTTGCGTGGCCAACCATTGAGCTCGTTCG
This sequence comes from Paenarthrobacter sp., assembly GCF_031180005.1. Lineage (NCBI taxonomy): Bacteria > Bacillati > Actinomycetota > Actinomycetes > Micrococcales > Micrococcaceae > Paenarthrobacter > Paenarthrobacter sp. Next base: position 115,919 of record NZ_JAPSHI010000012.1, on the reverse strand, counting down.
CTGGTCCACACGAACGTATCCGATACCGCTGCTGCCGTACTCTGTTCCAGCCACTGCGTGAATTGCTCCCACGCGGGTCCAGGGTCACCCTGATCTATGGCAATTTCGGCCTCGCGTTGGATCCTGCGCAGCCTATCCCTCAGGTCATATTCCATGTCGGCGATGAGGTCGCCGATGCCATCGTTGAGCGTTATCTGCCAGCGGGCGGATCGTTTGCGGAGGGCGTCGGCGTCCTCCTTTGCCGCGTTCAAGCCGGCGATCATCTGCGGAGTTCCCGCCGGGTTCTCCAGGGCTTCGAGCTCCGAATGCAGCGCCAGCCTGAGGTTTTCGCTGACGGTCAACAGGTCGTTGCTCACGGATTTGCGTTGAATCCTGGCCGCCCCGCCCACAATGTTGTTCCTCAGGTGCTCGATCAACGCCGGAAACCCTGATTCTGCGTTCAGATCGGGGTCCTGCAGCCGCGCCGCATGGAGCCGCAACTCCGAGGACACGGGAAACAGCGGAATTTCAGGTCCCACTTCGGCCAGATGCCTTTGGTCCAGCTCCGCGATCCGGCGCCAGCTGGGATATAGGTCGGTCTTGGACAGCACGCACAGAACGTTGGGGCTGATGCGCATCGCCTGGCGCAGGAACCGCATCTCCGGCTCAGTAAATTCCTGTGAAGCATCGGAGACGAACACCATGGCGTGCGCCGACGGCAAGGCGGTCAACGTAGTCAAGGTATGTGTGGACCCCAGGCCACCAACGCCTGGAGAGTCCACGATCGTCAGCCCGCTGCTCAGCAGTTTCCGGGGGAGGGAAACTTCGGCCGCGACGATGTTCTTCCTGTTGCCCGGATTGCCCTTTTCGGAGACGTATTCCGCGAGTTCATCCAGCCGCACCGGCTGCCGTTCCAGCCCGCTTTCGGGCCCGCCTGCGTCTCCTTCCGGTTCGATCCCGCGCTGACCGGGAACCAGGACAACGGCCGACGCCGGATCTCCCTGCCGTACGACGGTAGGGACGGAGGTGGCAATGTCATCATCAACCGGGCAGACGGGTGCGTTCACCAAGGCGTTGATCAGCTGGCTCTTGCCCTGTTTGAATTCGCCCACTACGATGACGCGGACGCTTGGATCGTGCAAACGGTTGAGGGTATTTTCCAGTCGGCGCCGGAGGTCGTTCCGGTCCCCAACCAGCGCCATGCCCTGCTCAACCAACGTGGTCATGTGTCCTGTGTCCGCCACCATTTGTCCTTTGCTCTGCCTGCCTCGCCGTTGAGGCCACGAAGTGCCCGGCAGACGTTTTTGCGTCTGCCGGGCACTGCTGGGGTGTTCGTAAACGTCGTGTCTTGGATCGTTACGACGTCTGGATTTTTTTGGTGCTAGTCGATTTCCACATCGTTCTTGGCCACGACGATCGAGTCGTCGATGTCGTTGTATTCGACGTCCACATCGAGCTCGTTGTCGGCGATGACCGTGTTGTCCTCCACGTTGGTGTATTCGACATCCACCTCGTTGTCCTGGATAACCGTGGAATCGTAATTGACCTGGACATCTTCGACGTCGATCTCCTTGGAGTTGTCGATCTCCAGCTCGTTGTCCTGGATAACCGTGGAATCGTAGTTGACCTGGACATCTTCCAGTTCCACGTTGGTGGAGTGGTCGTTGGTGTACTCCAGATCCACCTCGTTGTCCTTGATGATGGTGGAGTTCTCGATATTCGTGTACTCCACGTCCACGTCGCCGACTTCCAGTTCGGTCTCATTGTTGTAGGAGTCCTTGTTGAAGGAATCCGTGTTGTGGATGTTGGTGTGGGAATTGTCCACGGAGTTGTCCTCGTTGAAGGAATCCTCAAATTCCACGTCCACGTCTACATCGGTGTTGTAGGAGTCCTTGGTTACGGAGTGATCGTCGTTGAAGGAATCCTTGACCTCGATGTTCGTGTTGCCGATCTCAACGTCTCCTGGGCCCGATTCACTGATACTCACCGAGTTATCCGTCGAATGGTCGTCAGTGTTGGTGGTGTTTCCGGAGTCCTTCACGTCGTCGCCGGCAGCAATTGCTCCGTCACCCGAGGCAACCACAGCGTCCTGGTTGAAGAGCTGCGTGACATCGCCGTCCGCCCAGATGTTCTGGTTTACCGACTGGTCGGTAATCGTGTCGCGGTCGTCGATGGTGGTGGTGTAGGAGTAGTTGTTCACTACGTGGACCAGCTGCTGGACGGCATGTGCATGGTCGTCCCAGTCACCGCCGCCACCACCATGACCGCCACCACCATGACCATGATCGTCATCGTCGTGACCACCCCAGCCACCGCCGCCACCACCATGACCGCCACCACCATGACCATGATCGTCATCGTCGTGACCACCCCAGCCACCGCCGCCACCGCCATGACCGCCACCGCCATGTCCATGGTCGTCGTCGTCCCTGTCCGGGCGTCCGCCGCCACCGCCGCCACCGTGCGGGCGATCATCGTCGTCGCGGCCGCCCCAGCCGCCGCCCCCACCAGTGGAAGCGTTGTTGCCACCCGTGTTGTATTCGCGGTCGAACGACGAACGGGCGTTGATGGGTGCGTAGTCGAGGACCACCGGGCGGACAGCGTCGACGTCGGCCGACGAGACGTCGCGCAGGCCTGCTGCGGCGAGCGCTGCTTCGGGATCCCGTACGAATTCTTCAGCGGCATCAGGATCGTTGAACAGGCTCATCAGGAACTGCACGAGCTGTTGTGCGAGTGTAGGCATTGGAGTGCTCCCTCAAATTCTGTGATGGATAATGATTCGCCCGGCGCCTTTGCCGGGCTTGCATTCAACGTATTGCCCGGGCTGGTAACCGGGCATCGGGGGTGGTCCCCCTACCGGTTCCCCCATCGTTAGGGGATTGCCCGGTTTTCCGTTAGGGGGTGGAGGGTATTGCCGCTTACGGAGGTGGGTACCCCTCCCCCAGTGCCAACCGAAGCCGTACAAGGAGTTCAGAGCGGCTTTCGGCCCCCAAGCGTCGTCGCATGCGTGCCACGTGGTGCTCCGCCGTTCGGGGGGAGATGTAAATGGCTTCGCCGATTTCCCGGTAGGTCTTGCCTTCCAGGATGAGCCGAGCCACCTCACGTTCCCTGGCGCTGAGTCCGGAGGAGTCAGGAGCTCCAGGGCCGCCCCCGTTGTCCATGACAGGCTGAGCGGGAACAGCGGTGCGAGCATCTTCCTGCCGCTCCGACGGCGCGGCAGACGGGGCCGAACCTTGGGGGTGCAGGTCCCTGGCACATGCGAGCAGCTTCACCATGTCGCGGCGTTCTTCCGCATGCGCCGCCGCATGGCCCGCCAAGCGCGCACCCTCCCAAGGCATGCCGACGGCGGCCAGGCCGCGGGCCGCTGTTTCGACGTCGGACGCTTCAAAACGACCGGCTAGGACCGAGACCCAGGTCTTACCACCAGCCGCGAGCACGGACGCCAGATGACTGTGCTCCGATGCCCGCACCAGCGCTGCCGCATGCGGTGCCAGCCCGGCAGGGTCTTCGCTCAGCAACGCCGCCTGCACGGCCGCCCAATGCAAGGGCACCGCCCACAAGGGCGGGTTGCCCAGCCGCCCCAGCAAGTCCCAAGCGCCCTCGAGGTAATGCGCAACCCTCCTTGATTCCCGCAACCGCGCAGCAGTAATCATCAACTCGCCCCATGGCAACAGGCTGTAGAGGTCTACGGAAACGTGCATCATCGACTCGCGGGCCCTGTCCCAAGCCAGCACCAGCTCGTGCACGTCACTGCCCCGCCGCGCAAGGCCTACTTCCAAGGCCGCCAGCAGGAACTCATCCCGAGGCGCCAGGGCCCAGTGATTGGCTTTGACGGCCTCATTGATGGCCAAACGTGCGTCGTCGGCGTTGTCCTGTTGCATGGAGGACCACGCGCGCAACAAGAACAGTCGGGGACGGGCTGCGTTGCCACCCTGGCCTGCAGCCAACGCTGCCTTGAGCACGGTGTCCGCTACCGTCGGTTCCCCGCTGTGGAGGGCGCACAATGCAGCCAGAGCACCGGGGGTTTCCGGCAGGGGGATGGACGTTCCTGCCGCGTTCATCATGTCCGAGGCCCTGATGAGCTCGGGCAGCGCCAGTTCCGGTGCCGGCTCCAAGGTTTTCCGGAGCCCCTGCTGAGTCAGGGACATCGCAACCGCCAGGAGCGTAGGCGAACCGCTCTGAGGAACAGCTGACAGAAGCTCCTCCGCACCCAGCGGGTTTCCTGAACCGATCATGGCCACCGCAGCGAGAGGGGCCGAACCATCTATCGTGTCCGAACCCAGCCAGCTGTATGTATCGGCACTTCGGACGAGCATTCCACGCTGCGCCCAGACGGCGGCGGCCACGTCCACTCCGAGCCGAAGCTCGGGGGCCCCGGGCACCGCCAAGAGCCGGTCCACCATCCTGCCCGCGGAGTCCAAATCACCGGTAGCCGCTGTAGCCTGCGCATGTCTTGCCGCCTTGGCAACCTCGTCGCCTCCGGCCAGGAGGGCTTCGGCGTAGAGTTCGGCGGCCAATTGCGGGTCTGATTCCAAAGCGTCGTCAGCAGCCCGTTCCAGCTCAGCGACGACACGAGGATCATGAAACCCGTTCCTCGCCAGGTCACGGGCCAGATCCCCTAGTGCCTGGCCCTCCTGGAAAGTCTTATCCACCAATTCCCTTTGCAGCGCCCGGATACGGGAGGCAGGGGTTCCCTTCAGCAGGGCGTACCGTGCAGTGCCCACCACAGTCCCATCCGGCGAAAGCAACCCGGTTTCTTTGGCAGCGGCAATGATCGAGTCCAAGCCGTCAGGGTCGCCCAGGCCTTCAGCGTCACGCAGGCTGTCGGGAAGGGGCGACGGGATGGAGAATCCTACGGACAGGGCCAGAAGCAGCTCGCGGATAGCGGCAGTCGCATCCCCCAACACGGGACCCATGTTTGAGCCCGGGGTGTCTATTGCGTGGTTGAGGGGGTGATCGTCTGCCCCGGCCCGAAGGTGCCCGGGCTTATGGTCGTTTCCCGTCATGGGTTAGACCGCCGAGAGCAGCGCGGGATCCGGAGAAGGGCTGGTTTCTGTCGGTGAAGGCGCTGGATCAGGGACGGCCGGCGGGGTGGTCTCCTGCGAAACTATCGGTTCCGGCGACGCCGGCGGGTCCTGAACGGCCGTTGGCTCGGGCTGCGGGGCGGTTGGCTCCGGCTCCGGCGATGGCGACGGCGGTGGCGTCACCGGATCCACGGGAGTGGTGGGTGGTGTTGTTGGTTCGTTTGCCGGTGGGGTTGTTGGGTCCGTGGTTACCGGTGGTGGTGTTGTGGTTGTCGGCGGAGGCGTCGGTCCGCTTGCGGCACCTCCTGTCGGATCGGGCGCGGGGGTTGTTGGCGGCGTAGTAGCCGGAGGCGGCGTCTGAGTACCCGGAGTGGAAGTTCCCGTTCCGGGGGCAGTGGGTGTGGTGGTACCTCCCGTCCCGCCGGCTGCTGTATCAGAGGACGTGCCGCCGGAACCCGTCCCTGCCGTGCTGCCGGAACCATTGGCCGCGCTGCCTGTCCCCGCGTTAGTAGCCCCCGCGTTCGCACCCTGTTTGGCCGGCGCCGTTCCTTTGGATCCAGCCCTCGTCACCCCGGTCTTGACGCTCGCCTCAAGTCCCGCTGCCGGTCCTCCGACAACAGGGGCGGAAGCGGTGGCGCCTCCTGCCCCCGAAGCTTTGGCGCCGGAAGCTTGCGCACCGGTGTCGCGCATGACGTCGGCCGCCTGGTTTCCAAACACGGTAGTCAGCAGACCGGTGCCTTCAGGGCTTTGCGCTGCCGTGGCGGTCGCGATGGTCAGCGCGGTTGCTGCTACCGCGGCTGCCGCTGCCATCCTGACACGGGGCCGCGGGGCGTGGCGGCCTGACTTGTCCGAAGCAGCTTTGAGGCGCCCGAGTGCCGGAGCCCGGTTCGGGAGGTGCGGCCTCCCCAACGCAATGGCCACAGGTTCCTCAGACCCGGAAGCCGTAACTGACGCTGATGACGCGGCCGTAGCCGCATCCACTGCACCTGCCCCACTGGAGCGCAGGCCAGCCACGGCAGCGCCGAGGCAGATGGACGACTTGGGATCGGCGTCGACGGCGATCGGACGGTCCAGTTCCACGGAAATGAGCTCCGCCACGAGTGGAATCCGGGACGATCCTCCGATGAGCAGCACTGCGCTCAGGTCCTGCGCTTCAAGGTTGATACTCCGCAGGCTGCGTTCAAGGGCGTCCACAGTGTCCCTGACAGGGGCCTCGATCATCGCCTCGAATTCGGAACGGACCAACCGCACGGACAACTGAGATCCAGGCAGAGACACGGCGACGCTGGCTTCGCTGTCCAGCGAAAGTGCCTCCTTGGCTTCCCGGCACTCCCGCCTCAACCGTGAGAGAGCCGCCAAAGTCTCCGGAGAGCTCACATCCAAAGCCGCGCCCTCGCCAAGGTGACCCATCACGTGACGCAGGACGGCGGCGTCGAAATCGGCGCCGCCAAGGGTCTCAATGCCATCCGGACGGCCCAATAGCTCAAAGTTTCCCGCGCTCGCTTTGCGGAGGATAGCGGTGTCGAAAGTGCCGCCGCCGAGGTCGTACACCGCGACGACGCTGCCGTCTTCCACACGGGTCTGGGAGGCATAGTGCAGGGCTGCGGCTTCCGGCTCACTGATCAGGGTGATGTCCTCCAATCCGGCCACTTGGAGCGCTGCGAGGACAAGCGAGGTGCGGTGCTGGCCCCATGCCGCGGGGTGCGTCATAATGATCGACGACGGCGAGCTGCCTTCGCGCTCCTCAGCCCTGTCCACCACCCACCGTGCCATAGTGGCATATACGTCTTCGGGGGCCAGCCAGCTCTCTCCGACAGCGAGCGGAACCGAGTCACCTATCCTGCGCTTGAATTCCCGCACCATGCGCTGGGGGTCGTCCAGTCCGCGACGTTCGGCCGCTTCTCCTACCAAAACCCGGCCGTCTTCTGCATAGAACAACACCGACGGCACGGCGCTGCCATGCAGGCCCAACGGAAGGATCCCGGGTGCTGGAGTTGGGCCCTGGTCAGGTCTTACCAGGGCTGCGGCGGTAAAACTGGTCCCGACGTCAATGGCGAGAACATAGCTCATGGTTACCTCGAAAAGAACACGGCGCGTCGCTAGCGGACTGCATCACAAGCGGGTTCTGAACAAGCTAGCACCTGCCCCCAGCGGGTAAAAGCCTCAGGTGCTACACCAAATTGTCATTATTGCTACACCAAATTGTCATATTCCAAGACCACCATACGCACAGAGGAACGAAGCCCCTGCTCAGGCGGCCAAGGAGGCATTCCGAAGGCTAGAGTCCGGAGTAGGAATGCAGGCCGTTGAAAACCGTGTTCACGAGTGTGAAGTTGATGATGACGCAGGCGTAGCCAACGATCGATAACCACGCTGCACGGGTTCCGGTCCAACCACGGGTGGCCCGGGCGTGCAGGTAGCCCGCGTAGACCACCCAGATCACGAAGGTCCAGACCTCCTTGGGGTCCCAGCCCCAGAAGCGGCCCCAGGCCTTTTCAGCCCAGATCGCACCAAACATGAGGGTGAACGTCCAGCCGATGAAGGCGATGGCGTTGATGCGGTAGGAGAGGTTCTCCAAGCTCAGTGCATTCGGAACCAGGCGCATGAAGCCCAGGTTGTCTTTGCGGCCGGCAGCAAGGTTCTTCTGGCGGTACGACTGCAGCAACTGCAGCACAGACATGGCAAACGTCAGGGTGAACAATGCAGAGGAGAGCACCGCGATGGAAACGTGGATGATCAGCCAGTAGCTCTGCAGGGCCGGAACCAGGTGCCCCACCGGGGTCCAGAAGGCAGCCGAAGCTGCCACCAGCATGATGATGGCCAGCCCGATCACAAAGGTGCCCAGGAAGCGCAGGTCCCTGCGGATGAGAACTATCAGGAAAACAGCTACGGCCACGAAGGCACCCGTGGTGAGGAACTCGTACATGTTTCCCCACGGCACCCGGCCCGCGCCAAATGCACGGGTAATCACGCCGGCGCCGTGGATGAGCACACCCAGCACCGTCAACGCAACAGCCACGCGGGCAGGCGCACGGCGTTCGCCCGCGTACTTCATGTCGCCGGCGGCGGTGCCGCCCTCAACGGTGAGGCCCGACGTCGGACGCTCGGCGCGGCCCGCCGGCCCACCGGCGTCGGGCCCCCCCAAGCCTCCCGCGACGCGGCCTGCGGAAACCGTGACCTTCTTCTCGCCGACGGCGCTTGCCGCGGCCTTCAGGTCAACGGCGCGGAGCATCTTGCTGCTCTTCGCCAAGTCCCAGGCAAAGGCGATGAACGCCACGGTGTACGTTCCGGCGGCCAACAGCATGAACAGCTCGCTGTACTGGCCCAGGGTTTCGTTGATGACGGGCATTACTGGTCCTTCGAGGTTGAGGAAGATCCTGCTGTTGTTGTTGCGGTGTCCAGTGACTCCGGGACGTTCCATTCCCGGGCAAAGAGTTCACGGAGGGCTGCGGCTTCGCCGGCCAGGCGATGGTCTTCACCGCGTGCCAGCAGGCCGTACTCCACCATGGTGCGGCCGTCCTCGTGGGTTCCGGTGCGGACCCAGACACGGCGGCGGTTGATGTACAGCGACATGACCAGACCGGCGACCGCGAGGAAACCGAAGATCAACGCGTAGAGCTGGCCGGGGTTGTGGTGGATGTCCACTCCGATGTACTTCTTGACGCCATCGAACGTGATGCTGCCCTTGCCTTCGGGCAGGTCGACTGTGGCTCCCGGACCCAGGGTGATACCGCCGGCAGGGAGGTCACGGCCGTTGAGCTGTTGAAGGTCCTTGACGTCCAGCTCGAACACGTTCTGGGGCACGCCCTTGTCCAAGCCTAGGTCACCGTAGAACGAATTCAGGCTCAACTGCGGGTTGATAAGTTCCGGGGCGCCGCTGAAGGAAATTCCGTCCTCCGTGACGAACGCCGTGGGCAGGAAGAAGCCAACAAAGCCCAACTGTTCCGGCTTGGCGTCCGGGACCTTGATGACCACGGAGGAGTAGTAGTTGTCGCCCTGGACCTTGGCCGTTACCGGGCCTTGGAAAGCGACGTTGCCCTCCCCGTCCCGGACGGTGACCATGGGCGCGTAGCCGTTTCCAGTGAGGTAGAGGCTTGTATTCCCGAGGGAAACGGGGTCGTTGACCTTGAGGGTTTCCTTCTTGCCCGGCGCATCCGGGGTTTCCTTCGTTGTGACCTCAGCGGTGTAGTCGATGGGCTGGCCGGCCTTGCCGGGCGATTCGCGGTCGAACCTGGCCTCGAACTTGTCCAGCTGCATCGAGTAGGGCTGGAGCGAACTGCTCTGGAAGTTGGTGCCCGGCGTGAATTGGTCGTAGCCCACCAAGGTGTTGACGAATGTGTCGCCTTCCACCAAGATCCGCTGGCCGCTGTACCCGTAAAGCCCACCAATGGCCACGGACACCAGCACCCCGATCAAGGAAGTGTGGAACACCAGGTTGCCCACTTCCTTCAGGAAGCCGCGCTCGGCACCCAAGGACGGCAGGGCGCCGTCGACGTCCCTGACCTCGACGCGGTAGCCGCGCTTCTTCAGCAGCCCGGCGGCATCGTTGATGGCTTTCGACGCCGGGATCCCGGCGTCGGCGGCCACAGCCAAGGTACCGTACTCCGGCAGGCGCGACAGGCGCTTGGGGGTGCGCGGCGGCTGCGACTTCATGGCCTTGTAGTGGGCGATCGCGCGCGGAGTGACGCAGCCGATCAAGGAGATGAACAACAGGATGTAAATGGCCGAGAACCAAGCCGACGAGTAGACGTCGTACATCTGGAGGGCGTCGAGAAGCTCGCCGTAGGAAGGGTTGTCCTTGATGTACTGCGTGACCACTGACGGATTGGCGGGCCGCTGCGGGAACAGGGAACCCGGCACAGCGCCAACGGCAAGCAGGAGCAGCAGGAAGAGCGCCGTGCGCATGCTTGTCAGCTGCGTCCAGGACCACCGGAGCATGCCCTTGAAACCAAGCGCGGGCAGGGCTGCCTCGGACTTGGCCTGCTGGAGTTTTCCTTCGCCTGTTGTGCCTTCTGCGGAGGTGCTTTCAGCGGTAGGTGACTTCTTCTTGGCTTTCACGGACTCGCTCATCAGATTGGCAACTTCACGTCGTTTTGGAACCAGTACTGCAACTCGGTCACCCAGGTTCCCCATACGCCGGTGGCCATGAGGATTCCGAGCAAAATCAGGATGCCTCCGCCGATCCGCTGGATGGCCAGCCGATGCTCGCGGAAGAAGGACATCACTCCCATGCCCCGGCGAACGGCCAGCGCGATCAGAAGAAACGGAATGCCAAGGCCAAGGCTGTAAACGAACGCCAGGAGGGCTCCCTTGGCCGCCGACGAACCGCCGGACAAGCTCAGCAACTGTACCGCGGAGTACGTCGGACCAATACAGGGCGCCCAGCCCAGCCCGAACGTGAGTCCCAGCAGCGGTGCGCCCCACAGGCCGGCCGGGGGTTTGGCATGGATCTTCGCGTCACGCTGCAGCCAGCCGAAGCCGCCCATGAACACCACGCCCATGATGATCACCAGGAGGCCCAACAGTTGGGTGATCCAGGCGTTTTGGGGGCCGGTCAGCAAAGTCCCCAGCTGCCCGAACGCACCGCCCAGGAGAACGAAAATCACCGAAAAGCCCAGCACAAACAGGCCGATACCGGCCAGCATGCGGCCGCGCCTTTGCTTCTGGAGGTCGACGCCGGTCAGTCCCGTGACGTAGCCAAGGTAACCGGGGACCAGCGGCAGCACGCAGGGAGAAAGGAAGGAGACCAGCCCGGCCAGCAGTGCCACCGGCACAGCCAGCAGCAGTGATCCGTTGAGGATCGTCTCGGCAAAAGGACTGTTCATGGTTGCTACTCAGCCGCTGCGGAGGTGATGAGGGCCTTCAGGGTGCTCTTCTCGATCTCGCCGAGGACGCGTGAGGCAACCTTGCCTTCCTTGTCCAGGACCAAAGTGGTGGGAACTGCACCGGGAGGCACAATTCCTGACACGGACAGCAGAACTGCCCCATCCTTGTCATTGAAGCTCGGGTAGGTGATGTTGAAGGTCTTGTCGAAGGCCTCGGCGGTGGCTTGCTCGTCGCGCAGGTTAACGCCGAAGAACTGGACGCCTTGGTCCTTGAAGTCCAAGTGCAGTGCTTCAAGCTGGGGAGCTTCGATGCGGCACGGAGCGCACGCGGCAAACCAAAAGTTCAGGACGGTGACTTTGCCCAGAAGGTCCTCCGGCTTTACCGTCTGCCCGTTGAACAGGGTGCCTTTGAGCGCAACGGGTGCGGAGCGATCCGCCTTTGCGAACTCCGTCACCGAACCATCGCCTGCCACGTAGTTCTTGTTGTCGCCTGCCTTGGCCTGCTTGGCAAGGGAGTCTTCCTGGGCACACGCGGACAGGCCCATGGTCAGACCTGCGAGGAGGACACCACCGGCGGTCAGCACGCCGCGGCGCGAAAGATTGTTGTCCATGCTTCTACGCTCCCGGGGTGCTCGCCGCACCGGGAAGCAGGACGGCAGCAGGCTCGGTGTACTCAACGCGCACGATCTTGCCGTCGTCGTCGAGCGTTAGGGACGTCAGCGACGTGAGGGTGCACTCGCGTTTACGGGGATCGTGCGCAAGGCGGCGGCCCTCAGCAGTCAATCGGGTGGACCAAATGGGAAGTTGGTGGCTGACCAGAATGGCTTCGGCGCCGTCGCCGCCCAGTTCGATGGCCTTCACACGCGCGTCTTCAACCGCGGCCAGTACGCGGGCCGCTTGTTCCTTGTAGGGCTCGCCCCATGAGGGGCGCAACGGATTCCGAAAGTAGATCCAGTGCTTGGGCTTCAGGAACTCGCTCCTGGTGGGGTGGAGTCCCTCGAAGTGGTTCTCTGCTTCGATGATGCGCGGCTCGGTGGTGATCTCCAGCTTCAACGCCTCGGCCGTGGGCATGGCCGTTTCCTGGGCACGCGTGAGCGGCGAGGCTACCAGATGCACGATCTTGGCGCCCTCGTTGACGCGGGCCGTGAAGTGGTCCGCCAGCATCCGGGCCATCTCCCGGCCACGTTCGGAGAGGTGGAATTCCGGCAGCCGGCCGTAGAGGACGGCGTCGGGATTGTGGACCTCGCCATGGCGAAGCAGATGGACAGTTGCTTGGGGCATGTTTACCAGTTTCTCAAAGAAGCGGGGCGATCCGAAATCTTCTACCGCTAGTAGAACTCAAAGTTTTCCCGAAATGTTCCTCGGAGTTGGAATAAAAGATGCATATGCATGTTTATACTGGGTATGAAACTCGGTTGACGCTTCAAGCAATGAGCTCGACCAGGCAAGCAAGCAGTACCTACCACTCGATATAGGAGCAACACCATGATGACTCTCCCCGCTTCCGTCACCACCGGCACCTGGACCCTCGACGCATCCCACAGCGAGATCGGCTTCACCGTCCGGCACGCAGGCATCAGCAAGGTCCGCGGCCAGTTCAAGGATGCTGCTGCCACCCTGGAAGTTGGCGAAACGCTGACCGATTCCAAGGTCACCGCCACCATCCAGACCGCCAGCTTCGACTCCGGAGACGTCAACCGCGACGGCCACGTCAAGGGCGAAGACTTCTTCGATGTGGAGAAGTTCCCGGAAATCACCTTCGTATCCCGTCACGTCAAGGCCAACGGCAACAGCTTCGACCTCGTGGGCGATCTCACAATCAAGGGTGTGACCAAGGAAGTTTCCATCGAGACCGAATTCAACGGTGTGGCCGTGGATCCGTTCGGCAACACCCGAGCAGGCGTTTCCGGCGAAACCACCATCAGCCGCAAGGACTTCGGCCTCACGTGGAACGCAGTCCTCGAAGCCGGTGGCGTCCTGGTCAGCGACAAGGTGGTCATCAACCTTGAGCTCGCCTTCATCGCGCCGGCCGCCGCGTAGCCAGCACGCAACACCGAACGGCCCCGCACAGTTCACACTGTGCGGGGCCGTTTTCGGATATAGGGAAGTCACCCCGCAATAATTCGGCAAACAGCCTGCATTTAGCTGCGAGTTGGCTCCGAATTTCCTATGCATCCCTCAACCTGCGGTCTAAAGTGATGCCATGAGTACCCCAGACGAAACACCACAGCCACAGCAGCCCGGCTCCCAGCCTCCGCAGCCCGGCAATGTTCCTCCTGCGGGTCACCAGCCTCCGCAGGGCTACCAGCCGCCGCAGGGTTACCAACCGCCGCAGGGTTACCAACCGCCGTCGCAACCGGGCCAGTACTCACAGCCCGGACCGGCTCAGCCCGGATTCCACTTCGAAATGCCCACTGACGGACCGCGTAGTTTCAACGACGTCATGCCGCAAGGCGGCTTCTCGGGGATGTTCAAAACCCAAGGCCTGCCAACGGAGTTAAAGGTTTCCTACTTCATCTGGGTGATCTCCGGACTCCTGGGCCTGCTGTTTGGCCTCATCGCTTTCTTTGCCGTCATCGCTGCCTTCGCATTCGCTCCGGGATTCGCCGCCATCGCGCTGATCCTTCTCCTGATCACCTTGGCGGTAGCCGCCGCACAAGTGGTCCTGGCCATGAAGATGAAGGAAGGCAAAGAGTGGGCCCGGCTCGCGTTGACCATCCTGGCCGGTGTTTCCTTACTGCTGGCCATCTTCGGAGCGGCAAGTGGTGGCGGTTCCGGCATGGGCTTGGGCGGCAACTGGTTCGGCTTCCTGGTGAGCGCAGTTGCTGTTGTACTGATGTGGCTGCCCAATTCGCAGCTCTGGTTCAAGGCCGTGAAGGGCCACGCTTAGCAGTGACCCAACTGCCGCCGTCGTGCGTTACCGGCGGTAGAGCGAGACTGAAGGCCGCGGTCAGATCCTCTCGGATCTCGCGGCCTTCATCATGAAGGCGTAAGCCGAGATGATGATTTTTCCCGTGAGCTTGAAATACCTGCGTGTGATCATCTGCAGTGTCGGACGCTGGGGGTACGGTGGTACCAGAACCACGCTGGGGGCAGGGTCATTTTGCTGATCCCGGCGGCCGCACCAGCAGTCGAACAAGCAAAGGAATGCCATGAGCAACCCTCCGTACCCGCCCTCGAACCCGGGCGACGACAACAAGCCCGAGCAGCACGGCTCCCAGCCTTCCGCGCCGCAGCCTCCGGCACCCCAATATGGTCAGCAGTCCCCCGCCGCGCCGCAGTACGGACAGCAGTCCCCCGCCGCACCGCAGTACGGACAGCAGTCCCCCGCCGCACCGCAGTACGGACAGCAGCCTTCCCCGTATGGCCAAGCTCCCGGAGCTCCGCAGTATGGCCAGGGCAACAACTGGCCGAGCCAGCAGCCCGGCCCCACCACTATCCCTCCAATGGTTAATTACGCGTTCTGGATGATCATTGCCGCAGGTATCCTGTCTGCCATCAGCTCGCTGCTCTTGGCCACCACCGGAGCCGATGCCTTCATTAACGTGATGAACCAGCAGGCCGCACAGCAGGGCACTGAGTTCCCTGCGGAATCCATTGAGGGGATGCGCGGTGCCATCGCAGTGGGCGCCATAGTCGGTGCCATCTTCTCATTGGGCCTTTACGCGCTGGTCGCCTTCCCCGTCCGGAAGGGCAAGAACTGGGCCAGGATCCTGGGCACCGTGTTCGCTGCTATCTCTGTTCTGGGCCTCACCGGCTTGTTCCAGTTCGGCGCAACCTACGGCATGATGCAGCTCGTCGTGATCCTGCTGGGCGTTGCAGCGATAGTCATGCTGTACCTGCCGGCGTCGGCTCCGTATTTCCGTAAGGCCCAGCCTTTCGGGAACCCGTACCAGAACCCCTACGGCCGCTAAACCGTCACGCTTCCAAGTACTAAACGCGGGCGCGGACCCGGTAAAGGCTAAACAGCCTGGCCCGGTGTCTGCGCCCGTTGTGCGTGGTAGGCCAGGATCTGGAGCTCGGTTGCCATATCCACCTTGCGGAGGTTGACGTGAGGGGGGACCTGCAGCAGCACCGGTGCGAAGCTCAGGATGCTCCGGATTCCGGCGGCAATGACGCGGTCGCACACAGCTTGAGCCACGGTCGCAGGTAGCGCCAGCACCACCATGTTGGTATGGGTGCGTTCCAGGACGCGCTCCAGCTCGGCCGAATCACTCACCCGCAACCAGCCCACCTCGTTGCCGATCACCATGGGGTCCGCGTCAAAGATAGCCACAACGTCGAAGCCCCGGGACTCGAAGCCGCCGTACCGTGCGAGGGCTTTGCCGAGGTTACCGGCACCCACAATCGCGACCTTCCAGTCGTGCGTTAGGCCGAGTGCGGCGGCGATGTGCCGGCTCAGGTACTGGACTTCATAGCCAACGCCCCGGGTCCCGTAGGAACCGACGTAGGAGAGGTCTTTGCGTAGCGTGGAAGAACTGACGCCCGATGCCTCCGCCAAGGCTTCCGAGGAAACGCGTTCCACGCCTTCGGCCAAAAGTGAGTTGAGCGCGCGTAAATAGAGAGTCATCCGGGCCACAGCCGCGGGCGGGATCTGCTTGGTGGCAGGTTCGTTGTCCCCGGTTGTTGCGTCCGGGGACGGTTCCAGCGCAGTCACGGTATTCTCCATTGCGTCGCTTTGTTGTTCCACTCTATGACCCCCGGCCGGACTCAACAAAAGCCATTACTTACGGGTAACCCCACCTTCAGCCCTCCAGGACTTTCTTCAGAGTGCGGGTGAGCCGTTCCTCGTCGATCTTCCAGAAATCCCGCTGAATGCCGTCTACCAGCACCACAGGGATCTCCTCTCCAAAGCGCTCCTGCAGTTGTAAGTCGCCGTCGATCTTCTGCTCAGTCCACTGCATGCCAAGGCTTTTCGTGACGCGCTCGACGGCGGCACGCGCTTCCGTGCAGAGGTGGCAGTCAGCTTTGGTAAGGAGTACGACGTCGGGAATAGCCATGTCTCAAAGGTAACCGCCCCGACGCTCTCTCACATCCCGCGCCCTTCCCACCAACGCTCGCTCACATCCCGCGCCCTTCGGTGACACCGCCGTGCGTCCTCAACGCAGGCCCCGGCGATTGACTAGACTCAAGGCATGCCCGAGGAGAAGAACGCCGCCGTGGTCGCAGATGCCTTGGTGCAAAACACCGCGCAGAAAGACGCGGCGAAACAGGATCTCGTGCGCAAGCACGCTGGCGAAGCCGCCTTCTTCGACGTCGACAATACGTTGATGAAGGGTGCAAGCCTCTTCCACGTGGCGCGCAAAATGTACGAACGCAAAGCGTTCACACTTTCCCAGGCTGCCGGATTCGCTTGGAAGCAGTTCAAGTTCGTCATGCGCGGCGAAAACATGGAAGACGTCCACTCCGTTCGCGACTCCGCACTGACCCTTGCTGCCGGCATCACCGTGGATGACATCAGGGCCTTGGGCGAAGAGGTCTATGACGAGATGATCGAGTCGAGGATCTGGCCGGGAACCAAAGCGCTGGCAGAACAGCACCTTCGGGTCGGCCGGAAGGTGTGGCTCGTGACTGCTACGCCCATTGAGGTGGCCACCGTCATTTCCACCCGGCTCGGCCTGACCGGGGCTTTGGGCACCGTGGGCGAGGTGGACGAAGGCGTCTACACAGGGAAGTTGGTTGGCGACATCCTCCACGGACCTGCAAAGGCGATCGCGGTCCAACTCGTGGCCGACCGCGAGGGACTGGATCTGGACCACTGCTGGGCGTACAGCGACTCCGCCAACGACATCCCCTTGCTCACCATGGTGGGGCATCCCGTGGTCATCAACCCGGACGCGAAGCTGAGGCGGCACGCTCGTGAGAACAATTGGCCCGTGTACGACTTCCGCTCCGGACGCCGCGCGGCCACGCTCGGCCTCAAAGCCGCGACAGTCGGCGGAGCTGTGTACGGATTGTGGCGTGGCTTCTCAAAATTCCGCGGCCCCCGCGGCTAACGCTCTCGCACATCCCTCGGGCATAAACCTAACGCTCTCGCACATCCCTCGGGCATAAACCCAACGCTCTCGCACATCCCTCGGGCATAAACCCAACGCTCTCGCACATCCCTCGGGCACCTCGACTAGCCTGTGGATAACTTCCGACGACTCAAGGCTTTCTGGGCAAGAATGCCGGTATGCAGAATGCCACCCCGCTTCCTCCCCGACTCACCACTGCACCCTTCACTCGCGATGAAGCCGAAGCAGCAGGCCTTAAGCAGTGGCACCTATGGAATCGCGTCAAGATCGAAGGGGTTAGCCGTGGTCTTTACCGGCCTTCCGACTGGGATTTCGAGCTGTCGGCGGCTGCAAGATCGCTGTCGGCGGCAACTCCCGGTGCTTGGATCTCCCATGTAACCGCCGCCAGGTTACAGGGGACATGCCTCCCACCCTGGTTGTCAGATTCCAACGAATTGCACCTTAGCAAGCCCCGGCATCTCCCGTCAGTGCGGCGCAAAGGAGTGATCGGACACACGGTAGTAGCCGCTGAGGACGAGATTGAGCATGTCCAGGGCATCTGGATGAGCACTCGGGCGCGCACCTGGCTGGATCTCGCACGACGCCTGCCGGTCCGCGACCTCGTCTGCATGGGTGACGAGCTCATTCGCATACCCCGGCCGGACTTCGAAGGACGCGAGACACCGTTCACTACACTCGAAGCTCTCCGCAAATTGGTGGAGAGACACAAGAATCTGCAGGGGGTTGTTCGGGCAAGAGAAGCACTCGGCCTCATGCGCGTGGGCGCCGATTCCGCACCCGAGTCGCTGCTCCGCTTGGCGATGCTGGACGCAGGAATTCCCGAACCGGAACTGCAGGTGCAGCTCCGGCCGAACGATCCTTTTTCCCCGTCCGCGGACCTGGGCTTTCGTGTTCGGCGAGTAGCGCTACAGTACGACGGCGGCCATCACTTCGATCAGGAACAGATCTTTAGCGATCGGCGACGCGATAAGGCATTCGAAGCAGCGGGTTGGACGGTCCTCAAATTCGGCAAGAATGACTTGGCGGACAACTTCTCGTCAGCCACGCAGAAGATTAAAAGGGCTCTGCGATCAGCATGGCAGGACCCCGCGGTCAGTGCGGGCTTTTCCCGAGGGACGTGAGAGAGCATCCCCACCAAACCCGCGTGACGTGAGAGAGCGTGGGATGCAAAAATGCCCGCCGCCTCGAGAGGCAACGGGCATTCACGCTTGATGAAGTATCTCTACTTCTTATTGCGGCGCTGGTGGCGAGTCTTGCGAAGCAGCTTGCGGTGCTTCTTCTTGGCCATACGCTTGCGGCGCTTCTTAATAACTGAACCCACGAAAGTTCCTTACAAACTAGAAGTTCCTGTCTGTTGGAACAGATCCGCGGAAGCAGACAAGTACAACTGACAGATTCTTACATTGACGTAAAACGTTCCTTAACAGAGTACCGCTTCAAAGGGGCACCCCATGACCACGGTCCGCGGGACGGACCCCGGCAAGCCTCAGGCGGTCTCGGATTGACCGTCCACCACGGCACCTTTTAGGTACTGGGCAACAGCCTCTTCAGGAACCCGGAAGGAACGGCCGAACCTTACGGCGGGCATTTCCCCTGAGTGGACCAGACGATACACAGTCATTTTGGAAACACGCAGGACGTCGGCCACCTCGGCCACCGTCATGAAACGCGCATTCGAGAAGTTAGTCTCCGCGGACATTTCCCATATTCCTTTGCTCTCAGACAGTAGGACACCCCCAGTGGAACGGTGTGCCGATGCTGAGCCATCAAACAACCATGTGCTAGATACTCTAGAGGCTGATGGTGCCAATGTGAAAGAGCCCACGGCCCTGATTCGCCCATTTAGTGGGTTCCCTGCTGGCGATGCCGGGCGCACGGCATGTTTGGCAGGGAACCCACGAATCGGGCAACTGCCCCCTACGCCCCAACCACCGCGCGACGCTTCCGTGCCGACGCTGCGAGCTGTTCCAACACTGAGGCCGTAACATCCCATTCCATGCAGGCATCCGTGACGCTCTGCCCGTAAACAAGCTCCTGCTCCCCTGCAAGCTGCTTGGCCACATCCAGGTTCTGCACCCCTCCAACGAGGAAGCTTTCCAGCATGACGCCAGCGATCGGTGAGGTCTCCCCCGCTTCGAGCTGAGCACCGATTTCCAAGGCAACTTCCGCCTGACGGTGATGGCTCTTGCCGCTGTTGGCATGGCTGGCATCCACGATTAGGCGCGGATTAAGCCCCTTCGATGCGAGCTTGGATGACGCAGCTGCCACATCGGCAGCGGAGTAGTTGGGGCCTTTGCGTCCACCGCGAAGGATGACGTGGGTGTCCGGGTTTCCTGACGTCGCCACGAGAGCTGCCCGGCCGTCGTCGTCGATTCCCAGGAAGGCCTGCTCAGCGGCAGAGGCCCCGCAAGCGTCAATGGCTACCTGAAGATCGCCGTCGGTGCCGTTCTTGAAACCGATGGGCATGGACAGCCCAGAGGCGAGCTGGCGATGGATCTGGCTCTCGGTGGTGCGGGCGCCGATCGCGCCCCAGGACACGAGGTCCGCCATGTATTGCGGGCTGATGGGCTCCAGGAATTCGGTGGCAGTGGGCAGACCCAATGCGGTGACCTGCTTCAGGAATCCGCGGGCGGCCCGCAGTCCGGCAGCGATGTCGTGGCTGCCGTCCAGGTGGGGATCGTTGATGAGGCCCTTCCAACCAACAGTGGTGCGCGGCTTTTCGAAGTAGGTCCGCATGACGATCAGCAGGTCCTCTTTGTGCTTTTCGGCCTGGCTGACCAACCGGCGGGCGTATTCGAGACCGGCTTTGGGATCGTGGATGGAGCACGGGCCAACGATCACCAAGAGGCGATCGTCCACGCCGTCCATGATGGCCCGGACCTGATCGCGTCCACGGTCGACGACGGCGGCTGAGCGGCCGTCCAGCGGCAACTCGGCGATGAGGTCCTGCGGGGCCGGAAGCGGCTCGAATCGGGCAACCCGCAGGTTGGAGGTAGCGGGTTGAGCGGCGGCTCCGGATTCAGCGGAGTCGAGCGATTCGGTGGGTTCTGCGGCAATGCTGGTCATTTCTGGGTCCTGTTCCGGGATGCGGAGCGGGCCCCTTTTCAGAACCCGCCGGATATGGCGAAGGGCAGAGAATAATCTCTGCCCTGTTGGCTCTGAAGGAAAGTTGGATGCGTGTCAGTTAGACGCGGGCCCCTCCAGAGCCAACGAAAAATACGCATACCAACGCTTAGTCATAGCCACACCATAACCGCGGTTCTTCACAGCACGCAAATCGCGTCCATCAAGATGACAGCAGTTTGCGCAGGAACTGTAACTGCTTGATCCAGTGGTGCTCTTGGCCGCCTTCGTGGTTGTTGAAGCGGTACACCTCAATGTCCTTTTCAGGGGCACCGCCGTGGCCGCGAGAGCCGGTGCCGTAGTTGTTGAAGCTCGCGAACACAGTTGATGGCGGGCAGATATCGTCCATTTGCGCAGCTGAGAACAGCGCGGGGACCGTGGCCGCGCGGCCCAGGTGGACGCCGTCGAAGTAGTTCAGCACCGCCAGCATGGGCTCATACTTTTCGCGGTGCCGACCCAAAAATCCCGCGATCTCGGGGTACGGGCCTCGGGGCGTTATGTCGATCGCCCGGGGGAAGTCCTGCAGGAACGGGACGTCGGGTAGCGCGGCGATAACGCCGTCGAGCCTTCCAGCCGTCAGCCCTGCAGCAGCAACAGTGATGCCGCCACCCTGGCTAACGCCGGTCAGCACCACCTTGGAAGGGTCGACGGCGGGATGGCTTTGTGCCGCTTCTACCGCCCGGAAGGCGTCCACGTAGACCCTGCGGAAATAATAGTTGTCCTGGTGGTCAGCGCCTCGCGTCATGAGTCCCGCATAGTTCACCCCACCCGCAGACGCGTGCGGATCCGGGGTGTCGCCGGAAACGCCCCCGTAGCCCTGCCCGCGGGTGTCCATGATGAAGTGCGCGTAGCCTGCCTGCGCCCAGCGGGTGTTCTGATTGACCAGGCCCCTGCCACCGGAGTAGCCGATGTACTCCACAACCACGGGAAGCTGCTCCCCCGGCTCGAGCTGCGCGGGTACGTGTAGCCAGCCCTTGATGCGGTCTCCCCCGAAGCCGGAGAAAGTGACGTCGAAGGTGTTGATCACACTGAGGTAGTTGTCCACTGGCTCAAACACCGCATCAAGCGGGAGTGCGCGGGCATCTGCGATGGTGCGGTCCCAGAACTCCTCGAAGTCGGCTGGCGCCTCTGCTGTGGAGGAGTAGTCGCGGAGCTGGTCAAGGGGAAGGTCAAAGAGGGGCATGGTCCATTCCGGTTCAGGTGGGTCTGACTGGGCAAATTCAGGCTGGGGGCTGTTGCGTCCACCGAGGACATCCTACGTCACTCCGTGACTCCCGAATCAGCCCTCTTTGAATCGTTACATTTCTGCAGTGATCAAGTTAGACTGAACATAGCCCATCGTGGGAAAGCGCTTGCTGAGGTGTAGCCTAATCCCGCCCGAACACTTTTGTGAAGACCCAGACGACGGCGTCACGCGCCATCGTTGTCGCGCCAGCCTAGGAGAGTCATGGACACCCAGTCCGCCAGTAGTCCAGCACCCTTCGGGACTGCCGCTGCCACCGGGACCACCCCTGCCAGGATCGCCCTCGTGGGAGTTCACGGCTTCGGTACGCACCACCTGCGCAACCTCGAACGGCTCAGCAGCCAAGGCAAGGTGGACCTCGTTGCCGTGGCCGACCCGAATCCCCCGGCACCCGGAGACCTGCCCGCGACCACCGCCGTCCACGCGAACCTGGATGAGCTGCTGGCCGGCGAACATCGTCCGGATGTCATCATTGTGGCAACCCCCATTCAGACCCATGCTCCATTAGCCCTGTCCGTACTGGCTTCCGAGGCGGATCTGTATTTGGAGAAGCCCCCGGTTGCCTCTATGAGCGACTTCCTCCATCTCCAGGAAGCGGCGGAGGAAGCCGGTCGCCGGGTCCAAATCGGTTTCCAAAGCCTCGGATCCCATGCCCTGGCGGCCTTGGAACAGCTTGCGGGCGGGGAATCCTCGGAAGAGCTGCCAAGCATCGGCAACTTGAAGGGGATTTCTGCTACGGGCCGTTGGGTCCGGGATCGTGCCTACTACAAGCGCTCCCGCTGGGCAGGCAAACGCAGCCTCGACGGCGTGGATGTGGTTGATGGTGTTGCCACCAACCCGTTGGCCCATGCAATCGCCACGGCGCTCCGGATCGCCGGAGCGCGAGCAGCGGGAGACCTCGCGTCCGTGGAGACGGATCTTTACCGCGCGAACGATATCGAAGCGGACGACACGTCCGTGATCCGCTTGCGCACCATCAACGGTTTGCCCATCACGTGTGCCCTCACCCTCTGCGCCACTGAATCCGTGGAACCCTACGTCACACTCCACGGAACGGAAGGTACGGCGGTATTCCACTACACAGAAGACCGCGTAACTGTCCGCACTGAAGCAGGCGAAACCTCTCACACCTTCGGACGGGACGACCTCACGGAGAACCTTCTCCAGCACCTGTCCGAGGGCACGCCGCTGCTGAGCCCCCTCGATCACAGCGGCGCGTTCATGCGCGTTTTGGAAGCTATCCGCACAGCCGAGGCTCCCGCGCTAATTCCCGGGGAATGCGTCAGTTGGGTAGGAACGGGCGAGCAAGCCCACGCGGTGATCCCGAACATCGAGGACATTCTGGAACGCTCCACCCAAGCCCACGCCACTTTCTCCGAACTGGGACTTCCTTGGGCCCGGCCGGTCACGGCAGGCACCGAAGCACTCTTCTCCCCCGACGCCGACGCCGGCCCGCCCAACGCCCACTCAACGCCCACCGCGGTCCTCCGCTCTGGCAGCAACCTTGAGCCGGACCTCTCCCCGCGCCCCTACTTGCACCCGGTGTCCACACCATCCGGCATCTCGGTCACTGACCACCTGCCTTCAGACCACGCCTGGCACCTTGGCGCGGGCTTCGCACTGCAGGACGTCAACGGGAGCAACTTCTGGGGCGGTCGCAGCTACCGCAGGACGGCCGGAAAGTACGTGGATTTGAAGGACCACGGCAGGATCGAGACGGCGAATGTCGCCCGGGAAGAAGATGCCACCACGCTTGACCTCAACTGGCTCGCATCCGACGGCAGCCTCGTCCTCAACGAACGGCGCTCCCTGAGCCGCACGCTCCTGGATGAGCGCACATGGCGACTCGAGATCCAGACCCGGCTCACCGCCGTCGTGGACGTTTCCCTGGGCAGCCCCGGCTCCCACGGCGCTGCCGGCAGCGGCTACGGCGGCTTCTTCTGGCGCCTTCCTGTCAATGCTTCCTCGCGCGTCTTCTCCTCCACAGCCGAGGGCGAGCCGTCAGTTCACGGTTCCGTGGCGCCGTGGCTGGCTTGGACCGGAGAGTTCGACGGCGGCCCTGCCACTCTGGTGTTTGGCGCACCTTCAGAGTCGGCGGACCCTTGGTTCGTGCGGTGCAGCGACTACCCCGCAGTCGGTTCAGCATTGGCGTGGGATGCCGCGGTGGAACTTGCGGCAGGGGATTCCCTCACCCGTACCAACACTGTGTGGATCAGCGACGGAATCTTGGATGTAGCGGAGATCGAGGGCTTGGTTTCAGGCAGATGAGTGCTCGCTGACGCGTTGTGAGGCCCGCCCTGCATGGTATTTGCCATGAATAGCCTGTAGAACGGGCCCCGCAACGCGAAGGCACGGTGTTTGGCAATTACCGGCGGCCCGCTAGGCGCGGCGACGGGCCGAACAGCGCCAGAGCAGGAAGCCAATCACCGCCGCGGACATCATTCCCAGCGCTCCCGTGACCACAAGCCCTGTCCGGACGCCGAAGTCCTCCGTGAGCCACCCGGCCAGCAAGCCACCCAAGGCATGACCGCCCAGCAGAAGCGGGAAGTACAGCGCCAAGACCCTGCCGCGTACGCTCGCCCCGGCTTCAAGCTGCACTGCGGTGGCTGCGCTCGTGAGGAACACCAAGGTCATGAAACCCACCACAATGAGCATCGCCACGAACCACTCTTGTGTGGGCATCAAGGCAGCGAGCGCTTGCGTCAGACCGAAGAGTCCTGCACTGGCCACGATCCCCTTCCGTCCAAAACGCTTGATCCGTGTTGCCACCAACGCGCCAGCAAGAGCTCCCAAAGCGCTGACGGTGTTGAAGAGCCCAAAACCGGCTGGTCCACTATGCCACACTCCGTCCGCGAACGCTGCGAGAACTACGGGCCCGTTCATGCCGAAGGCACCTAACAAGCCCGCCAGCAGCATCGTTAAAAGCAGGGGTGGGCGTGCTCGGACGAAGCGGAAACCCGCGAGGATCTGGCCCCTCCGGGCAGTGGGATCCGGCACTTCCAGGGAATGATGCAGCTCACCTGGCCTAATGGAGGCAATCATCACCAGGACTGATACACCAATCAAGGCATTGGCAGCGAAGGCCGCCGCAGGACCAGCCTGGGCGATGATCACCCCGGCCAAGGCCGGGCCGGCCATGGCTCCCAACTGCCCTATTGCGCTGTTGAGGCCGATAGCGGCGGGCAATCCGGCGTCGCCCACTACCTCGTTGACGAACACCTGCCGCGCCGGTCCATCGATGGCACTGGTGATGCCCAGGGCAATACAGGATGCATAGACCACCCAGACATCGCTGCCACCCATGGCGTTCCAGACAGCCAAAACGGCGGCCAACAATGCGGCGACGGACTGGCAGACCAGAAGGATGCGTCGCTTGGGAAACAGGTCAACCAGTACCCCGCTGATGGGTCCTACTACCAGCATGGGCAGGAACTGGAGCGCAACTGCCAGGCCCACGGCGGCCGGACTGCCGGTGAGCTGAAGCACCAACCAATCCTGGGCCAGCCGTTGCATCCAGACACCGCCGCTCCCTACAAGGGAAAGGGTGATGAAGATCCGGTAGTTGTGGTGCCTCAGCGGGTAGTGCCAGCTTTCCGTGGAACGGGCACGCGGTGTGGTGGATTTGGGGCGCAGTGGGAACGGGCGCGGCGACACGGAGTGTTCTGCTCGATTCAGCGGGTTGGGTCGGATCTCAACGATGGGAACGGATTTTTATGGCAGCCGCGGCCAGGACCAGGGTCCCGGGAACGATGACGAACAATGCCTGCAGCATCCAAACGAAGACCACTGTCATGAAAACTGCAGCAAGCAACAGCAGCGAACCGGTCCAGTCGCGCAGTGCATCAGCTTTGGCCTGCGAGTAGGCGAACGCCCACCGCTGCGGACCGGGAACTTCGGCGGGTTGCTGGTCAGCATCGCCACTCCAGTTGACGCCACCGCTCCAGTTGGCGGCGACCCGCAGGAAGAGCACTGCGCCTGCTACAGCCAAAATCAGCGTAGCGGGCAGGATCACCGCCCGGCCGGGCAGTTGACCCACCATGGCGAGCAACAGGTTTAGGACAATCACGACGGCGGCTACCGCCGTCGTGATTCCCATCTTCCAGCTGCCGGGAAGCGCTTGGCGGAAATTCCCCCACAGGCTCCGGAGGGAATCGTCCCTCCCGCTGAGGTGCCTTTCCAGGTGCGCGACGCCGGCCGCATAGGCAGCCGGCGCCGTCACAAAGGGGACGGAGAGGAGGAGCACGATAACTCCCGCCAGGATGGTCTCGGCGAAGAGGGCAAAGCGGTTGACCGGGATCCCGGAAGACTTGCCTGTGGTGTTCATCGTGCTCATTCTCTGTTGTCCTTAGCCCTTGAGTCCCTGTGTCGAAACGCCTTCGACGATGTAGCGCTGGAAGACCAGGAAGAAGACCAGCACGGGCAGGAGTGCCAGGACGGACATGGCGATCATGGCGCCGTAGTCCGAGCTCTGGGTCTGGTCGACGAAGAGCCGCAACGCCAACGGGAGCGGGTATTTTTCGGGGGTGTTGAGGTAGAGCAGCGGACCCAGGAAATCGTTCCAGCTCCAGATGAAGGAGAAAATGGAGGTGGAGATCAGGGCCGGTTTCATGAGCGGGAGCATGATGGATCCGAAGATCCGGACGTGTCCTGCGCCGTCGATTCGGGCTGCTTCGTCGAGTTCGGCCGGGAGGCCGCGCATGAACTGGACCATGAGGAACACGAAGAACGCGTCCGCGGCGAGGAACTTGCCGATCAGCAGCGGCACGTAGGTATCCACCAGGCCAAGCTGCTGGAAGACGATGTACTGCGGGATGATCACCACGTGGAAGGGCAGGAGCAGGGTGGCGATCATCATGCCGAAGAACAGTCCGCGGCCGGGGAAGTTGATCCGGGCGAAGGCGTAGGCGGAGATGGACGCCGAGAGGACGGTTCCCACCACGGCGCCGACGGCCAGGATCAGGGAGTTGGTAAAGAACGTCAACGTGGAGACGCCGCCGATTCCTTCCATGGCCGTGATGAAGTTGTCGAAGCTGAAGTTGTTCGACCAGAGGGCGTTGTTGGCGCCGCCGATCTCGGAGTTCGGCTTGAAGGAGGCCGAAATCATCCAGATGGCCGGGTAGAGGACCATAGCCACCAGTGCCAAGGCAACAATGTGGAAGATGGTGCTCTTGACCCGTTTGGCCGTGGTGGATTCGGACTTCGGGTTGTAGGCAGGTGCCGTTGGGTTCTTCGTGGGTGCGGGCTGGGTGGGTGTTGCCATGGTTGTCATTTCGAATCACCGCTGTAGTGGACCCAGGACTTGGAGGTTTTGAAGAAGATCAGCGTGATGACGCCGACCACGATCACCAGGAGCCAGGCCATCGCCGAGGCGTAACCCATCCGGAAGTCGGAGAAGCCGCGCAAGTACAGGTAGAGGGTGTAGAAGAGGGTGGAACCTGCCGGGCCGCCTTCACCGTTGGAGATGATGTAGGCCGAGGCGAAGATCTGGAATGCGTGGATGGTTTCCATCAGGAGGTTGAAGAAGATCACCGGGGACAGCATGGGCCAGGTGATGTTCATGAACTTCCGCACCGGACCGGCGCCGTCCATCGAGGCTGCTTCATAGAGGTCCGCGGGGATCTGCTTGAGGCCGGCCAGGAAGATCACCATGGGGGCACCGAACTGCCACACGGTCAGCAGGATCATCATGCCCATGGTCATGTTCGGGTTGCCCACCCAGCCGCCCAGGTTGATCCCGAAGAACGACAAGCCCTGGTCCACCGGACCGGAATCGCCGAACATCGCCTTCCAGACGATCGCGATGGACACCGACGCGCCGATCAGGGAGGGTGCGTAGAACGCGGACCGGTAGAAACCCTGGCCCTTGCGCTTGCTGTTGAGCAGCATCGCGATCGCCAGCGCCGCAGCGAGTTTCAGCGGGGTACCGAAGATCACATACTGCATGGTCACGCCCACCGACTGCAGGAAACGCTCGTCCTGGAAGAGGGTGACGTAGTTATCCAGGCCAATCCACTTGGGAGCTTCGAAGAGGTTGTAGTTGGTGAAGGAGAGGTACAGCGAGGAAATCATCGGGCCTACAGTCAGAGCGATGAATCCGAGCAGCCAGGGCAGCAGGAAGGTGTAGCCGGCGCGGGCATCCGCGCCCCGCCGCCGCGACTTACGCGGCTGCGGGGAGGCGGACGACGATGAGCGCCTGCTCAGGGTTGGGCTTTGAGTCACGAGATCAGTCCGTCAGTTGGGAAGGCATGGATCAGACGCAGGGTCTGGTCAGGCGTTCTGCTTGATGAGGTCTTCGGCTTCCTTGAACCAGGAATCGGCTGCGCCGTCCAAGGTCAACTTGCCGTAGTTCAGTTCGGAGCTGACCCGCTTGAAGGAGGCTTCAAGCGTGCCGAAACCGACGATGGGAGGCTCGGGGGCGTCCTTGAGGTACTTCTCGATGGACTTCTCGTAATCCACAACCAACTTGTCCGTACCTTCGAACGTGGTGCCATCACGCTGGGTCTTCGACGCCGGGACGCCGCGGGAGGTCTTGAAGATCTGGCCAACCTCGGGATCGTTAACCATGAAATCGATGAAGCGGGCAGCAGCATCCTTGTACTTGGTCTTGGCGCTGGCCACCATGAGCATGGAGGGCTTGAGGAACAGGCCCAGGTTGTCCGGGTCATCCGAGGGCACCGGCACCAGCTTGAGTTCCTTGGCGCCGCTGTCGCCCAAGTAGCCGGCCATGAAGTTGTCCCACGTGACTTCACTGGCAGTGACGTTGGAGCCCATGGCGGACTTGGGGGCGAGCTGGGTGACCCGCTCTTCAGGAACCAGGGCGGGGGTCCCGCGAAGCTCGGCGGTGGTGTTCCACCACTTCTTGAGGTCGTCCTTGGTGAAGCCCAGCTTGCCGTCGTCTGTGAAGGCCTGGATGTTGTTCTGGCGCAGCCAGATGTTGAACATCCACCACACACCGGTGTAGTCGGTGCCGCCATATAACGCTCCGTTGCCCTTCTGTCCTACTTCGAGCATGAACTCGTTGAACTCTTTGTAGGTCCACTGTCCGTCCGGTTCGGCAACGCCCAGGCTCTGGAGCTTGGCGGGATCGTAGTACACCGCGAAGGCGTTGGTACTGGTAGGAATACCGTAGGTCTTGCCGCGGATCTGACCCGAGGGAAGGAGGGACTTGTCGAAGGCGTCCGTGTTGATTTTTACGGTGCCCAGGTCAAGGAGCTGGTTCCGCTGCCCGTAGTCCCGCAGGTAGGACAGATCCCACTGCATCACGTCCGGCAAGCCACCGCCGGCAGCTTCGGTGGCGCGCTTCTGCCAGTACCCGGCGAAGTCGGTGAAGTTGCCGTTCACCTTGATGTCCGGGTTCTTGGACTCGAACAGGGCAATCGCCTTGCGGGTACGCTCCGCCCGGTCATCGTTGCCCCACCAGGTGTAGTTGATGGTGACGGGATTCTCCGCGGAACCTGTCTGCCCGGCGGTTGAGGACTGGCCACAAGCGGAGAGGAACGCGGCAGATGCAGTGCCGAGAGCCACCGTGGTGAGGAATTTCCTTCTATCGATCATGAGAGCCTCCTTGCTCAGTTGGTGCAAGCTTCCGAGTTCTCTACAACGTGGCAGTGATCTCGCTTACACTCGTTCTGAATCGATACAATATCCCTAATTAAGAACCTGGGCAAGCGTTTTCCAAAGAACACGCTTTTACCGAAACGCTGCACCCATAACTCCGTACCATGAGTACCAGCACGGCCAACCTGACGAAGGAGTCCCCTTGACCTCCCCCGAAATCCCCCGCAGCCCATCCCTCTGGAAGAGCATCGACGGCCTCGCTTACGGCGGCGACTACAACCCTGAGCAGTGGCCGGAAGACATCCGTCTCGAAGACATCGAACTCATGAAGGAGGCCGGCGTTAACTTTCTCAGCGTCGGCATTTTCTCGTGGGGCCTCTTGGAGCCCACTGAAGGAAACTACGATTTCAGCTGGCTGGACGATGTCATGGACAACCTTCACCGAGCCGGGATCAAGGTGGCGCTGGCAACAGCCACGGCTTCTCCCCCTGCTTGGCTGGCACGCAAATACCCCGAGATTCTTCCCATCACAGCGGAAGGAATCAGGCTCGACCGGGGCTCACGACGCCACTACACGCCGTCGTCGTCCGTGTACCGCAGGTACGCCACCGCCATGACCCGCGTGCTCGCCGAACGATACAAAAACCACCCGGCCCTGGCGCTCTGGCACGTGGACAATGAGCTTGGCTGCCACGTTGGTGAGTTCCACGGCGAGGAGGATGCCGCCGCTTTCCGAGGATGGCTGGAGCGGCGATACGGCTCCATCGAAGCCCTCAACGAGTCATGGGGAACGGCGTTTTGGTCGCAGCACTACGCTTCCTTCGACGAGATCATCCCACCGGGGGCCGCGCCCACCACCCTCAATCCCGGGCAGCAATTGGACTTCGCGCGCTTCAACTCCTGGGCCTTCATCGACTACTACCGCGAATTGCTGGCCGTCATCCGCGAAGTCACCCCCAACATCCCGGCGACCACCAACTTCATGGTCTCCAGCGCCACCAAGGCCTTGGATTACTTCGATTGGTCCAAGGACATGGACGTGATCGCCAATGACCACTACCTCGTGGCCGCGGACCCGGAGCGGGAAATCGAACTCGCGTTCAGCGCCGACCTCACCCGAGGGGTGGCAGGCGGCGAGCCGTGGATCCTTATGGAACATTCAACGTCGGCGGTCAACTGGCAGCCGCACAACCAGCCCAAGATGCCCGGTGAAATGCTCCGCAACTCGCTAACTCACGTAGCGCGCGGCGCCGATGCCGCCATGTTCTTCCAGTGGCGGCAAAGCAAGGCTGGCTCTGAGAAGTTCCACTCGGCCATGGTTCCCCACGGCGGACGGGACACCCAGGTGTGGCGGAACGTGGTGGATCTCGGTGATGCTTTGTCCAAACTGGAACCCGTCAAGGGCTCCCGCGTGGAATCCCGCGTTGGGGTCGTGTTCGATTACGAAGCCTGGTGGGCTTCGGAGTTGGATTCGCACCCGAGCAATTCGCTGAGATACCTCGACACCATGCGCGCCTTCCACCGCTCCTTGTACCTGCGCGGTATCACTGCGGACTTCGTGCACCCGTCCTCGGAACTGTCCGGCTATGACCTCATTCTGGTGTGCACCTTGTACGCCGTAACGGACGCCACGGCTGCCTCGATTGCTGCCGCAGCTGAGGCCGGTGCCACGGTGCTCATCAGCTACTTCAGCGGCATTGTTGACGAACGGGACCATGTCCGACTCGGCGGCTACCCGGGTGGGTTCCGCGAACTGTTGGGGGTACGGAGCGAGGAATTCCACCCACTCTTCCCTGGCACATCGGTCACGTTGAGCGACGGAACAGTATTTGAACCCGGAACTGCGGGATCTGTGTGGAGCGAGCACGTACACGCTGGCCAGGACACTGAGGTGCTGGCAACCTTCACTGACTACCCGCTCGACTCCGTCCCTGCACTGACGCGGCGCACTGTCGGATCCGGTTCAGCCTGGTACCTGGCCACACTTCCCGACGCCAATGGCATCGACTCGCTCACCGCTCGACTCGTGCAGGAAGCAGGCGTGACGTCCGTGACCGAGGCGTCTTCCGGCGTCGAACTTGTCCGGCGGCGGGGCGCCAACGGCCGCAGCTTCCTTTTCGCCATCAACCACAGCCGGGAGGACGTTACCGTGAAGGCCGACGGCGGCGAACTGCTGAGCGGCTCCCGTTTCACTGGCGTCGTACCAGCCGGAGCCGTGGCCGTCATCGCGGAAGACCAACCCAAGTAAGTAGCAGATCAGGTCGTTCTCAGCGCTCATAACGACCTGATCTGCTACCCAGTTGGGTGGGAACACGAAGAACCGCGCCCGGGCAGATCACTAATGACCAACCCTGGGCGCGGTTCCCCTTCGAAAAAGCTAGGCTCCGATCGCGGACTTCATTTCATCCACGGCCTTCTTGCCTGCTTCTTCCTCCGAGAGCCTGTTGAACATGACCTCGGAGGTGTAGCGCTTGATGATTTCCTGGATGGCGCCGGCGCCCTTCGGCGGGGCTGCCGGAGCCTCCCCGAGTTCTTCCTTGATGGCGCCGATGAAGTCGACCACCTTCACGTCTGCCTTGGCCAGCTTGGGAGCAATTGCCTCGCGGACGTCAGAGTTCGGGTACACACCACGGTCAGCAAGCAGGATCTCGCCGGCCTTGACGTTGTTGGTGAGGAAGTCAATGAACTTGGCCGTCTCTTCAGGGTGCTTGGTCCGGGAGGAAGCGGACCAGAACTGCGATGCCTTGTACCAGAGCCCGGCATCTTCAGCCTTGCCGGTCTTTGAGGGGAAGCGGAGGATCTGCAACTCGCCACCAGCAGCCTTTTCGAGAGCCGGAAGTTGGTTGGACCACCAGAACGCCATGCCGTTCTTACCCGTGGCCAGTCCGCTCTGATCCAGCGGTGCAGCTTCAGCTTCAACGATCTCCGAGGCGGTGGGTACCGCCTTGTTTTCGCTCATCTGCTTAAGAAGTTCCCAGTAGCCCTTGATGTCCGCGGGCTCAAAACCAAGCTTGCCGTCCGCGGTGTAAAGCGACTTGCCGTTCTGTCGCAGCCACACACCAAGGGAAGCTTCGTCCGTGCCGTAGGCAGCCGCGCCATACGTTCCCTTCGGGGACTTGGCGGTTACCTCGGCCGCAATCCGTTCAAAGTCTTCCCAGGTCCATGTCTTGTCGTCAGGAAGCGGGACGCCAGCAGCTTGGAAGACCGCCGGGTTCGCGAGGATGGTGGCGGCATTGATGCCGGCGGCTATGCCGGTCAGTCCGTCTTCGCCCTTGCCTGCGTTCAACGCGGCCTCATCCAGCTTGGACGTATCGACGTCGTACTTGGAGAGGTCCAGCAGTGCGCCGCGGCTGGAGTATTCGGTGATGTACTTTTCATCCATCTGAATGATGTCCGGAGCATCGTTGGCCGCAACCTGGGTGGCCAACTTATCCCAGTAACCACTCCAGTCGCCGTATTCCGGCTTGATCTTGATGTTGGGATTCTCGGCCTCGAAGGCAGCTATTGCTTCCTGCGTCAGCTGGGCGCGTTTGTCTCCGCCCCACCATGAAAAGCGAAGCTCCACCTTGCCATCGGCACTCTTCGCTTCCGGTCCTCCGCCCCCACCGCAAGCCGTGAGCGCGAGGACTGCGGCAGCTGTTGCCGCAACGAGAGCTGAGGCACGAAGCCTGCGCTTGCCCTTCTGCGCTGAAGCACGGACTTTTGAGGCAGTTGCGGGGGCGACTGCTTCACCCTTTGGATTTACCGGCACTGTTGTCTCCGATCTTCTTTGATCTCGATGCAAACTGAGAAAGCGTTTTCTCGTTGCAATTATGATACAAGTCACAATCTTGTATTACAAGATACCGAACTTGTCGTACTTGCTCTATTTGATGCCGGTGGTTGCGATGCCCTTGATGAGGAACCGCTGGCCGAAGAGGAAGACCAGGAACACCGGTAGCAGGGACACAATAGACATCGCGAAGAGCGATCCCCAGCTGGTTGCCGACTGTGAGTCAACGAACGCCCGAAGGGCAACTGGAACCGTGAACATGTCCGGGTCCGTGAGATAGATCAGGGCGCCGAAGAAGTCGTTCCAGGTCCAGATGAACGTGAAGATGGTGGTGGTGGCCAGGGCCGGAACCATCAGGGGCAGTATGACGCGGAGGAAGATCCTGGGGTGGCCGGCACCGTCAATACGGGCTGCCTCATCAAGGTCTTTCGGAATGCCCCGAATGAACTGGACCATCAGGAACACGAAGAACGCGTCCGTCGCAAGGAGTTTGGGCACAATCAGCGGCCAGAACGTGTTCACCCAGCCGATCTGCGAGAACAGGATGTACTGCGGCACGATCACCACGTGGAACGGAAGCATGATGGTCAGCAGCATGATGCCAAAGAAGATCTTCTTACCGCTGAACTGCAGGCGGGCGAAGGCGTAGGCGGCCATGGAGCAGGAGATCAGGTTGCCAAGGATCGAGCCGAGAACCACCACTGCGGAGTTGATCATGTAGTGCCCGAACGGGTGTGTCAGGGCAGACCAACCATCGGTGTAGTTGCTCATCTCCAGGCTCTCCAGCCACAGGCCGGGTTCGCGGAAGATGAGGTCGTTGGGGCGCAGGGAGGAAACCACCATCCACAGCAGCGGGTAGATCATCACCCCGCCCACAATGATCAGGATGGCGTGCTTGACCAAGCCCTTGATGCGGGCGCTGCGGCTGAAGGCCAGGCTGCCCGGAGATTCACGGCGTCGCGGGCTTTTTCCGTCCTTCCCGGAGGAGGAATCGGAGGCGGCGGGGAGGGTCTGGAGCTTAGTCATCGTAGAACACCCAATACTTTGAAGCGATGAAGTTGATGGCGGTGAAGACGCCGATGATGACCAACAGGAACCAGGCCATCGCTGAGGCGTAGCCCATATCAAATTGACCGAAGCCCTTTTGGTACAGGTACAGGGTGAAGAACATGGTGGAGTCGGACGGGCCGCCGTTGCCGCCGGAGACGATGAACGCCTGCGTGAACGACTGGAACGAGCCGATGATCTGAAGCACCAGGTTGAAGAAGATGATGGGGCTCAGCATCGGGAGGGTGATCCGCCAGAACTGCTGCAGCGTGGTGGCGCCGTCAACTTTGGCGGCCTCGTAGTACATCACCGGGATTTGGCGAAGGCCGGCGAGGAAGATGATCATGGGGCTGCCGAACGTCCAGACATGCAGCAGGATGATGGAACCCAAGGCGGTATTAGGGTCCGAGATCCAACCCGGCCCCTCAATGCCTACCATCGCCAGGACCTGGTTGACCAGACCTGTGGTGCCGAAGATCTGCTTCCACAGGATGGCAACTGCAACCGATCCTCCCAGCAGGGACGGCAAGTAGAAAATGGAGCGGTAGAAAGGCAGTCCGCGCAAGCCCTTATCCAGGACCAGGGCAATCAGCAAGGCAACACCCAACTGGAGAGGCACACCCACCAACACGTACGTGAACGTGACGCGGAGCGAGTTGTGGAGGCGGGCATCGCCGAACATGCGGACGAAGTTATCCAGCCCCACCCATTCCGGCGGCTGCAGAAGGTTGTAGTCCGTGAAGGACAAATACAACGACATCAGCATGGGCCCCACGGTGATGGCGACCAGGCCAACCAGCCAAGGAAGGAGGAAAACGTAGGCGGCTTTGTTGTCGCGGCCGTTCGCCTTCTTCTCTTCTTTGGACATGGGACCCTTGCGCCGGGTCATCGTGGAGAGTTCGCCTATGGCACTCATTGCTTCCCCCTCACCGGAGCGCGAACGCCTTGCGGCGTCCCCGTGCGTAGTACAGCGGCCATGTGGTCTCCTTTGGTCATCGTGGCCATCCACGGAGTACAAGTGTGGTTGGTTCTTGCCGTCCAGGA
Organism: Paenarthrobacter sp.; assembly: GCF_031180005.1. Lineage (NCBI taxonomy): Bacteria > Bacillati > Actinomycetota > Actinomycetes > Micrococcales > Micrococcaceae > Paenarthrobacter > Paenarthrobacter sp. Next base: position 81,288 of record NZ_JAPSHI010000012.1, on the reverse strand, counting down.
CGCGGCCAGTGCTATGGCGCAACCCCTCTAAAGCGCCAGGCTCAGGTCCCGGTGTTCAGCGGCTCCGTACCAAAGTAAACGTTTTCTTGACCCATGTACAGCCTTTTGCTAATTTTTGAGAAAGCGTTTTCTTACGGAACCGCTTCAGCTTGTTTTTCCACGCTGACCAAGTCCGGCGTGCGCTGCAGCACACCCTTCGCATCGATAAGGCAGGACACTAATGTTTCCCACTGACTCCGCCTGCCATGACCGCCGTTGACATGGCAGCATCCCCCACCCGCCCCAGCGCATTGCCTGGCTATGAGGATTGGCCCGCCTACGTCGCCCGGAACCCGCTCACCGCTGACTCCAATGAAGCCGCGCAGCTCGCTGGCGCGCTCGGTGTACCCGCTGTAACACCGGACCTCGCGTACGCGGTGCACTCCGAATCAGAGCACGACGGCGTCATCACCTCGCGTCTGCAGTGGCAGTTGGGTTTCGGGCCAAGGACGTCCGCTTGGTTCGTGCGGCCGGCCGGCGCCGCCGAGTCCCTGCCTGGATTGCTCGCTCTGCACTGCCACGGCGGGATCAAGGCGTACGGTGCTGCGCGACTCGTGTCCCTCCCGGCTGGTCTGAACGATTCCCACGGCATGAATAATCCCGACGGCGGCGCGCCCTCAGGCGGAAAGCCCGGCAGTGCCCCCGGTTCTGCGTCGCTTGCATTGCCGCCCCTCGATATCAGGGCAAAGCTCTATGGCGGCCGGGCACTCGCCACATGGTTGGCTCAACAGGGCTTCGCCGTCCTTGCCCACGACACTTTCATGTGGGGCAGTCGCCACTTCGAATTCGATCCCCTTCCTTGGCGGACTGCCAATGCTGTCAGCGGCCAGAACGCACTCTGGCGGGAGGCCGGCGTCGTACCTTCCGCAACGGAACAATACAACGCAGCTGCTGCCGCCCACGAGGAAACGGTGGCGAAAGCCGCAACACTGATCGGTACCAGTGTTGCCGGGACCGTTGCGCACGACGACCTCGCGGCATTGGGTATCCTCGCGTCACTGCCGGGCGTAGACATGGATCGGCTTGGCTGCCTGGGCTTCTCCGGCGGTGGCGGGCGGGCGATGGTGCTCGGTGCGCTGAGCCCGCTGATCCGCAGTTACGTGGTGACGTGCATGATGACCACGTTCGGCTCACTGCTGCCTTCCCACCTGGACGCACACTCATGGTTGCTGCACACTCCTGGGCTAGTAAAGCTCGGGGACTGGCCGGATCTGGCAGCGCGCTCCAATGCCACGATCCTGGTCCAGTACGGGCTGGCTGACCAGCTTTTCCCCGAACAGGGAATGCGCGATGCCCATCACCATCTCCTGGAGAACTTGCCGGCCCGGTACACGGGCAGCTTTTGGCAGGAACCCCATGTTTTCACCCCGGCCATGCAGGACGAGGCTGCGTCCTTCCTAGCCGCAGCCCTGCAGCCCGGCCAAACCACCAGTAAGCCCACACCTGATTCCACTAGGACAGACCAATGACACAACCCCTCACCGCCACCACAGCGGAGGGCGAAGCCCGCCTCCCTCGCATTGCACTCGTGGGCGTGCACGGCTTCGGCGAACGGCACCTCGAAAACCTTGCTCGCCTAAGTGCTGACCGTGCCCTCGAACTGGTGGCAGTCGCCGATCCGCAACCCCCGGAAGACGAAACGCTTGACCCCGACGTCGCGGTCTTCGCTTCCCTTGACGAGCTCCTGGCTGCGGGAACTGCCCCTGACGTCGTCATCGTCTCCACACCTATCCAGACTCACGCGCCGCTTGCTCTCGCTGCTCTCCGAGCCGGGGCCAACGTCTACTTGGAGAAGCCACCGGTGGCGTCCATGGCGCAATACGAAGTGCTCATGGCAGCGGCCGCGAGCGCGGGCAGCTTGGTACAGGTGGGTTTCCAGAGCCTGGGTTCAGAGGCCCTGCCTGCGATCGAAACTCTGGTGGAATCCGGTGAAATCGGGGAGGTCCGCGGCATCAGCGCCACGGGGCAGTGGCTGCGGAGCAAGGCGTACTTCAAGCGGTCCCGGTGGGCAGGAAAACGCAGCCTCAACGGGATCGATGTGGTGGACGGAGTGGCGACCAACGCCTTGGCCCACGCGGTGGCTACGGGGTTACGCCTGGCTGGCGCCCGGACTGTGGCGGACGTTGAATCCGTGGATACCGACCTCTACCGGGCAAACGACACCGAAAGCGACGACACCTCCGTGGTGAGGGTCCGAACGGCAGATGGGCCGGCAACCACGGGCGGTACTGTCCTGACCTGCGCCTTGACGCTCTGCGCTCCCGTGCAGTCCGCGCCGTCGGTCACCATTTACGGGACGCTGGGGCAGCTCACGCTCTTCTATACGGAGGACCGCCTGGAGGTCTCCTCTCCACAGGGTGTCAGGACCGAGACGTTCGGAAGGACCGACCTGCTGGAGAACCTGCTGGCTGCCCGCACAGACCAGGATCTCCTCAGCCCGCTGTCCGCATCCGGCGCTTATGTGTCAGTCCTGGAGGCCATCCGAACGGCCGATGAACCCCAGGAGATACCTTCGGACTTCATCACTTGGGAAGGCACCGGCGACGCCCACGCCGTAGTGCATGGCATCGAGTCGCTAATCCGCCGGGCAGCCTTAGGACAGGCCACGTTCGCTGAACTCGGCGCGCCTTGGACTATGTCCGGCCGACCAACCCTCGACGTTGACGGCACACCCGTCGCCACTTTGCAGGACGGCACCAACGTCCGGCCTACTTCGTCGCCGCGGCCCTACCTACATCCGGTGCGCACGCTCGCCGGGACTGTGGTCACCGATCACCTCCCCGAGGACCACGTGTGGCACCTCGGAGCAGGCGTCGCCCTCCAGGACGTTGACGGCATCAACTTCTGGGGCGGCCGCACTTACACCCGCGACGCCGGGGCCTACGTCTGGCGGAAAGACCACGGGCGGATCGTGGTTGAAGCCGCGGAGAACGCTGACGGAGAGCGGCGCGAACAGTTGAGCTGGCTCGGACCCGACGGATCGCCGGTACTCCGCGAACAGCGGGAGTGGCGGTGGGCCGCCGTCGGGAATTCAGCGTGGAAACTGACGTTGGACTTCGCGCTGGAGTCCGCCACGGGGCGTCCGGTGCTGCTGGGCAGCCCCGGCTCCAACGGGCGGCCGCAAGGCGGTTACGGCGGTTTCTTCTGGCGGCTGCCGAAGGTTGGCGACGCCACCATCTGGACTCCCGATTCGAGGGGGGAGGACGCCGTACACGGCAGCGTCGCACCGTGGCTGGCTTGGTCTGGGACGTTCGACGCCGGACACGCCGGGGCCTCCCACTACGTCGGCGATCCCGGGCTAGGCCACCCCGCCACGCTTGTGTTTCTCGCAGCACCCCAAGCCCCTGACCCTTGGTTCGTGCGGCACTCAGGCTATCCCGGTGTCGGGCTGTCCGTAGCGTGGGATGCGCCCGTATCCACAGAGCCAGGCCATCCGGTCCATCGAACAGTCACCGTGCTCATCGCGGACGGCTTTTTGGCAACACAAGACATCGAACAACTCATCACTACCTTGGGGGAATCGGCATGACCACGCCTACTCAAATAACGCCGGCCCAGACTGCCGTCACTGCGCCCGGCAACGTTGCCGACCGCGCAGTAAAGCGCCAGCGGGTGCTCGACATCCTGGACGCTGCGGGCTGCGACTCGCTATTACTCACGACCAACACGGCCCTTACTTGGTACCTGGACGGCAGCCGGGTCCATATCAGCCTGGCCGGCGACCCCATCGCGGCCCTTTTGGTGGACCGTTCCGGCGACCATTTGGTCACGTTCAACAATGAGGCCGGACGGATTGCTGCGGAGGAATTGCCGGGCGGCGTCAGCCTGGACACGGTTCCGTGGCACGGCCAGTTGCAGGCGGCCGCGGCAGACTTGGCTGTTGATGGCAACCCGCTGACGGAAGCGGCCGTCACGGCCGAACTTCGCGCAGCCCGGCAGCAGCTCCTGCCCGCGGAGACCGTCCGTTATGCCCGACTCTCCGCAGACGCCGCAGCCGCCATGACGGATGTCCTCACTGCTGTGACACCGGAAACCACGGAATTCCAGCTCGTCTCGGAGCTGGCAGCGCGGATTGTGGCGGTGGGTGCCGAGCCGCTTGTCCTACTTTGCAATGGTGCGTCCCGGAGCGACTTCCGGCACCCGCTTGCCACGCACTCCCCCATCGGACGCCGCGCCATGGCCGTGGTGTGCGCGCGCCGGAACGGCTTGGTTGCCAACGTCACCCGTTGGGTAGCGTTCGACGCCGGCACTCCCCGGGAGCTCGACGCCGAGGCACGCATCGCCGCTGTTGAGGCCGACATCTTCCGGGCCACAGTTCCGGGGGCCAAGCTCAACGAGATCTTCGCCGAGATCAAGCTGGCCTATGCGCGGCACGGCTTTGGCGAGGACCAGTGGACGCTTCACCACCAGGGCGGGCCCGCGGGCTATGCGGGCCGCGACCCCAGGGTCACCGCTGACGTCACGGACACGGTGGTGCTCAACCAGCCCTTCACGTGGAACCCGTCAGGGCCTGGCGTGAAGATCGAGGACACGGTGCTGCTCACGGATTCCGGCCTGCGTGTCCTGACCACTGACCAGCGTTGGCCGACCACCGAAGTGGACGGCCGCCGTCGTCCTCTGACGCTGCGCCCGTAACACCCGCACCCACCACGAAAGGGGCGGGGTCACCGCGATGGTGACCCCGCCCCTTTTCGCCTGCCCCAACCCAACTAGGTCGCAGTTCAGGCCGTTCTGAGAGTTCAGAACGGCCTGAACTGCGACCTACCTGGGTGATTGCGGGTACGTTAGCTGAGCGTTAGCACGCCGTCCACGCGCCTGGGGATGCCCAGCGGGTTGGCGTCGTGCAGCGCCGGGTGCAGGACAGTCTCCGGAGCATCCTGGTAAGCCACCGGACGCTGAAACCGGCGTACAGCAGTGGCGCCCACGGAAGTGAACAAGGACGTCGTGGCCGGGTAGGGGCCACCGTGCTGCTGAGCCCAATTCACGGCAACACCCGTGGGCCAGCCGTCGAAGAGGACCCTACCGGCGAGACAGCTGAGCTGCTCTACAAGAGCGGAAACGTCCTCACCCGGCTGTGCATGCACCGTGCCCGTCAGGCTGCCCGGGACCTTCGCCAGCGTCGCGGACAGTTCCTCCTGGTTGGCGTACTCGATGAGCAGCGTGGTGGGGCCGAAGCACTCTTCCAACAACTCCTCGGGCCGTTCCAGGACGTTCGCGGCGCTCGTGGAGAACACCACTGGCGCGGCGCCGTCGGCCAGGCTGTCTTGCTGCACCGTTCCACTGACGACGGCGACGCCAGGCTGGTCGGCTACGTTCCGCAGCCCGTCCGGGTAGGCCTCGGCGATGCGTTCGGTGAGCATGGCAGCGGTGGGCTTGTCTTTGCTGGCCTCCGCCAGGTGCGAGGCGAAGTCCGTGCCGGCCGGGATGAATACGAGCCCCGGCTTGGTGCAGAACTGTCCGGCGCCCATGGTGAATGAGCCCGCCAATCCGGCAGCGAGCTGCTGTCCACGTTCCGCGAGCGCGTCCGCCGTGATGACCACGGGGTTCAGGCTGCCGAGCTCCCCGTAAAACGGGATCGGTTCAGGACGGGAGGAAGCGAGATCGAACAACGCGCGTCCGCCGGGAATGGAGCCAGTGAACCCAACGGCTTTGATGGCGGAGTCTTGAACCAGGGCTGTGCCTGCTTCGCGCCCGCTGACGAGGGCGAAGATTCCTTCCGGCGCGCCAGACTTGAGCAAGGCTTCGCTGACGATCTCAGCTGTCCGCTCGGACAATCGGAGGTGTCCCGAGTGGGCTTTGACGATCACCGGGCAGCCCACTGCCAGCGCGGAGGCGGTGTCGCCACCTGCCACGGAGAAAGCGAACGGAAAGTTCGACGCCGAGAACACGGCTACCGGCCCGATCGGACGCAGGATGCGGCGCAAGTCAGGCTTGGGCGGGGTGGTGGTCGGGTCAGCGTGGTCAATGACCGCTTCCAGGTACGAGCCCTCGGTGATGACGTTGGCGAACAACCGGAGCTGACCGCTGGTCCGCGCTACCTCGCCCGTGAGCCGGACAGTGCCCAGGCTCGTCTCGGAATCGGCGATCGCCACCAGTTCAGTGACGTTGGCGTCCAGGGCGTCGGCGACGGCGTTCAGCCAGGCGGCGCGTTCGGCGTCGGAAGCTGCTGCGGTCACTTTTGCAGCCTCGGTGGCTGCGGCCGTAATGGCGGTCAGGTCAAGAGTTGCTGTACTCAATGCGGTTTCCTTTACTCTCAGGGGCGGCGGTCTCAGGGGTGGCGCCCTCAGTTGCGGGCAGCGGTGCGGGCTTTCCGTTGAATTCGAAGCCGAGCCCCGGACGGCCTGTGCTGCTGAGCCTGCTTCGGCCGTTGCTGTTGCTGATCCTTACCGGCGAGGGCCCGGCCAGGATGCCCAGCTGTTCGAAGGAGGCGTCTTCCACGTCCTCCACGCTCACGGCGTCGGCCAGAGTGAGCGCCAGCTGCCCGGAGAGCTCCGGGAGCAGGTGCGGCGCCACCCTGATGCTGTTGGCGCGGGCCAACTCAACGATCCTGCGGAAAGGGGTAATGCCCCCCACTCGGACAATGTTGGGCTGGATAATGTCCACCGCCTCGGCTTCAATGAAGTCGCGGAAACGGTAGATGGTGTGGACGTTCTCACCCAAGGCAATGGGCACCGGTGACTGCTTGCGCAAACGCCGGTAGGCCCAAAGGTCGTCAGCGCGGAGGGGCTCTTCCAACCATTCCAGTCCGTACTCCCCCAAAACATCCAAAGCACGGAAGGTGTGGGCGAGGTCCCATCGCTGGTTGGCGTCGATCATGAGAAGCCGGTCCGGTCCGATGACCTGCCTGACAGCGCCAACGCGCTCGGCGTCTTCCCGGAGCTCGGGCTTGCCTACCTTGATCTTCACGGCATTATGCCCGGCGGCCACCCATCGCTGTGCCTGCTCGATGAGCTGATCCAGTGTGTAGTGGAGATTCACTCCAGAGCCGTACACCTCCACGGACTCCTGGCGTTGGCCGAGAAGGCCCGTGACGGATGAGCCGGCCTGCCGTGCTTTCAAGTCCCAAAGTGCCAGGTCAACGCCAGCCATGGCAATGGTGGTGAGGCCGCCCCCACCGGCTTCGTGCAGCCGCTTCCAAACTTGGTCCCACACGATTTCCGGGTTGGCTTCCAAGCCCGGAATGAACGGGGCGATGTCGTGATCCAGGAGGGCCTTGACTGCCTGGGGACCAATGGTGGGTGTCCACGAGAATCCGTGGCCGGTGCCGCCGTCGTCGGTAGTTAGTTCGGTGACAATGATGTGGTTCTCTGGCGCCTCAGCACCCCAGCTGCGCAGCAGCGGGACCGTGATCAGCCGGGTTGTGAGGCCCGTAATGCGGGCCGGCATCAGCTGGCCAGCTCATGGCCCTTGGCCAGAATGGATTTGAGTTCCAGTAGTTGTTCCTCGGAGGGGTCCACCAAGGGCGGACGAACCGAGCCAACGGGAAGCCCGGCCAAGCGCAGCCCTGCCTTAATGAGCGAAACCCCGAAGCCGGGAGTCTGGTCGCGGAGCCGGACCAGCGGAGCATAGAAACCTTCCAGCAAGGCGTGGCGGCGATACTCGTCTCCGGACACGTACGCGTCGTAGTAGGCCTTGGCGATTTCCGGGGCCATGGCGAATGCGGCCGAGGAGTACAGGGGAATGCCGAGGCCGCGGTAAGCGCCTTGGGTCAGTTCGGCCGTCAGCAGGCCATTGAACAGGGCAAAGTCAGTGCGGCCGCTGGCGTTGATCGCAGAGACGATTTCCTGGGCAAGGCCGACGTCGCCGATTCCGTCCTTGAAACCAACCACCTTCGGGTTGGCCGTAAGTCGGGTGATGGCCTCTGCGGTGAACTTGGCCGTGCCGCGGTGGTACACAATGACGGGAAGGCTGCTAGCGGCGGCAATGGCTTCGACGTAGGCCACAACGCCGTCGGTGGGACCGGTGACCAGGTACGGCGGGAGCACCAGGAGGGCATCTGCGCCGGCTTCCTCGGCCACCTTCGCAGCAGCAATGGCGTGACCCAAAGGTCCGCCAGCACCGGAGACTACGGGGACGGCTCCCGCAACGGCCTCGACGGCGGCAGTCACCACGGTGCGGATCTCCTCAAGTGAGAGCGCATGGAATTCGCCCGTGCCGCACGCGGGAAACACACCGCCCGGGCCGAACGGAAGCCTGGAGGTGATGTGCTCCTTGAGCAGCACCACATCTACCGTGCCGTCTTCAGCGAAGGGAGTGACGGGGAAGAACAGTACGCCGTCGAAGTTCATGGTGTCTCCTTGGTTGCTCCCGCCGGAACCAGGCCGGCGGGGGTCTCGTCATCGAGTGCTGCTTGGTTGAGTGCTGCTGTGTCTTCGCCCTCGAACGGCGGCGAAAGTTCGGTGCGCCAGGTTCTCTTCGGCTCCCAGCCCAGGAGTTCCCGGGCCTTATCGATACAGAACGCCGGGCTGGTACCCCTCAAGTTTTCAGTCAGGGGTCCGCTACCAGGTAGGAATCGCGGGAACAGTCCAGCCAAAGGCGCTGTGGCCAAAGCGTCTTTCGCGCCAACGAAGAACACTTCGCCGTTAGGGATGGCGTCCATCTTGTCCAGCAGCACGTCCAGGAAGTCGGCCACGTCCCGTGCGTCTACATAGTTGAACAACGCGGGTGCGGACAGTGCCGGATCCTGAAGCCGCTCACGGACTGTGTGCCCTTGTTGGGTCAGCGCCCCTTCCCACTCCTCCGGGGAAATGACGTAGCACGGGCGGAATGCCGCATACCTGATCTTGTTGCCCTGGGCGGCAGCGAACATCTGCACGGTCTGCTCGGCAATCAGCTTGGACAGCGCGTACGCGTTCCACGGCTTGGGCGGCGTCTGCTCATTCAAAGGGAACGACGGCGGCAGCCACCCCGCCGGTGAGCCATAGCCCAGGGCAGTGGGGCTGCTTGCCGTCACGATCTTGGGGACACCGGCGTTTGTGGCCGCGCTGACTACTGCATAGGCGAGCCGGGTGTTCGTGCTGAAAATAACGTCCTCAGGCGCACTGAAAGGCACGGCAATAGCAGCGAGGTGAATGACGGCGTCGGGCGCTGTTTCGCGGATCAGCCGCTCCGCCTCCCCAGGCGCCAAGAGATCTGCCGTGTACTGCTCGGCCCCGGCCGGCAACTGCTCAGCCGGGATAGCGTCCTGGTCCACGGAAATCACCTTGTGTCCCGCGTCGGCGAGTCCGGCCACAACGCTGCGGCCCAGCCTGCCGGAACCGCCGGTGACGAAAATCCTGCTCATTGTCTTTTCCTTGCTTGGGTAGTGAACGGTCAGGCCTGGCCGCGGCTGAGATCGACGCCGAGGCCAAGTTCACTGATGCGGACGGGAAGATCGGAATCCAAGGACTTGTTACCGGCAATACCCACCGACACGGAGCGGAGGCCATCGATGTAGCCGGAAGGACGGCCCAGAGGATCGACGCCCGGTCCGTTGAAGAGGTCCGAGAGCAACAGATTGTCGCCGCCGCCATGGCCGCCTTCGCCGTTGACGATCGGAACTTCGTACGCCGCTTCCCAATGGCGTTGAACCACCAGGCGCTCGCCGTTCCGGCGCACTGCGTCATCTTCCTCGATGGGCGTGGCGCTCGGGTCCACTACGGTCTTCTTATCGGTGCTGGACTCGACGGCGGCGCGTTCCACCACTTCGAGTTCGGCCCGGCCCTCGGTGCCGTTGACGGTGACGCGGTAGCCTTCCCACGGGCTGTGGGCGTTCAGGGAGTAGCAAAGCGTGGGGCCTCCCTGATAGTCCACCACGAGGGCGAGGTTGTCCTCGATGGTGATGCCCTCGGTGAACACGTCCTGGTCGCGGATGTAGCCGTCAAACTTTTCATTGTCGTAGTACAGGGCCTTCAGGCGCTCATCCTCGCGCATGTCCAGGCGGAAGGGATCGTGGCCCAGGCCATCAACGGTTCCGCGCTCGGGGCGCTCTCCCAAACCTCGCTCGGCAGCATTCTTTTCACCGTAAAAGCGCAGGCCACCGGAAGCGAAAACTCGCTCCGGGACGTCGTTGATCCACCAGTTGACGAGGTCGAAGTGGTGGGACGCCTTGTGGATGAGCAGGCCACCGGAGTTCTTCTTTTCGCGGTGCCAGCGGCGGAAGTAGTCTGCTCCGTGCACGGTATCCAGCACCCAGCTGAAGTCGACGGACGTGACCTTGCCGATCACGCCGTTCTGGATGACTTCCTTCAAAGCCGTGTTGCGCGGCGAGTACCGGTAGTTGAAGGTCACCACCACGTTTTTGCCTGTCTTCGCCACGGCCTCGGTGATGCGGCGGCAGCCTTCCACATCGATGGTCAAAGGTTTTTCAACCACGACGTCGGCGCCAGCCTCGAGCGCTTCCACGATGTAGTCCGCGTGGGTGTAGTCGGGCGTCGTGACGATGACGCGCTCGATGCCGTTGGACTGGATGAAGTTGGCGAGCTCGCCAGGGGCAAAGGAAGCCACGGGCTCAGTTCCGCCGAGTTCCATGATCAGGTCCTGGTAGAAGTCCACGCGGCCCTGGTTGACGTCGGAGAGGGCAATGAGTTCGGCGACGTCCGCGTGCTGGCCGAAGATAGCCCGGATGTACATTTCCGAGCGCCCGCCGGTGCCGATGAGGGCGATGCGGGTCCGCTTGGGGGCTTGGGTAGTCGTTTCGGCAGATTGGGCCTGGGTTTCGGCTGAGTCGACGTTGACCATGTGGGGTGCCCCTTTCAGAAAGGCAGGAGTGAACCGCTTGACGGCCCGGCTTCGTGTGGGAAGAATCATGAGAAAGCGTTTTCTCAGAGCGTTATAAGCTTTGTATCAAGACTCTGGTGGTCACGTCAACCACTGCTCCAACGACGGAGCATGCGGGAGGCGAGCAATGGGAAGGGGCCACATGGCACGCAGGAACACCAACAGGCGCGTCGGCATCGCCGATGTCGCAGAGAAGGCGGGCGTCTCGCACGCCACCGTTTCACGCGTCATGAACGGTAATGCCGCCGTGGACCCCGGTATTGCCGCCCGGGTTCGCGCCGCCGCAGTTGAATTGAAATATCAACCCAACCCCGTGGGGCGCAGCCTGGCACTCGGTAAGACAGACACCATTGGAATCGTGGTTCCGGACCTGGCCAACCCCACCTTTCAGGCAATCCTCCGCGGGCTCAGCATCGCGGCCGCCCAGGACGGGTACCGCGTCCTCATAGCCGACTCCTCGGAAGTTACCAGCGAGGAAGCCATCCTTGCCGGCGAGGCACGCCGTCGCTGCGATGGCGTGGTGCTCTGCGCCCCCCGCATGAGCGATGCCGAGCTCGAGGAGTTGGCCCCCACCCTGCATCCGCTGGTGCTGATCAACCGCACCACCATCGCCACCAATACTCCAAGCCTGAGCGTGGACTACGGGCAGGGCATCCAGGAACTGGCGCAGCACCTGGTGACTTTGGGCCACCGCCGCTTGGTGTTCCTCTCCGGCCCGGAGCATAGTTCATCCAATCGCCAACGCTTGGTGGGCCTGGACCAATTCCGCAAGGAGCACCCGGAGATTGAATTGCAGATGCTCTATGGCGGCTCCAACTTCGACTCCGGCCATGACTCCACCGAGGCCATCGTTGCCAGTGGTGCCACCGGAATCCTGGCATTCAACGACCTCGTAGCCATGGGACTGCTCAGCGGCCTGCACGAGCGCGGAGTGCGCGTCCCGGAAGACATCTCAGTAACCGGATTCGATGACATCCCGTTCGCCAAATACACCACACCCCCGCTAACCACCGCGGCTGTGCCCATCAATGAGCTCGGAAGCCTGGCCTGGCGGAGGATGCGGGAACAGATCCAACAGGCCGGCGAAGCCACCACCCAGGCTCAGGACGAATTCTCCCCCAGGGTGGAGATCCGCAAGAGCACCGCGGCGCCGGCCCTCAAGCCCGCGAGTTGACAATTAATGCCAACGTTCGCCCGCCGAATAGTGGCATTAAGTGTCACTTCGGCGAAGGGTTTGAGCCCACGCCGGCCTCCTTGTAAAAGCCCTGGATGTGCGCGGCAACAAGCTCAGCTGCTTTGCCGCCGTCGTTATTGTTCACAGCGGCGAGGATGGCACGGTGCTCGGCCCGAAGCCTGCTGCACGTCGCGTTCCAATCGGGCAGATTTCCGGTCAGCTCACCTGCATAGTTCTCGATCGCACCCCGGAGCGATGCCATCATGGCGCTGACCACCGAGTTGCCCGCTGCCTGAGCGAGGGCCACATGAAAACGCGCGTCCAGAGCCAGGAAGGAGTCGATATCCGGGGCGGCATCCATTTGATCCAGCAGCTCCGCGGCCTCCGCCAGTGCCGGAACCCCCACGTGGGCCCGTTCCGCAGCCCACGATTCCAGCAGCACACGGGTCTCCACAATGTCCGCCACAGGGAGGTGGCGCGTGGCTACATGCAAGCGGAGCGTGGAGCCAAGGGCAGAACCAGGCTCGGCGATCACCACGGTCCCGGCATCTTTGCCCGAACCCACGCCGGCCCGGACCACACCCATCGCCTCGAGGATCCTGACAGCCTCGCGCACCGAGGTCCGGGAAACCTGTAATTGCTCAGCCATGGCGCGCTCCCCAGGGAGCCTGCCGCCCAAAGTGAGGTCTCCGTCAGACAGCTGCTTCTCGATCCATTGCAGGACCAACTCATGGGTACGCATAACGGAATACTAGTTGATGTGGTCCAACCACATGGATTACAGTGTGGTTAGACCACAGTGGTAGGACCACAGAATTCAAGGGAGAACCGCATGACCGAGACCCTCGACCCCAAAATCACCGCCGCCCCAGCCAATGCCGGCAGCGATCAAAACGTGGCCCGCACCACGCAGCCGCAATCCGCCGTCGTGCAATCATCTGCGCCTCAGCCACCTGCCCTGAAGCGCCGCGTGCCCAAGGTTTCCGACCTGGCGCCGCTAATGCAGTTCAAGAAGCCCGAGTTCAGCAAGACTGCCCGGCTCAAGCGCGCCAGCACCATCTGGGAACTGCGCGACATGGCCAAGCGCCGCACGCCGCAGGCACCCTTCGACTACACGGACGGCGCTGCCGAAGAAGAGATCACCCTCCGCCGCGCACGCCAGGCATTCCAGGACATAGAATTCCGTCCGGGCATCCTGCGAGACGTTTCGAGGATCGATCTCCGGACTGACATCCTGGGCAAGGAATCGCGGCTCCCGTTCGGTATTGCACCCACGGGTTTCACACGCATGATGCAGTCGGAGGGCGAATACGCCGGCTCACAAGCTGCAGAAGCTGCAGGCATTCCCTACACCCTGTCCACTATGGGCACAGCATCCATCGAAGACGTTGCCACCGCCGCCCCAAACGGCCGCAACTGGTTCCAGCTGTACCTGTGGACGGACCGCGACCGCTCGCTGGAGCTGATCGAGCGCGCCGCGAAGGCCGGCAATGACACCCTCATGGTCACCGTGGACACCGCAGTTGCGGGCGCCCGGCTCCGAGATGTCCGCAACGGCATGACCATTCCGCCGGCACTGACCATCAAGACCGTCCTGGACGCCTCATACCGCCCGGCCTGGTGGTTCAATTTCCTCACCCACGAGCCCCTGACGTTCGCCTCGCTCTCGCGCTACACCGGCACCGTGGCTGACCTCATCAACTCGATGTTCGACCCCACCCTGACCTACGAAGACCTCGATTGGCTCCGCGAAACCTGGAAGGGCAAGCTGGTGGTCAAGGGCATCCAGACCGTGGAAGATGCACGCAAGGTAGTGGACCACGGCGCCGACGGCATCATCCTGTCCAACCACGGCGGACGCCAGTTGGACCGAGCACCCATCCCGTTCCACCTGCTGCCGGAGGTCACAACGGCACTGAAGGCGGACAACAGCAAGGCTGCCGTCATGCTGGACACGGGCATCATGAGTGGCGCGGACATCGTGGCAGCCCTTGCTTTGGGCGCGGACTTTGCGTTGATCGGCCGCGCCTACCTCTACGGCCTGATGGCCGGCGGACGCGAAGGCGTGGACCGCACCATCCAGATCCTGGAGAAGGACATGACCCGCACCATGGCACTCCTGGGCGTCAGCAAGGTCGCCGACCTGAACCCGGACCACGTGCGGCTGCTCCAGCGCTAAAGCCACCCAAGTAAGTAGCAGTAGAGGCCGTTTTGAACGCTCAAAACGGCCTCTACTGCTACCCAGTTGGGCTAAGGGGTGTTAGATCAGGCCCTGGGCCAGCATTGCGTCGGCCACCTTGACGAAGCCGCCGATGTTGGCGCCCACTACGTAGTTTCCGGGCGCACCGTATTCGTCGGCAGTTTCGGCGCAGCGATCGTGGATTCCCACCATGATCTCGGTGAGGCGCTGTTCCGTGTGCTCGAAAGACCAGGAGTCACGGCTGGCGTTCTGCTGCATTTCCAGGGCGGAGGTAGCAACACCGCCGGCGTTCGCGGCCTTGCCCGGTCCGAACAGGATCCCGGCTTCCTGGAAGACCGACACAGCTGAACGGGTGGAGGGCATATTGGCACCTTCAGCCACTGCGACCAGGCCGTTGCTGACCAGCTTGGCCGCGGCCTCTCCGTTGAGCTCGTTCTGCGTTGCGCAAGGCAATGCCACGGTGCCATTGACGTCCCACACGGAACCGCCCGAAACGTGGTTTGCTCCCGGCCGACGTGCGGCGTACTCCGTCAGGCGCCCGCGCTCCACTTCCTTGATCCGCCGCAAGAGTTCGACGTCGACCCCGGCCTCATCCACGATGTAGCCTGCCGAATCCGAACAAGCCACAACGGTTGCGCCCAAGGCCTGGGCTTTGGCGATCGCGTGGATGGCGACGTTGCCTGAACCGGAGACCACAACACGCTGTCCATCGAAGGACTGCCCACGGGTCTTGAGCATCTCCTGGGCGAAGATGACCGTGCCGTAGCCGGTGGCCTCGGGACGAACCAAGGAGCCGCCCCACGAGATGCCCTTGCCTGTGAGGACGCCGGATTCATAGCGGTTGGTGATGCGCTTGTACTGGCCGAAGAGATAGCCGATTTCCCGGCCGCCCACGCCAATATCACCGGCCGGGACGTCGGTGTACTCGCCGATATGGCGGTACAGCTCAGTCATGAAGGACTGGCAGAAGCGCATGATTTCGGCGTCGGAACGCCCCCGGGGATCGAAGTCCGAGCCGCCCTTGCCGCCGCCAATGGGCATGCCTGTGAGCGCGTTCTTGAAGATCTGTTCGAAGCCGAGGAACTTCACGATTCCCAGATACACCGAGGGGTGGAATCGGAGTCCGCCCTTGTAAGGGCCGAGGGCGGAGTTGAACTCCACGCGGAAGCCACGGTTTACATGGACGCGGCCGGCGTCGTCGGTCCAGGGGACGCGGAAGATGATCTGTCGCTCGGGTTCGCACAGGCGTTCAAGAACAGCGCCCTCCAGGAACTCAGGGTGACGATCATGAACAGGGCCAAGGCTTTCGAAGACCTCAGTGACGGCCTGGTGGAATTCCTTCTCCCCCGGGTTCCGTGCCAACACGGTGTCGCGGACAGCTTCGAGCCTTGAATCCATGCGTGTTCCTATCCTCAGTGCGCCGACCCGCGGCGAGACGACTAGTCCCGCTCATGGTTGCACCGAGGGACATAGGATCTCCATCCGGATCCAATGTGACCCGCGCCAAGGAGTTAACACAAGTGTAGAAAATCGTTGAAAACTCAAGGAAACGCCGCGTTAACGAAAACTCACAATGTGATAAGGATCACGTTAAGTCGAGGCTGGCTATCGCTTTCGCCCGAACTTGGGAAGGTTGGGCAAGTTCGGCAGGTTCGCCAAAAGATCAGCGGCCTTAGTGGCGGCCCGCCCAACGGTACGGCCGATCTGCTGCGGTACGGTGTCGTCCGACGCAGGATCCAAAGTGACCGGGGTTCCGCTCGCATGGACCTTAACGGCCTGGCCGATGGCGTCCGTGCGGGTGGCCGGGACCTCCGGCGAGGAGACAACAACAGCGGCGGCAGCCGGCTCGGCAGGTGCAGTCTCGGATGGTGCGACGACGGCGGGCGCCGGAGTGCCGACGTCGAACGTCTCCAGCCAGCTGGCAACGCCGGCGAGGGGCTTGGGATTCAGCGCGTAGAAGCGCTTCTGGCCCTGGGCGCGCATGCTGACGAGGTCCGCCTCGCGGAGCACTTTCAAATGCTTGGAGATGGTGGGCTGGCTCGCAGCCAGTTCTTCCACCAGTTCGCCTACAGCTTTATCCCCAGAGCGGAGGGAGACCAGGATGTCGCGCCTGGTTGCCTCAGCTATGACGGCAAATACGTCGTCAGTCACCATGCCTCCCACCCTAGCGACATATACGCCGATTGGCATCCCTGTTTCGTGGCGCTACAGCGCCAACTGAACCGAACCGTCAGTCGAACCAAGGATCCAGTCCGTAAAGGGGGAAGATCTCTTTGCGCGTGGCAATGACAGTCCGGTCCACCTCGTCTGCGGGATCGTAACCGACCTCCCAGGAGCGCCACCAGACGTCCACGTCGTCGCCCATCGACTCCGGGGCCCACACGCCGTAGGTTTCCCTCACGTACGTCCGCCACGATCCAGGCACGGGCGTACTGAGCGGCACCGGACGTTGAGTCACCATCCCGATCAGGTGGCTCCAGGCGCGTGGCACAACACCGGTGACGTCGTAGCCGCCTCCCCCGGTAGCGATCCAGCGGTTATCGCAGTACCGGGCGGCAAGACCGGCGACGGCGGAAGCCGCCTCACGCTGACCGTCAACGCTGAGGTTGAGATGCGTCAAGGGATCGTCGCGATGCGAATCGCAGCCGTGCTGGCTGACAATGACTTCGGGCTGGAATGCACCTACAAGCTGCGGGACCACCGCATGGAAAGCCCGCAACCAGGCCGCGTCGCCCGTAAACGCAGGAAGTGCGACGTTAACCGCGGTCCCAGGGGCGTTTGGTCCGCCTGTTTCATTGGCAAAGCCGGTCCCGGGAAAGAGAGTGAGGCCCGTCTCGTGCAGGCTGATGGTCATGACACGGGGGTCGTTCCAGAAAATACTCTGAGTCCCGTCACCGTGGTGGGCGTCGACGTCGATGCTCATGACTCGTTGGACACCCCCGTCAAGCAGCCTCTGGATGGCAATCGCAACATCGTTATAAACGCAAAAGCCGCTGGCCCGGTCCCGTGCGGCATGGTGCATCCCGCCGCTGAAGTTCACAGCGCGAACGGCCTGGCCGGACAGGATTGTCTCTGCCGCCAGCAGCGAACCGCCGGCGAGGCGGGCGCTGGCCTCGTGCATTCCGGCGAACGCGGGATCGTCCTCGGTTCCCAGGCCGCGGTCCTCCTCGGGAGCCGAGGGGTTCACACTGACGCGGCGCACGGCCTCCACGTATTCGCGACTGTGCACAGTCAAAAGTTCGACGTCGGTGGCCACCGTGGGCGCTTCAACAGCCACATGTTCGTGGTCAAACAAGCCCAGGGATTCGGCCAGCCGCGCCGTCAGTTCCAGCCGCTGCGGGGCCATGGGATGGCCCGGGCCAAAGTTATAGGCAGTCATGGCTGGATCCCACACCACCGTCGTTGGCAGTGCGGACCGCGTAATGCTGGAAGCTGTTGTTCCAAGCCGTGAGTTCATCCAGAACAGGCTACCTGAGCCCGGAGGAGCCTACCGCCCGGTTACGCCGCGGGAATAGTGGTTTACTACTCAGGAAAGCTTGTTCAACCGAGGAAGAGCGCTATGTCTCAAAGCCAGTCGCGGTCCACGAGCCCGACCAACTGGCAACCCAACCAGCAGGAGCGGGAAGGTCTCTGGATCTTCACTCGCGTGCGCGACTTTATTGACAACATTGCCAACACCTCACCCGCCCGTTTGGCACTGACCGTCTTTGCCGTGGTGATCCTTGTTTTTACCGGCTTACTGTCCCTACCCGCCGCTTCTGCGGCGGGCACAGTTACACCCCTGCACCAGTCCATGTTTACGGCGGTCTCCGCTGTCTGCGTCACGGGCCTGACTGTGGTTTCGACCGCCACGCACTGGACCTTCTTTGGTCAGCTCGTTATTTTGGTGGGCATCTTCGTGGGCGGCCTCGGCACGCTGACCCTCGCCTCGCTGCTGGCCCTCATGGTCAGCAAGCGGCTGGGGGTGCGCGGCAAGCTCATCGCACAGGAAGCCATGAACAACGCGGGCAGGCTCGGTGAGGTTGGTACGTTGCTGCGCATCGTCATTGTCACGTCGGTAGTGATTGAGGCCGCTCTGGCCGTGGCCTTGGTCCCTCGCTTTTTGCTCCTGGGAGAACCTTTCTGGCAGGCCCTCTGGCATGGTGTTTTCTACGCGATCTCCTCCTTCAACAACGCCGGGTTCACGCCGCACTCGGATGGCATCGTCCCCTATGAAACTGACTTGTGGATCCTGGTACCTCTCATGTTGGGCGTTTTCCTCGGCAGCCTGGGCTTCCCCGTGGTGATGGTGCTGCAGCAGAACGGGCTCAACTGGAAGAAGTGGAACCTCCACACCAAGCTCACCATCCAGGTGTCATTCATCCTGCTCGCGGCAGGCACGGTCCTATGGGCTTTGATGGAGTGGGACAACGTGCGCACCATCGGCCACATGGACATGGGCGACAAAGTGATCCATTCATTGTTCGCCTCGGTCATGACGCGCTCGGGCGGCTTTAACCTGGTCGACCAAAACCAGATGGAATCCACTACCATGCTCCTCACTGACGCCCTGATGTTCGCCGGTGGCGGCTCCGCGTCCACCGCTGGCGGCATCAAGGTCACCACCATTGCGGTCATGTTCCTGGCCATCATGGCCGAAGCCCGCGGCGACGCCGACGTGAAGGTTTACGGCCGTACCATTCCGCAAGGCACCATGCGAGTGGCAATCTCCGTGATCGTGGCCGGAGCTACCTTGGTATCGGTGGCTGCCTTACTGCTCCTCTCCATCAGTGGCGAGTCGCTGGACCGTGTGCTCTTTGAATCCATCTCCGCCTTCGCCACCGTGGGACTGAGCACCAACCTCAGTGCCGAGCTGCCGCCGTCGGGCGTTTACGTCTTAACCGCGCTGATGTTCGCCGGCCGTGTCGGCACTGTAACCCTCGCGGCCGGCTTGGCCCTGCGCCAACGCAGCCAGCTGTACCACTACCCGGAAGAGAGGCCAATCATTGGCTAGTAGCACAGGGGCATCCAACCGCCCCGCCCACAACGCACCAGTGCTGGTGATTGGCCTTGGCCGGTTCGGTTCCGCGACGGCTGAGCAACTGGTCAAGCAGGGCCGTGAAGTCCTTGCTATCGAGCGCGACCGCTCCCTCGTCCAGAAGTGGGCTCCTGTGCTCACGCACGTAGTGGAAGCTGACGCCACCAACATTGACGCCCTGCGCCAGCTTGGTGCCCAGGAATTCAGCTCGGCAGTGGTGGGTGTCGGCACCTCCATTGAGTCCTCCGTGCTCATCACTGTGAACCTGGTGGACCTGGGCATCCAGCACCTCTGGGTCAAGGCCATCACCCCCTCGCACGGCAAGATCCTCACCCGGATCGGCGCCAACCACGTCATCTACCCGGAGGCCGACGCCGGCGTCCGCGCAGCCCACCTGGTGTCCGGCCGGATGCTCGACTTCATCGAGTTCGACGACGACTACGCGATCGTCAAAATGTACCCGCCTAAGGAAACAGTGGGCTTCACCCTGGATGAATCCAAGGTCCGCTCGAAGTATGGCGTGACGATCGTCGGCGTGAAAACCCCGGGCGAGGACTTCACGTATGCGCGGCCGGAAACCAAAGTGTCCGGCCACGACATGTTGATCGTGTCCGGACACGTGGACTTGCTGGAGCGCTTCGCGGCGCGGCCATAGCGGCAGCGGCCGTAGTGGCAAAGCCGTAGTGCCGCGGCCGTAGCGTTAGCCGAGCTGTTTGGTGATTTCTGCTGCCCGGGCGGCTGCCGCGCGGGCGCCGTCGGCGATGATCCTGGGGATCCCGCCGTCGTCGAAAGCCGCAATGGCGCGCTCGGTGGTGCCGTTGGGGCTGGTGACGGCGACGCGGAGGGCAGAGGGGTTCGCTCCCGGTTCGGCCAACATGAAACCGGCACCTGCCACGGTTTCGCGGGCAAGCATCACGGAGAGCTCCTCGTCCAAACCAAGCTCGACGCCAGCCGCAGCCATGGCTTCGGCTAGGTAGAACGCGTAGGCC
This sequence comes from Paenarthrobacter sp., assembly GCF_031180005.1. Classification (NCBI taxonomy): domain Bacteria; kingdom Bacillati; phylum Actinomycetota; class Actinomycetes; order Micrococcales; family Micrococcaceae; genus Paenarthrobacter; species Paenarthrobacter sp. The sequence continues at coordinate 61,111 of NZ_JAPSHI010000012.1, read as the reverse complement.
GGGCCGGAACCGCTGATGGCGGACAGTGCGTCCACTTGTTCTTCCGGAATCTGGACTACCGTGCCGGCACCAGCAAGCGCCTTCTTGGCCTTTTCCAGCTGCTCAGGCGTGCAATGCGTCCCTGGGGAGACAGATATGACGCCGCGGCCCAGCCTTGCGGGCGTGTTCGGCATGGTGCGGATTACCGGCTGTCCTTCGGGCAACGCAGCCTCGAGCTGGGCGATGGATACTGCCGCCGCGACGCTGACAACGATCGTGTCCTTCCCCAGCGCGGGGCTGATCTCCCGGGCCAGGTCCAGGATTCCCACCGGCTTGACGCCCAGGATGACCATGCTGGAGCCTTTGGTAGCCAGCTTGTTGTTGTCCGGCTCTTCCTCGCCTGCGATGGCCATGACCCCGTGGCGCTGGGCGAGTTCGTCCGCCCGCTCGGCACGGCGGACCGTGGCGACGATGTCGGAAGGGTCCGTCCCTGCGGCAAGCAAGCCTCCCAGGATTGCCTCGTTCATGGATCCACAGCCAAGGAATGCGATTCGGTTGCTCATGGCTCCATCATTGCAGTTGGCCTTGGCCGGGGCCTAACGAAAACCGGATTCCCAGCTTGCTCCCAAGGTTATTGCAGGCAGCACTCATTCTTGGCCCGTAACTTAGTAGTTACCTCATTGAGGGTGCGAGTGATGAGGCGGGCATGGGGATGTCCGCCAGCAGCACCGGTGGCCGGGCGGGTTTTCCCCCATTTCCCGATTCGGCCGCCGGTGCTTTCGCATTTAAGCACTGCGGACTGCGCGAATCCCGCGCTGCGGTTAGTTATCTACGCTGCGCAGCAACGGAACGCTAAGGTGCTGCCGGGCAAACCGTAGGGTTTCTGCCAGCATCTCCTCCCGCTCGCCCGCTACCTTCGCCTTGCGGGTTGAAATCTCGGCCACTACGACGCCGTCGAAACCTGTGGCTGCCAAGTGTTGCAAGGCATCGGCACACTGTTGCGTTCCTGTGCCGGGCACCAGGTGCTCGTCCTTGCCCGAACCCGAACCGTCGGTGAGGTGGACGTGCCGGAGCTTGTTTCCTAGCGCTTTGATGGCCTCCAAGCTGTTGGCCCCCGCAGTGGCGGCGTGGGAGAAATCCCACGTGACGTCGTCGTAATCCTGGCCTAAAGGGTCCCAGTGCGGCAGGTAGGCCACAGCCTCGCGTCCACGGACGCGCCACGGGTACATGTTCTCCACGGCGATACGCACCCGGTACCTCGCCGCGATTTCGCGCACACCCTCCACGAAGTTCTCCGCGTAGTTTGACTGCCAGCGGAACGGCGGGTGGACCACCACGGTGTCGCATCCGACGTCCGCGGCCATTTGGCAGGACTTCTCAATCTTGTTCCACGCCGTACCCCACACCTGCTGAGTCAACAACAAGGTGGGGGCATGGATGGAGACGATCTCCTGGCGGTACCTGTGGCTTAGCTGGATCAAGGCATCCGGGTTCTGGCTCACCGCGTTGTTGGTAACCATCACCTCGACGCCTTCGTAACCCAGGTCCTGAGCCACCGCGAAGGCGTCGTGGACGCTCAAGGGGTACACCGATGCACTGGACAGCGCCACGGGAATTTTGCGGTCATTCACTTCAGGTTCGACGTCGTTGCTCATCTCAGGAGGCCAGCCCGCCTGCCACCGGGGCTGGGATGGGTGTTGGGGACGGTGTGTTTACAGGGACCGGAAATTCTTTTAGCCCAGGGTGGGGCTCTTCTTCTTCGGGGCGAGCCTTGCCGGCTTCCTTGGCTGCCTTTTTCTTGGCTTTGTCCTTCTTGCGCTTCCCCACATGGGGTGCCGGATCCAAGGCTTCTTCGAAGACCAACTGGTCCAGTCGGCGCAGGATCAAGCCTTCACGAAGGGCCCAGGGACAGATTTCCATCTTTGGGAATTCAAAAAGCTCGAGTGCCGCTTCGGCAACGAGCGCGCCTGCCAGCAGCTGGCGTGCCCGGGCGTCGGATACGCCAGGAAGGTACAACCTGTCCTCCACGGTCATGGCCGAAATCCGCTGTGCCCACAGCCCCAGGTCTGCTGCATGAAGCTCACGCTTCACGTAGGGTCCTGCAGCACTGGGGGCTGCACCGGCGATCCGTGCCAAGGAGCGGAACGTTTTGGAGGTTCCTGCCACCAGGTTCGCCCGACCCAACTCGTGGAAATCCCGGACCACTGGTTTCAGCGTGGATCGGATGTAGCGCCGCAGTTCCTTTACGCTCTTCGCGCTGGGCGGATCATCGTGGAGCCAGTCCCGCGTCAAACGGCTGGCACCCAGCGGAACGGAGGTGGCGTACTCAGGGAGTTCATCCGTCCCGTACGCCATTTCAAACGAGCCGCCCCCGATGTCCAGGTCCAAGATGGGACCTGCGCCCCATCCGTACCACCGGCGTACGGCGAAGAAAGTCATGGAGGCTTCTTCACTGCCCGTGAGTTCCTGGAGCGTCACCGTGGTTTCGTGCTTGACCCGGGCCAGAACCTCGGGGCCGTTGGTTGCCTCGCGAATGGCCGAGGTACAGAAGGCCAGGAGGTCTTCCGCTTTGTGGCTGGCCGCGAACTCCCAGGCTTCCAGGACGAACTCGATGAGCTCGTGCTGACCGGCGTCGTTGATGTTGCCGTCGCCGTCGAGGTACTGCACCAGCGAAAGGGGGCGCTTGTGGGAAGCGAAAGCCACCGGACGCGCGCCGGGGTGAGCGTCCACCAGTAGCAGGTGGACGGTGTTGGACCCGATGTCGAGAACGCCAAGACGCATTCTGCCATTATTCACCGATTCGAAGCCCGTGAAGCAACTTGGCGACGACGTTTCGCTGACCGGATGGTTGCCGGCAGCTTGGGCGACCGCTATTCGGCGGACTCCCCGGCTTCGTCGGCGCGCTTGAAGTCGCGGCGAATGTTCGCAATGCCTTCGGGGTCGATTTCGAAGCCGAATTCGCTTCCGGGGTTGATGACCATGCCGAGCTCGTCTCCGATGTTGCCGAGGATCGCTGAACCCATGGTGCCCAGCACGTGCGGGGCTGCTTCGAGGAAGCGCTCATCCACTCGGCTCGGGTGGCTGAATACTGCCAGAACGGGCTGGCCGTCGGCGTTGGAGAGCACCAGGGGCTCCACGGAAGAGTCCGGGCCGTCTACGGCTTCCGAACTGACGAGGTAGACCTCGTTGTTCAGGAAAGCGAGGATGACGTCCACCGGGTTCGCGTCCGGTTGTTCGGCCGAGGCGAGCTTCGCCTCGAGGTCGTTCAAGGGTTCGTTGTCCGGTGACACCGTCTGTTCAGTCATGGTTCTACTCGACCACGATGCCGGCCGGGACGCAATTCGCGAGTGCTGCCCCGGCCGTCATGGTGACTACTTTTTGGCTGTGGCCTTCTTGGCCGGTGCCTTGCGGGTGGTGGTCCGCTTGACCGGCCCCTTGGCACGCTTTTCTGCCAAAAGCTCGACGGCGCGTTCCCGGGTCAGCTCCTCAAGGGAGGTTGTGCGCGGGACGGTGATGTTGGTAACGCCGTCAGTGATGTATGGGCCGAAGCGGCCTTCCTTCACCACAATGTTCTTCTCGGAAACAGGATCCGGACCGAACTCAGCCAATGGCGGGACAGCGGCGCGTGCGCCACGCTGCTTGGGCTGCGAGTAGATCTCCAAAGCCTGTTCCAAGGTGATCGTGAAGATTTCCTCTTCCGAACCGATGGAGCGGGAGTCAGTGCCCTTCTTCAGATATGGCCCGAAGCGGCCGTTTTGCACCGTGATGGGGTTGCCTTCCGCATCCTCGCCAAGGACGCGGGGCAGGCTCATGAGCGCGAGGGCCTCATCCAAGGTGACTGTGTCCACGGTCATGGACTTGAACAGTGACCCGGTACGCGGCTTGGCCTTCACGGGCTTCTTGGGAGGCTTGGGCTTGCCGTTCTTGTAATACTCCACCGGCTGGTTGGCCAGCTGTTCCTCGGTCATCTCAGGGATGATCTCGGTGACGTAAGCGCCGTAGCGGCCATTCTTGGCCACGATGGTGTGACCCGTGTGAGGGTCGGTTCCCAGGACCCGTTCCTCGGGGGCTGCAGTCTCCATGAGCTCTTTGGCTTTGTCAGCCGTGAGTTCGTCCGGAGCGAGTTCCTCGGGGACGTTGGCCCTTGCCGACTCAACCACTTCACCGGTCTTCGCGTCCAAGGTGGGGATGGAGCTTTCCAAGTACGGACCGAATTTGCCCACACGAAGCGTGATGCCGTCGGCGATTGGCACTGAGTTGATCTCGCGGGCATCGATTTCGCCGAGGTTGTTCACGATGCTCAGCAGACCGGGATCCGCATCTTCACCGTAGTAGAAGTGCTTGAGCCAGGCAGCACCCACGGCTTGGCCGTTGGCGATCTTGTCCAAGTCGCCTTCCATGTCTGCCGTGAACTCATAGTCCACATAATCCGTAAAGTGCTGTTCCAGCAAGCGGATCACAGAGAATGCGATCCAACTGGGAACCAGGGCAGAACCCTGCTTACGAACGTAACCACGGTCCTGGATGGTGGAGATGGTGGAGGCGTAAGTGGACGGGCGGCCGATCCCCCGCTTTTCCAGCTCAGCGGTCAGCGATGCTTCCGTGTAACGCGGCGGCGGTGACGTTTCATGTCCGATAGCTACGATGTCCGAAGCCGTCAGGGAATCATCCTTGGCAACGTTCGGCAGGCGACGGGCTTCGTCTGATTCCTCGTCTCCACGGCTCTCGTCCTTGCCCTCTTCGTAGGCTGCGAGGAAGCCGGGGAAGGTGATCACCGTACCGGAGGCGGAAAATTCGGCGTCGCGACCGTCAGCGGCCACTGCACCGAGGCGGATGGTTGCCGTAGAACCCTTGGCATCGGCCATCTGCGAGGCGACCGTGCGCTTCCAAATGAGCTCGTACAGGCGGAACTCGTCACCGCTCAGCTGCTTGGCTACCTGCGCGGGAGTGCGGAAGGAGTCTCCTGCGGGACGGATGGCCTCGTGAGCTTCCTGGGCGTTGGCAGCTTTTTTGGCGTAAACGCGCGGGCTCTGGGGCACGTACTCGGGACCATAAAGCTCCGAAGCCTGACGGCGGGCAGCTGTCAGGGCTTCATCGCTCAAAGCTGACGAGTCCGTACGCATATAGGTGATGTAGCCGTTTTCATACAGGCGCTGGGCAACCTGCATGGTGCTCTTCGACGAGAAGCGGAGCTTACGGCCGGCTTCCTGCTGCAACGTGGAGGTGGTGAACGGTGCTGCAGGGCGGCGGGTATACGGCTTGGTATCCACGGAACGGACACGGAAGTCAGCGTTCTCCAGACCGGCAGCCAAGGACGTGGCGAGTTCCTCGTTGAGGTGCACCACGTTGGAGGAGGTGAGCTGCCCATTGTCGTTGAAGTCCCGGCCGCTGGCTACCTTGGAACCGTCCACGGCGGCAAGTTTGGCCTTGAATGAACCCGAATCTGAACCGAACTGACCCGTGAGGTCCCAGTAGGACGCGGCGCGGAATGCCATGCGTTCACGTTCCCGGTCAACCACCATGCGGGTCACTACGGACTGGACACGGCCGGCGGACAGTCCCCGGGCGACCTTGCGCCACAGCACGGGGGAAATCTCGTACCCATAGAGGCGGTCAAGAATACGACGTGTTTCCTGGGCATCCACCAACGCGGTGTCAACATCCCGGAGGTTGTCCATGGCGCGGTGGATGGCTTCCTTGGTGATTTCACCGAAGGTCATGCGGTAGACGGGAACCTTGGGCTTCAGGACCTCCAGGAGGTGCCACGCGATGGCTTCGCCTTCGCGGTCCCCATCAGTTGCGAGGTAGAGCGCGTCAGCGTCTTTCAGCTGGGCCTTGAGCTCGGCGACCTTTTTCTTCTTGTCCGGAGAAACAACGTAGTAGGGCTTGAAGTCGTTTTCGACGTCGACAGCGAACTTGCCCAACGAGGTCTTCTTCAGCTCGGCAGGGAGGTCCGACGGCTGCGGGAGGTCCCGGATGTGGCCGATCGAAGCCTCTACGACGAAGCCCTCGCCAAGGTACTTGGCGATGGTCTTGCTCTTGGCGGGAGACTCCACGATCACGAGTTTCTTGCCGGTTTTTGCCTTGCTGGGCACGGTGCTCCTACAGAAAAAATGTGTAATTGGGCTGGTGCCCATATTGGCCTAGTTCACCATAGTTTGCAGAATCCTGCGTTTTGGTGCCGGAACCAGGACGGACAATCAAGACCCGGCGGGGCTCTTACTGACCGGGTGCTACCCGATCATCCGGGATCATTGACCACAAGGTTGCCACACGTTCAGCACCTTCCGGTATCCGAGTGGGATCCTCGAGTTCGTACTCCCGCAGAACAGCTCGGATTCTGTCCAAAAGTTCCCTACGCTGCGGGTTGGTCAAGTACAGCAGGTTGCTGGAAAGGACTACTGCTGCCGGTTCTTCTCCCGTTTCTCCTCGTTGCCGGCGTTCCCCGCGAGCCTTGGCGAAGGCCGAAGCCCGGCGTCGGAAGGCATCAAGCTCCAGGTCAACCACGGCAATTTCAGGGCTGGCAACGCTCCCTCCCGAGATAGTGAAGTCCGTTCCGGCCGCTTTCCAGCGACGTTCGCGGGCATCACCGGCGTTTTCCGCAGGCGCCACAATCCCCCATTTCTGGAGCGCCCGAAGGTGGTAGCTCATTGCACTGGGCGTCAGACCGGTCCTGGCAGCTAGTTCTGTGGCTGTGTGGCTGACCTGTGTGGCGTAGAGCTCAGAGATGACCTCAATCCGAGCGGCGTGCGCCAATGCACGGATCGCCTTGGGATCAGTGATCTCAACCGTCTTCTCGGCACGCTTCCGCCGGGGAACGTCGCCTGACGCTTGGGATGGTTCGTTGTTCGCAGTCACTTCATCAGTGTAGTCAGGGTCACTTTCCGGAGGCCCGGTGTTTGATGAGCGGGGCGCCGCACCCCGGATCATGCGCTGACCTGCGCCGGGTCTGGAAGAAGGAACCCGTCCAAAACCAGGTTGGTGACCTCGCGGAAAAGCCCTTCCCGGAAGGCCTCTTCGTCGAAGTCCTCTCCCCCGCCCAGGAGCGATACCAAGGCCGAGACGATCTGCCGTACCGACAATTGGCCGTCGCAGGCGGAGACGAACCCGGCCAGTTCAGTACTGAGCAGATTGGTCCGGCGAAGGCCTGCCCCTTGCCTCAGGAGGATGACACCGGGATGAACAGCTCCGGGACGCTGGTGCCGTTCCTCGGTGACGTCATCGGCAACCACAAGGTGGGCCTCCGGGACCGAATGCGCAGCCACCCAATCTGCGCGTTCCACTGCAGCACCCACATGCGGTCCGATCGGCTGCTCTATTGGGTATGTGATTTCTTCGAAACGGCTGATGATGACCTCGAGCGGAGACGCCGGGCGGCGCAGCCAAATCATTCCGAAGCCGATACCTTCGACGTTCCTGGAAGCAAAGTCGTCCAGATAGGCGGCGTATGCTTCCTTGTATTGCTGTCCCTCTCGGTTCTGCGAGGCGTCTTGAAGCCACGTTTCCGCGTACTGCTCGGGACCCACCTGCTCCCGTTGGATGAACCAGACATCCAATACTGAGTCCTGGAGCCAGGCCTTGGGCCGGTCCTTCCAGTCCGTACCAGAGGTAACCTCCCAGTTGCCCAGCATTTGCGCTGTTCCACCTGGCTCGAGGACCTCAGAGAGGGACTGTACCAAGGACGCTACTATTTCGTCGCCGGGAAGCCCGCCATCGCGGTACGTGAACTGGTCCGACGACGACTCGCCGCCCGTTCGCGGAGTGATGACGAACGGTGGGTTTGATACCACCAAGCCGAACTGCTCCCCCGCTACCGGTTCCAGGAGCGATCCGAGCCGCAGGCTCACCCGACGCTCCAGGTTGTCCGGGTCCAGGTCCAGTTCTGCGGCGTTCAGCAGAAGGTTGAAGCGGGTGAACGCCAGCGCCCTCTCCGAGATGTCCGTGGCCGTGACGTGCTCGCAGTGATGGAGCAGGTGGAAGGTCTGGATACCGCAGCCGGTGCCCACGTCCAGCGCTCGTTTGCTGTGTTTCCTGAATGTGGTCTGGACCAGCGTTGTGGAGGCACGCCCGATCCCCAGGACGTGGTCGTGCCTCAGGACTCCGGGCTGCTGGTGGGCAGCAAGGTCGCTGGCAACCCAGAGTTCTGCACCGCCACTGCCATCCGTGTTGGCGTCCCAGCCGTAGGGGCGCAGGTCCGCCTTGGCATTAGCCATTCCTGAATCCACGGTGATCAGACCCAGTTCCTCAAGGCCTTTCGCACGGGTACCGGGGAGGGCGGAATCGATGTCCTCGACGGACTGCGGAACGGCCAGCAGCCAAAGACGAACAATTACTGCCTGTGATCTGAGGACTGGGTCCTTGGAGTCCATGAGTCTGTCACTGGCAAGGAGCGCGGGAATGAGCTGGTCCCTGCCGAGTGCTTCTGAAGCGGACGCTCCCAAGAGTTCAGCCACACCGTCCACTGTGTAGTTGAGGGCACGAAGGTCTGCGGCGAGCGCCAAAAGCAGTTCGGGGTGGTCGCTGCGCGGAGCGTCGTCAATGTTGCCGGCAGTAAAGAAAGAAGCTGTGTCAGTCACCTTGCAAGTGTAGGGGCGGGGCGCCCGGCCTTTGGATCATGGATCAGCCCTATGTGGACAAAGGCCCCCGCTGGAACCCGGTAGCGTTGGATTCATGCTCACCTTCTCTTCCACAAGGCGCCGTGGGGGCCTTGTTGCCATCACCGCTGCGGCTTTGTTTGGGGTCTCCGGCTGCCAGGCGCCGGCCAACATCGAAGATGCCGACGTTCCTGTTTGGAAGGAAAAGACCCTGCCCTCGGCAAGCGGTGCGGTGTTGGAGGACTCCGGCAAGATCCTCAACCGGGACCCCTTGGTCAAGGAATCCCCCAATGTTCCGGGTGGAAGCTACACGCTCACCATGGCGTGCGACGGGGGCGGCAAGGCGTACTTCGCTGTTTCCTCCAGCGGCGTCAAGATCGCGGACGCGGCTGCTGCATGCAATGGCAGCCTTGATGTGGTGAAAATCAAGGTGCCCGGCAGTGGCCCGCTCAGCATCTCGACAAGCAGCGTTGATGCTCCGCTGATCTTCGCCTATCACGTGGTTCCTGCGCCCGCCTGAAGTCTGGCGTGCCCCTCCGAGAGGCCTATGGCCTGCGGCTGTACGGGCGTAAAGTCAGTACATGGGCAGCAAGGCAGCTCGCTCGGTGATGCCACAGCGCCTGGCGAGGGCCGCCGTCGTCATCCTTATTGTGCTGGGCGGCAGCCTAACGGGGTGCGAATACACCTATGACGAGGGCGGAAGGCCGGATGCCAGCCCCTCCACAGCGGGAAATGTAGTCCTGCCGCCCGATCCGGCTCTGGAGGAGACCGTCACCGGCGAGGCACTCGAAGAGTGGGCAAAGTTGGCCTTGCCTGAGTCCCAGGGGCAGTCGTTCTACTCAAGCAGTGGGTACCTCAATCCCGATGAGTCCAAGACTGAGCAAACGGTGCAATTGCCGGGCGGGACGTACGCGGTGACGCTGGCCTGCCGTGGCACACGCCGCGTGACGTTCTCCGTCAAGGTGGGCGAAGTGGAACTCGTGAACCTGACGCTGGGATGCGCCAATGCACGAGTGAGCGTGGTCCAGCTGGAAAAGGACGCCATTCTGTCCATCACAGTGGGGACCAGGTCGGACGCCAACTTCACCTATCGGGTGAGCCGGCTCTGATTCGGATTGTCAGGCCGCTTCGCAGCCTCCGGGGCAGCGGAGCGTTTCCGGGCTCGAGGCGCATTCCTCGCAATACAGGGTCAAAGTACGGCAACTGAGGTTTGAGCAGTTTTCGAACTTGTTGGTGGGAGCAGAGCAGCGGACGCACTGGCCGATGGTCTTGGCTTCCTCGCTGAACTCGACGTGCATGCGCTTGTCGAAGACGTACAGCGAGCCCTCCCAGAGGCCTTTGTCCTTGAACGTCTCGCCATAGCGGACAATCCCGCCATCCAACTGGTAGACCTCTTTGAAACCCCTGTTGACCATCAGGCTGGAGAGTACTTCACAGCGGATGCCCCCGGTGCAGTAGGTGACTACCGGCTTGTCCTTGAGGTCGTCGTACTTGCCCGAGTCGAGTTCCTTGATGAAGTCGTGGGTGGTGTCCACGTCCGGAACGATCGCATCCTTGAACTTGCCGATCTGCGCTTCGAACGCGTTCCGGCCATCGAAGAAAACTACGTCTTCCCCACTGGACTTCTTGGCATCCACCAGCGCGTGAAGTTCCTCGGGTTGGAGGTGCTTCCCGCCACCCACCACACCGTTGGAATCCACTTTCAGTTCACCCGGCGCACCGAATGACACGATCTCGTCGCGTACCTTGACACTGAGGCGCGGGAAATCTGCGGCGCCTCCCTCCGACCACTTAAAGTCGATGTCGTGAAAACCCTTGTACTCGCGAGTGGTCTTCACGTACTGCTTCATGTTGTTGAGCTCGCCGCCTACCGTGGCGTTGATGCCGTCCTTGGATATGAGGATCCTGCCGGTGAGGCCCAGCTTTTCGCACAGGGCACGCTGCCACAGACGCACCGCGTCAGGGTCGGCGATCGGGGTAAAGCCATAGAAGAGCACAATTCGGTTCAAAGCCACTATTAAAGGGTACTTGGTGCAGTAAAATCCGCCCGTTCCGGTGGGTGCCGCGCGCGGCCCACGGGGTGGGTGCTGCCGGCCGGAAGTCACAATTCCATAAGCAACCAGCGCCGGGCTGACATGGCTCTGTTGCTTCATGGTGCGCTGGCATACTCTCTCTACATGAGTCCAGACGCCTTGGTTGAAGACATTGCGCACCTCTTGGAAGTCTGGGTAGCCGGCTGGTCCGGCTGCCGCGGCTACGAGTCACGCCTGGAGGGCCGTTTCCCTGCCGCACTTCGCGCCGACAAAACCGGTGACTGGGAGTATTTCGCCCATGATCCCTCGGACGAAGAGTTCGCCGCCCTTGCGGACAAGACCGCAGAATCCCCAGCCCGGATCCTGACGGTACTCACCAACGACGTACAACGGTACAAATACCTCGCTGAACAGCGCGGACTTACTGTGACGTCCGCATCCCAGACCATGATGATCGTGGACATGGAAACCCAGGATTCCGAGGATCCGTGGCTCCCTGACGACGACTTGGAGCTCGCTACCTCGGAATCGAACGGCGTTCATCACGCGGTGGTCCACTCGGGCGAACGGGTGGCCGCCAGCGGCCGGGTCTATGTCGTCAACGGCACGGCCGTCTTCGACAAAATCGTCACCGAACCTGATTTTCAGCGCCGTGGCTTGGGGAGCTTCATTATGAAGGCCCTCGCAGCCCAAGCTTTCGCGCACGATGTTGAAAACGGGCTTTTGTTGGCATCCTTGGACGGCCAAAAGCTTTACTCCCACCTTGGGTGGGACGCGGTTTGCCACGTCCTCATGATGTCCAGCGGTACCGAAGGATCGGACCTGTCAGGAGCCTAGAAACTCCCGCCTAACAGCCAAGCACGACGGCGTCCTCCGAACGTGCCGCCGTTGGCGTGCCAGCACAGTGACAGAATGATTCGGTGGCTGCAACCAATTCACTGATCTCCTTACTGGGCCGGACGCCGGACCCTGAGCAGTTGCGCCATGTCCACACCATCCCAGCCCGAAAAGCTGTCAACGAACCCTGGCCCGACTGGGTCCACCCGGATGTGGTGGCTGCCTACGGCACACTCGGCATCCATGAACCGTACCGTCACCAGATCCAGGCGGCAGACCTTGCCCATGCCGGCCAGCACGTTGTCATTGCCACCGGTACTGCTTCCGGTAAGTCGCTCGCATATCAGCTGCCAGCGTTGGATGCGATTCACCGTTCGGAGCTGCGAGTCCTGTCGGACCCGGGAAAGATCCACGACGACGGCGCAGTCACGCTCTACCTGTCCCCTACAAAGGCCTTGGCAGCAGACCAGCTCGCAGCGATCCGTTCGCTGAAACTGCCTACGGTCCGGGCAGAAACTTACGACGGCGATACTGACGTCTCGTCTCGACGTTGGATCCGTGACCACGCCAATTTCATCCTTGCCAACCCGGACATGCTGCACTTCGGGATCCTTCCCAACCACACGTGGTGGGCCCGGTTCTTCCGACGCCTGCGCTACGTCATTGTGGACGAAGCACATAGTTACCGCGGCGTGTTCGGCTCGCACGTGGCCAATTTGATGCGGCGTCTCCGCCGGATCTGCGCTTACTACGGTGCGGGGACCTCCTTCCCTGAACCGGTCTTCATCGCTGCTTCCGCCACGGCTTCCGACCCCGGGGTTTCCTTTGGACGGCTCATTGGCGCTCCCGTCCGGGAAGTTTCCGAGGACTGCTCTCCGCACGGTTCCACTACGGTGGCTTTCTGGGAACCTGCCCTGACCGATGTCAAAGGCGAGAACGGCGCTAAACAGCGGAGGACGGCTGTGGCTGAATCCGCGGACATCCTGGCCAACCTCGTCTCGTCACGCGTCAGGACCATCGCGTTCATCAAGTCACGTCGCGGCGCCGAGTCCATTGCGTCCATCGCCAAGAGACTGCTGGATGAGGTGGATCCCAGCCTCCCCGGGCGGGTAGCGGCCTACCGGTCCGGGTATTTGCCCGAAGAGCGGCGGGCTTTGGAGCAGGCTTTGAGGTCCGGCCAGTTGCTGGGGGTCTCCAGCACGTCCGCCTTGGAACTGGGCATCGACATTTCGGGGCTTGACGCCGTACTCGTGGCAGGCTGGCCTGGCACCAGGGCCTCGCTCTTTCAACAGATCGGCCGCGCAGGCCGAGCGGGGCAAGATGCAATTGCGGCCTTCGTGGCCAGCGACGATCCCTTGGATACGTATCTGGTGAACCACCCGGAGGCGATCTTTGACGTCTCCGTGGAGGCCACTGTCTTCGATCCCGGCAATCCCTACGTTCTTGGCCCACACTTGTGCGCGGCGGCGGCCGAGTTGCCAATCGGCCCGGCGGAGCTGGATCTCTTCGGACCCACTGCCGAGGGCCTCCTTGATCGCTTGGTGGTGCAGGGCTACCTTCGCAAGCGTCCCGCGGGTTGGTTCTGGACCCACCCGGAAAGCGCTGCCGGGATGGTAAACCTCCGAGCCGACGGTGGCGGGCCAGTCAGTATTGTCGACGCCGAGACCGGGTCCCTCCTGGGAACAATGGACTCGCCACAGACGCACTATCAGGCCCACACGGGTGCCATCTATGTCCACCAGGGTGAGAGCTACCTTGTGGAGGACCTCAACGAATCCGATCACTGCGTGATGGTCCGCCGGGTAAATCCGGACTTCTACACGACGGCACGGGATGTGACCCAGATCGAAGTCCTTGAAACCTCGCGTTCGGTCCAGTGGGGTGACATCACCATGCATTTTGGCGACGTCAAAGTAACCACCCAAGTGGTCTCCTTTCAGCGTAAAGCCTTGATTTCGAACGAAATCCTCGGTGAAGAACCCCTCGATCTGGGAGCCCGGGACCTGTTTACCAAGGCTGTCTGGTTTGTGGTGGACAACCGTTCGCTGCACGGAGCCGGTTTAGTGGAAGCGGAGTTCCCCGGGGCGCTGCATGCGGCTGAACATGCCGCCATTGGACTGCTCCCCCTGGTGGCATCGAGTGACCGCTGGGACATCGGCGGTGTCTCCACCGCCCTGCACGCCGACACCGGAGTGCCAACGATCTTCGTATACGACGGCCACCCGGGTGGTGCTGGATTCGCTGAGCGGGGCTTCGAAAAGGCCAAGATTTGGCTGACGGCCACCCGGGAGGCAATCAAGGCGTGCGAGTGTGATGCCGGCTGTCCGTCCTGTGTTCAGTCACCCAAATGCGGCAATAAGAACAACCCGTTGGACAAGGCAGCCGCCATCACGCTCCTGGACGTCTTGTTGAAGGACGCCAGCTAGCCAAGAGCGTCAGCTGAACACCGCAATGGGTCAGCCAAACGAGTCGTGACCAGCCCCCGCCCAGCAGGAACCGGTCCTGTTTGTGCCGCCTACGGAGGAGGTCCGGCCCGCGCACGGCCAGTGGCGACACCCCAGCGGAAGGGGTGTGCCAGCTCAGTACCGACCTCCACCACGTTCCCGGCGGCCACCGTGCAGGACGTGAGCTTCGCATCTTGCTTTGCAGACACGTCTGCTGCCACCGCACAAGGTTCCCCGGAAGCAAGACCCCGGGCAGCATCTGCTGCTGCAAGAGCCGCCAGGTCAGCTGCCGAGGCAGCCCGGGATGCCATCACCCCTGCCTGCGCGAGGAGAAGCAGTCCAAGAAGCAGCGCCATGACCACGGCACCCAGTCCCAACGCGAGCACAGTTCCGGCGCCGCACTCACTCTGGGTATTCACCAGCACTTTCTTCACGGGGTGCCCGTTTCTGCCCGCGCTGACGCAGAGGCCTTTAGCGTCCAAGGGATAAGCGGGCCCAAGGCTCCGCCTACTGGCGACGAAGCTGTCACGGTCAGCCACTCGCCGTCGTCGGTAAGTATCGCGCTGACGCCGTCCCCGGCAAGTCGCTTGACGACCCCTTCCACCGAGTCTGAAGTCTCACCCCGGGCCGATGCGCGCGCTCCCGCCCTGGCTGCTTCCTCCAGTCGAAGTTGGGTGATACCCGCGGCGCCGCCTGCCAGCAGGAATGCCAGGAGCAACACAACGGCCGGCAAGGCGACGGCGAACTCCGCAGTGACGGCACCCCGTTCCGTCTCTCCCCGGCACACTCTCCCGCGGGCAGGCAGCACATCCGTCATGGCAAGGACAGTGCCGTACGGATCAGGTTGAGCAGGAAGCCGCGGACCTCCTCGCTCCGAAGGATGACCACAAGGAGGCCTGCTAGCCCAACAGCAGCGAGGGTAGCTATGGCGTACTCGGCGGTGGCCATGCCCACTTCCGAACCCATCAGCCTTGTCCTTGCCCGGAAGCCATCGTCAGCAAGTTGCCTGTCCTCGAACTCCTCAGGATCGTCGAATCCCAGTTCGAACTGCCCGAGTTCGTCCTCGAGATCGAATCGCTCGAGGTCGTTGTGTTCAAGCTCGTACTCGGAGAGCTCGTACTGGTTTGTTGTGGCCGGTTCTCCGGAAGGAACCCCAGGGTCTTCAACGGGAGCCGTTCGATCGTGGGGCGTATCCCAGAGAATCTCAGGAAGCGTAGTGGACAGTGTTTTCACGGTGGGTTCCTTTCAAGAAGTGCCAGCGGGTCCGCCGACAGAATCGACTCTTCCGTGGCGTGGAGTAACCCGGAAGAAGTCGATTCCTGCAAGTGGATAACCACTCCTGACTGGCTGGATGTGGAGGAAAGGTTGAGGCTATTCCTCGAGCAGGCTTGTCTCCGCATTTCAGCCTGCGGGAAGCATGGCGATCAGGACCGGGACGATTCCAAGGCAGATGAAGGCAGGCAAGGAACAGAGACCCAAAGGAACCACCAGTTTTACGCCGAGGGCAGCTGCCCTCTTCTCCGCTTCCCGGAACTGCTCACGCCGTTCCCTCGCGGCCTGTGCGTAGAGGATGGAAGCAGACGGCGCACCAGTCAGTGCCGCGAAAGCCAACGCGTCCTTGAGACGCGCTACTTCGGGCACGTGCGTGGTGGGAGTCCGCCAGGCAGTCTCCCACTCGGCACCAAGAGCAAGTGCGGCAACAACTGGCCGGAGTGATCGTCTGATTGGTGGGGAGGCACACTTCGCGATGAGTTCCAGTGCCCGCCCTATTCCAGCTCCGGCGTCGAGCATCGAGGCCACCAATTCCAGCATCATTGCAGTGTCGCGAAGCCCGTCCGATGCCAGGTCAGCTTGGGTTGCCATATAAAAGTCCTGCGGCGACTCACTCTCCCTGCCCCGAGGACGTAACCGCCTCTTCAGGCGCGTGGGTCCGGCGAAGCTGATGAAGGAGGCCAGCGCCATGGCCGCGATCATTACCAACACCGGCGCTGCGGACATCAGCGACCGCCAGCCGCAGACGCGACCAATCGCGAGGACCAAACCCGCCCGGCCGTCGTCAGCAGGAGTCCAGCCGCAAACGTGGCAATACCCAGGAAGTTGTTCAGCAAGATCCCCAGCGGATCCACGCCCAATGACATCCCCAGGCCAAGCCCGAATATCGGGAGCCACGACAACAGGCGAACGGTAGCTTTGGGCCCTGCGAGCGCCGTCTGGCGGGCGGCTTCGGAGTCTTCCTCGGCTTCCAGCTGGGCTACGAATCGGGTGAGGAGGTCGGCTAGGGGACAGCCGCTGGTTTCGGCGATGTCCAGGCATGCTGCCAGTTCCATCCACACACGTCGTTCAGAACTTCCGCGTCGCGGATACGCCTTTGCGGCCGTGCCACGGATGGCTGCAGCAGGAGAATTTCCTACCGTTGACGCTGCCCGTGCCGCTGCCAATACTTTCAGCGACTCGTGCGACAGCCCGGCGTTGCCCTTCTGCGCTGCTGCGGCCGCGCCACCGTCCGTGTTTTGCCGTGAACCATGGACAACCCATAGCTCTTCCCACAACTTGGACGTTCCCCGCCCGCCGCGCAGGAGGGCTGCGAGCTGTTGCACCAGCACCACAAGCGGCAGTGGCTCAATCCGCTTTCGTCGTCGTGGGCGTCCGGGCAACACCCAAACACGAGCGTTGGGACTCCGATTCCGGCCTGTCGAATCCCCCAGGCTCGTCCGAATTCGTCTACTGCCGGCGCCATGGCCCTTGAGTTGCAGCCATGCCGCGAGTGCCGCAACAAGGACGAATGCCCCGATCATGGGCCGTCCCCGACATGAGGCAACAAATCATCATGTTGCGGATCATCGTCCACTTCAAGCGGTGCCAAGGAGAGCCGGGCGGCGAGTCCTGGCCACGCTTGTCCGTATGTCATTCCTGACCGGCTCCAGCTGAGGGCCGGCACCACTTTCTGGCCCGCACGTGTGTCGGCCACCACGCCAATGGATGCCACTTTCCGCCCCGACGAGGTTCTGTCTACGTGAATCACGACGTCCAGGGCACTGGAGACCTGCAATCGGACGGCTTCCGCGTTCAAACCAGCCAAGGCGCCGAGGGCTACCAATCGTGCTGGCACAGCCTCGGCAGTGTTGGCATGAATAGTGCCACCGCCGCCGGTGTGGCCGGTGTTGAGTGCGGTCAGCAGTTCGCGGACTTCAGCGCCTCGGCACTCACCTACGATCAGCCTGTCCGGCCGCATGCGCAGTGCTTGGCGGACCAACTCACCGAGCTCAAAGGCACCTCCTCCCTCGAGGTTTCCGTGGCGCGACTCGAGCGTCACTACATGTGGGTGGACAGGATTGAGTTCGGCGGCGTCCTCTATCAGCACCAATCGCTCCGCCGGATGGCTCAACCCGAGCATGGTGGAGAGCAGGGTTGTCTTTCCTGAGCCCGTGGCACCGCTGATGAGGAAACTCAGTTTGTGCCCCATGATGGCGCGGAGAACCGACTCGACGTGCTCCGAAAACATCCCGCGTTCCCTCAACTCGGTCAAGGTGAACACCTCTTCCCGGCGGATGCGGATGGACAGCAGGGTGCCTGCCGTTGATATCGGTGAGAGCACTGCGTGCACCCGGTAGCCGCCCTTGAGACGGACGTCCACGCAAGGGGAACCGTCGTCCAATCTCCTCCCCCCGGCTGAAACCAAGCGGGTGGCCAGCGATCTGATCTGCTGTTCAGTATCGAAGTGAACCAATGAACGTTCCAAGCCGTTACCGCGGTCCAACCAAACTGAATCGGGTCCGTTGACGAAGATGTCAGTGACAGAAGGATCCCGGGCGAGGTGTTGGAGGGGTCCCAACCCGTTCAGTTCCGCATTGATGGATTCCGCAGCTTCCAACGCCCCGGCAGTACCCAGTAGCCTGCCGCTCGCCTGCACAGCTGCCGCGACCGTAGACGGTGTTACGGGTCCGTTCCCTGCGAGCACGGATTCCCGCACCGTCTCAAGGAGGACAGCGTCCAGCCCACGGCCCTGCCGACGGCGGGCTCCCTCGGCGAAGCGGCTCATTGGTTGGCGCCCTTCAACTCCGGCACAGAGCTCAACTCCAGCACAGAGTCGGCAAAACGGCTGATCGGCTTTCGGCGCCCAAGTTCCAGCAACCGTCCAAGTTCGGTGCCAGCCTCCACGCCGCGCACCTCAGGAAGGATGCCCAACAGCGGCAATCCCAAAGACTCGGAAATCAGCGGGGCGTCCACGAACGCGGCGCCGGTTCCACGGACCAAAAGTCCGGCGTCGATGGGTGGAAGCTCGTTGAGAACGCGCGCGGCCGCTACCGCGCATTTGAGGTGCGCCTTGCTCAGCAACAAGATCCTGTCGCAGTCCCACGCAAGCGTCCCCAGTCCTTCCCCACTGCGCCCGATGTCCACGAGGACAAGTTCGAAGCTCCGGCGTGCGGCGTCAACCACGGCAGCTACAGCACCGGCCGTGGGGATATGGACCGGTTCCCGGTTCCCGGGCCATGAAAGGTAGGCGAACCCGCCAGCCACGGGCAGGGAGTCCCGGAACTGCGAGGGATCAATGCTTCCGCGGGTTTCGGCGAAGTCCGGCCACCGCAGGCCTGGGATCTCTTCAGCCGTCACCGCCAGTTCAAGGCCTCCACCCCAGCGGTCACCATCGATAAGCAACGTGCTGACACCATGCCCTGCCGCAGCTTGGGCCAGCCAGATCGCGGTGGTTGTAGCCCCCGCCCCTCCACTACCGCCGATGATTCCTATGACCGTGCCCCCGGGATCTGGAGAGCCGGACATGCTGAGATGTTCAGCCAGCCAAGCGGCAGCCTCGGGAAGGACAGCTACCCGCTCAGCCCCAAGGGCGGCAGCTAAACGCCATAGCCCGTCACCTTCAGACGCTTTGCCGAGCAACACTGTGGGTGCCCTTCGCCGTGGCGGCAGTTCGCGGATATCACTGCCCACCAAGACGACGTCGGCGTTATCCCAACCATGGACGGCTTCCGTCACGTCAACGGCCGTTCGCAGGCTTCCGCCTGCCGCTGCGACTATCCGTTTGGCCTCTTCCTGAAGGTAGGGGTCCCCGGAAACCAGCAGTATCCCGACGGCGTCGCGCGGCACCCAGGATCCATCCGCGTCCCCCTGCGCTGTGCGGCTGCTGCCTTGCCCGTGGGGCTTGCTGGTTTGCCTGTGCCGACGATCTCGCTTGCTCATGGCATCCACACTGGTTCAATTGGCCGGGACTATATAAGGTCTGCATGCCCTTATGTGCACAACCTGGGACGGCAGCAACTGTGGAGGAACAGTCGCGCCCCGCACCGGGACCGGGACCAGCACCCTGCGGCACAGGGCAGAATGGACACATGTATTTGCTGCTCGCCGCCCACCAGGAAGGCGCAGCCATACAAAGGATCTCCCCCACCGGAAAAGCAACTGCAGACGCGCGTGTGGTCACCCGTGGTGAGTTGCCCGGCGTCGTGCGTGAATTTGAAGCGCAACGGCCCCGTTGGGTATGGCATCGCGCCCAGGATTGGTATCCCGAACTGCTGACCCACGGCATGGAACTCGAGCGTTGCCACGACCTGGCGCTTTGCGGAGCCATTCTGGCCCACTCTGAATTCACGGCACACACGGACTACGCCATGCACGCGGTCAAGCTCACGCAGGATGACGACTCAACACCGCCACGGGCTCTGATGCCCCCGCCACCGCCCGCGGATCAGGGCGCGCTCTTCGAGGAGCTTTCGCCGACCAATTCCAAAGCGGGGCTGGCTGAACTCAGGGAGGAGTTCGCTGTCCAGCAGCACGCGATCTCTCAGGTCCCTGAGGATCACCAGCAGAAACAACGCCTACAGTTGCTGCTGGCCGCGGAGTCGGCATGCGCCATAATCGCCATCGAGATGCAGCACACCGGCGTCCCTTGGCGCGAAGAGCTCCACCAGCAGATCCTTGCCGACGTCCTTGGTCCGAGGCCGCCGCTTGGGCATCGTCCTCCGGCGCTTGAGGCTCTCTGCACCGAGCTCCGAAGTATCCTCAACTCCCCCAGCCTGAATCCGGACTCCCCGCAGGACCTCATGCGCGCCTTGCACCGGAACGGGATCGAGGTGAAAAGCACCCGTCAATGGGAGCTTCAGGAATCGAAACACCCTGCCATTCAGCCCCTGCTGGCCTATAAGAAACTTTCCCGCCTGCACACCGCCAACGGTTGGTCCTGGCTGGACGCATGGGTGCGTGACGGCCGGTTCCACCCGGAGTACGTTGTGGGTGGAGTTGTGTCCGGCCGCTGGGCTTCACGCGGTGGCGGTGCGCTTCAGATTCCGCGCAACATCCGGGCAGCGGTCCATGCGGACCCGGGCCACAAACTCATCGTCGCCGACGCCTCGCAATTGGAGCCGAGGGTCCTCGTGGCACTGGCGCAAGACACGAAAATGGCCGAGGCAGCCCGCGATAAGGACCTGTACGCGGGCATCGCAGCCCAAGGCTTTGGTGGTGACCGTGCCAAAGCAAAGATTGCTCTGCTGGGAGCCATCTATGGCGCCACAACGGGCGAGTCGGGCAGGCTCATGCCGCAGCTCACGCGTACCTATCCACGCGCCGTCGGGTTCGTGGAGCAGGCGGCTCGTGAGGGGGAAGCAGGCCGGACTGTCACCACGCGGCTGGGCAGGAGCAGCCCGCCGCCGTCGCCCGGTTGGTTGCGGAGCCAGCAGTCCACCACCGCTGAAGAACAGCGCCGCGCTGACAACCTGGCCCGGTCCAGGGGCCGTTTCACCCGCAACTTCGTGGTCCAGGGTTCGGCTGCTGAGTGGGCGGCCTGCTGGCTTGCGGAATTACGACGGCGGCTGCGGGCCTCGCGCGCCGAAGGCTCACCATCCGGGGAACTCGTCTTCTTCCTGCACGATGAAGTCATGGTTCATGCGCCCGACGACGCCGTGGACGCCTGTGTCCGGGCCATCGAAGAAGCGGCTATAGCGGCGAAGGAACTTATGTTCGGGCGGATCCCTGTGGAATTTCCGGTGAGTGTGGCGGTGGTCGATTCGTACGACAAGGCGAAGTAGCCGGACCATAGCCGGAAGCCGCGGGACTATCCAGTCACATCTCGTTGTATGAGCCGGGATGACCCGCCAGTCACGGGTACTGCAAAGTAACTTTAGTTCGTCCCCGGTTCTGGATAGTTTCACTATGTGGATAGTTTTGCTGGTCCACATCTTGTGCAAGGAAGCATCAAAAGGGGGAAGCATTTCGATGGCTGGCAGGTTTGAAATTCTCAAAGACAACGACGAAGGTTACCGGTTCCGCCTGACTGCGGCCGATGGAACCGTCGTGGCCGTATCACCCATGTTCACGCACCTCGAGGGCGTAGTTGCAGGCATCAACGCGGTGCGGGAAAATGCAGCCACGGGACTAATCGTGGACCGTTCGACGACGGCCCGCAAGGCTGCCTAAGAGCGCCAGCGCGCAGGACCAGTCAGGTAAGGACCCGTTAGAGGTCGATATCGTGCAATTTGTCCTTGTCCCAGGGAACGGTCCAGCCAAGTTCGTCAAAGAGGCCACTGAGGACCATCCCCGTGAAACCCCACACCAGCACGCCGTTCACGGTGAAACCAGGGCTGGTGTACGTACGGCCGAACCGGGAGATAGTGGCGGTGACGCGGTTAACAGGATCCAAAAGGTCGCGCACCGGCACCCTGAAGACCTGGGCGGACTCGGCGTAGTCCACTACGCGAACCGGCGATGGCGCATCCCACCATGCCAGGACGGGCGACACCCGGAAGTTGCTCCTGATAAGTCCCAGTTCCGGGATGACTCCAAGTACACGGACACCACTAGAGTCCAGGCCGGTTTCTTCCACAGCTTCACGAAGGGCTGCGGCCACTACCGACTCGTCTTCCGGGTCCACGCTGCCGCCCGGGAACGCCACTTGGCCCGGGTGGTCGTCAAGGGTGTGCGCCCGTTCGAGCAGGAGGACATCGAGGTCGGCCGGCGCTATGGGGCGTCCTGATTCGGCAGGAATGTTGTCCAGCACGCCGAAAAGCATGAGAACTGCCGCGGCCCGGTTCGTTTCCCGAGTGACGGGGAGCTTCTCCCACAGGGCCGAGTGCTGTTGCTTACCGTTTTCAAAGCGGGTGACCAGTGCGGATAGTTCCTCAAGCGCGGTCACCCGGGCCTCCTTTGCGATTCCATGCGGATCTCCGCGGCCCTATGCGTCTCGGCCAGGAGCTTCTCCAGCAAAGCTTCATTGCCCGGCGCAAGCTCGTACTTCAGCAGCTTGGCTGCCTTGACGGGGTCCGTTTCGCCCTCTCCGTAGCTCGGGCAGAGGCTGGCGACCGGGCAAGCACCACAGGCCGGCTTCCTGGAATGGCAGACCCTGCGCCCGTGGAACACCACCCGGTGAGAGAGCATGGTCCAGTCCCGGGGTTCAAACAATTCCGCGACATCGAACTCGATCTTCACAGGATCATCCGAGGCCGTCCACCCGAACCGACGGGCCAGCCGACCGAAGTGCGTATCCACCGTGATCCCGGGAATACCGAATGCATTGCCCAAAACGACGTTCGCGGTCTTGCGCCCTACGCCCGGGAACGTCACCAGATCTTCAAGACGTCCCGGGACCACGCCGTCGTACTCATCCACAAGCCGTGTGCTGAGCGCCAGGACGTTCCTCGCTTTGGCCCTGAAGAAGCCCGTCGGCTGAAGTATCGTCTCCAGCTCTACGGGGTCTGCTTCAGCCATGGCGCGGGCATCCGGATAACGGGCAAAGAGGATCTTGGTGACCTGGTTGACGGCCACATCCGTGGTTTGGGCCGAGAGGACCGTGGCCACCACCAGCTCAAAGGGGTTCCTGAAATCCAGCTCCGCATGGGCGTAGGGATACTTATCAGCGAGAACCCTGTTGATCTTGCGAGCCCGGCGTTTAAGCGCGAGCAGCGAACCAGCTTCAGCGATGGCCACGGGATCCCTGCTTAGCCGCGTTCGATGTTGCTGAGCTCCCGAAGAACCCCAACCTTGCCGTCGGTGTCCTGGACCAGGAATTCATGGCCCCGGTCCTCCAACGCCAGGACCCATCCGCCGGGTTCGATGGTGAAGGCCGGAGTGCCGGTGTGTTCGTCGTACGCAGTCCGGGGCTGGGCAACAGCGAACCAGAAGGCCTCATACTGGGGCGCATCGGATTCTTCCGGACGGCTTGCTGGGTCCACGGTTGCGCCGATCGAGTCGCTGACCCTGCGTGTGTCACCGGAGACGATGGGGGTGGCCATGGTGGCAGCCCACGGTTGCTGCGCTGCCGGCTGCGCAGCGTGCTGTGTGGTGGCTGGCTGCGCAGCGTGCTGTGTGGTGGCTGGCTGCGCAGCGTGCTGGGTAGTGGCAGATTGCGCAGCGTGCTGGGTGGTGGCTGGCTCAGACGCCGAAGCCGGGGCCGATATCGGAGCGTCCTTCGCGCCCGACGCTCCAGCAGGCTCTCCGCTCTCAGGCGAAGACGCGGCGGGAGAAGCACCTGCACCGGACGGCGTAGGAGCGGCGGGAGTAGTGGCAACGGCACCGACTGCAGGGCTGGTTATTGCAGGGCCAGTACCCTCTGCGGGCTTGGCGTCAGCGGCATGCACGACGGCGGGGGTTTCGGTTGCGGAGGACGGTGTTGTTCCGTAGCTGGCCGGCGGAGCAAAGGGGCTGGAGCCTGCCGCAGAACCGGCATGCGGAGCGCCCGCGCCAAGAGCGCCCGCTCCGGGAGCACCAGTGGAGGCTGCGGCGGCCGCTGTACCAGAAACGTGGGCTGCCGGAGCCTGGTAACCGGGCGTCGATCCTTGAAATCCCGTGGTTGAGCCGGTTGTGGTGGACGTCTTCGTCGCTTTGGGGGCCTTCGGCGCTTTCGGGGCGGACGGCTTGCGGCTGGGCAAAGCTGCCTCGCGTGCAACAACGTGCGCCGCCGTCTCAGCACGGCCCTTGAAATCAGCCGAAAGCCACGGAAGGTGTGGAGCCAGAACCGTTGCAGCCAGCAGGCCTACAGAACCGACCAAACCCAGCAGGACGCTGCCATTGAACGAGTTGGCAATAGTGAGGAAGAACAAAGGGAAGGCGAAGGAGGCCGTGACGGACGCGAACTGGTCGACGGACAGCGAGCCCACGCGGACGATTGTTCCCGGCTGCAGCCTGCGGGCCACGAAGAGCGCCACCACAACCAGCGGCAGGATGATGCCCAGCAACAGGAAGAACAGGTTTCCGAGGTTCCAGAGGTTATAGCGCGCCCCAAACATTGGCAGGAGCGACGCTACGAACATCAGGAGCGTGGAGCCGAAAACAGTCAGGTCCCGGATGGTGAATGGCCCGGCGACAGCGTCATACTTGGCAGCGTCGTTCTTAGCTGCAGCATTGCCACCTGCAGCGGTGGCCGTTCCAGCCGTGGTGTCCGGTCCCGTCGGCTGTGAGTCGTGCGGGCCTGGGCTCAGCTGGTTCATCTATTTCTCCTTCGTACGGCGGCGCCTTGGACAGTCCGGCCCGGCGAGTTCCTCGGGGATCCCGCGGAGAACCGGACACGCCAGAAGTGCGTCCCAAGACTCCTTCAGCCTATGCCACCCCACTGACAGGGTTCTAGCTGAAAACGGTCATCCAGCTTCGCCCACAGCAAACTCCAAGGTTCCTTACAGAGAGAAGCCAACACTTGCTGCGCCGGCAGCGGCGGGCGGGGTCGCCGTCGTCGTCATGTAAACGGTTCCCGACCACTCCACCAGCCATTCGTCGCTAAATTCGCGCCGCTCACTGCCGCATTTGTGACGACGCACACGCTGGACTTCTCAAAGCGATAGTGTTGATGCCGGACAGCACTCTGCGGACCCTTGAGGAACGCGCCTGACGCCGACGACGGCCCGGGCGGGAACCTCACGGCAGGATCCGCGCAGCAAAGATCGATGAATGATGAGGTTCACCATGTCCCAGGACACCACCGGATCCACGGCCACCGCTGCAGCTTCAACGGCTCAGAACGGCCCAGCCGCACACGTTGAGGCGCTTGAAAACCTCCTCCACGAGAACCGCAAGTTCGCGCCGTCGGCAGAGTTCGCCGCCAACGCCGTCACAAGCGCTGACGCCTACAAAGAAGCAGACGCGGACCGTCCCGCGTTCTGGGCCAAGCAGGCCCGCGAGCTGCTGACCTGGAACACGGACTTCACCGAGGCCTTGGATTGGTCCAACCCGCCGTTCGCCAAGTGGTTCGTCGGCGGTGAAGTCAACGCTGCCTATAACGCACTGGATCGCCATGTGGAAAACGGCCTTGGCGACCGTGTGGCCATCTACTTCGAAGGCGAGCCCGGCGACACCCGCACCTACACGTACGCGCAGCTGACCGAAGAGGTCAAGAAGGCCGCAAACGCCTTCGAGTCACTCGGCGTCGCCAAGGGTGACCGCGTGGCCGTCTACCTTCCCATGATCCCCGAGGCCGTCATCACGCTCCTTGCCTGTGCAAGGATCGGCGCCGTGCACTCCGTGGTGTTCGGCGGGTTCTCCGCAGACGCCCTCCGCTCCAGGATCGAGGACGCCGAAGCCAAACTCGTGGTCACCGCCGACGGCACCTACCGCCGCGGCAAGCCGAGCGCGCTGAAGCCGGCCGTGGACGAAGCCCTTTCCAAAGAGGGCCACACTGTCCAGAACGTTGTTGTGGTCAAGCGCAACGGCGAGGACGTCAACTGGGTGGAAGGCCGCGACCTCTGGTGGAGCGAGACGGTAGATAAGGCATCAACCGAGCACACCGCCGTCGGGCATGACTCCGAACACCCGCTGTTCATCCTCTACACCTCCGGCACCACCGGTAAGCCCAAGGGCATCCTGCACACCACCGGCGGCTACCTCACGCAGGCCGCGTACACGCACAAAGCCGTATTCGACCTCCACCCCGAAACGGACGTGTACTGGTGCACGGCCGACGTCGGATGGGTCACCGGCCACTCGTACGTCACCTACGCTCCGCTCATCAACGGCGCCACGCAGGTCATGTACGAAGGAACCCCGGACTCCCCGCACCAGGGCCGCTGGTGGGAAATCGTGGAGAAGTACAAAGTCTCCATCCTCTACACAGCTCCCACTGCCATCCGGACGTTCATGAAGTGGGGTCGGGACATCCCGGACAAGTACGACCTCTCCTCCATCCGTGTCCTGGGCTCCGTGGGCGAATCCATCAACCCCGAAGCGTGGATGTGGTACCGCGACGTCATCGGCGCCAACGCCGGCAAGAACGGCGAAAAGAAGGAACACCCCGCCCCGATCGTGGACACCTGGTGGCAGACCGAGACCGGCGCGCAGATGATCGCCCCGCTGCCCGGTGTGACCGCCACCAAGCCCGGCTCCGCGCAGGTTCCGCTGCCCGGCATCGCCGTGGACGTCGTGGACGAAAACGGTCAGTCGGTGGCCAACGGCGAAGGCGGGTACCTGGTGGTCCGCGAACCATGGCCCTCCATGCTCCGCGGCATCTGGGGCGATCCCGAGCGTTTCAAGGACACCTACTGGTCACGTTTCGAGGCCATGTACTTCGCTGGAGACGGCGCCAAGAAGGACGAAGACGGCGACGTCTGGCTCCTGGGCCGGGTTGACGACGTCATGAACGTCTCCGGCCACCGCCTCTCCACCACGGAGATCGAGTCCGCGTTGGTCTCGCACCCGTCCGTCGCTGAAGCGGCCGTGGTTGGGGCCGCTGACGAGACCACCGGACAGGCCGTGGTCGCGTTCGTCATCCTCCGCGGCGACGCCGTGAACAACGGCGACGAAACCGTCTTGGAGCTCCGTAACCACGTGGGCAAGGAAATCGGCCCGATCGCCAAGCCCAAGCAGCTGCTGATCGTTCCGGAACTGCCCAAGACGCGTTCCGGCAAGATCGTCCGCCGTCTCCTCAAGGACATCGCGGAAGGCCGCGACACCGGCGACGCCACCACCTTGGCAGACCCAGGCATCATGACCCAGATCGCGGAGTCCCTCCGTAAGTAAGTAGTTCACGACGGCGCCGCTCACCTCTTAAGGCGAGCAGCGCCGTCGTGCGTTAAGCCGTCCTCCGCAGCGGACTTACGTGACGTCGTGCGCTGGGCCTGCCGTGCTCTGGAAGCGTCCCGCCCTAGACTGGAGCCAGACTCAGCCCCATGTTCGACGAGGTTCCCCAGAAAGGCCCTGATGCTTCAGGCAGCACGCCACTCCGCTATTATCGACGCCGTCCAGCGGGAACGTGTGGTGCGGGTCTCGGACCTCGCGCAACTACTCGGGGTCTCCCCCATGACCGTGCGCCGCGACATCGAAGCCCTTGAGGAAGCCGGCCGCGTTGAGCGCATCCATGGCGGAGCCAAACTTCCAGGCGATGCGAGCACCCACGAGCCCGGCTTCGAACTCAAGTCCACGCAGCTGCCCGCGGAGAAACACGCCATCGCTGTGGAGGCCGCTTCCCTTGTCCAGGAAGGCATGGCCATCGGCCTCGGCGCCGGAACCACCACCTGGGCCTTGGCAAAGGAACTCGTCAACGGGCCCCGCATCACCGTGGTCACCAACTCCGTCCGCATCGCAGATCTGTTCCATCACGGCTCCTCATCCGGGCCGGCACGCTTCGGGTCCACAGTGATTTTGATCGGCGGCGAGCGGACGCCGTCGGACGCCCTGGTTGGGCCGATAGCAACATCCTCGCTGAAGCAGCTTCACCTGGACGTCCTGTTCCTTGGTGTCCACGGCATGGATGCCCAGGCCGGTTTCACAACGCCCAACCTCCTGGAAGCGGAAACCAACCGCGCCTTCATGGCGTCCGCCCGGAGCACCGTTGTTCTGGCCGATCACAGCAAGTGGGGCGTGGTGGGCATAGCCTCGATCGCCCAACTGGAGGAGGCTGACGAACTGATCACGGACTCACTGCTGGGTGAAGACGCCCGGCGCGTCCTGGCCGAGAATGTCGCGAAGCTCCGGATCGCCGAGGCCTAACCCATGTAGGTAGCAGTTGACGTCGTTCTGAGAGCTCAAAACGACGTCAACTGCTACCTAGTTGGGTCTCATACCTCGGGTGGAGGCCGGCCCGCAGAGTTCAGCCGCGGGACTGACGCCCCAGGATAGGGGCCGCAGGGATGCTGGTTATATGAACGCCATCCTCCACGCCCAGCAGCTCACCAAGCACTATCCCGGCAGCATCGCTTTGGACCACGTCGACTTCACAGCAAACTCCGGCGAGTCCATTGCGATCATTGGACCATCTGGTTCCGGTAAGACCACCCTTTTGCACTGCCTCGCCGGAATATTGGCGCCCGACGCCGGTGCCATCACCTTGAACACGCCGTCCTCACCCCTGCGGCTGGACACCTTGGGAGATGCTGCGCTGTCCCGACTGCGGCGCGAGGAGTTCGGCTTCGTCTTCCAGCAAGGCATGCTGCTGCCGGAGCTCACTGCCTTGGAAAACGTCGCCTTGGCCCTGATGCTCAACGGCACGGACCGCAGCACTTCGGAGTCCAGAGCCGCAGAATGGCTTGGGGCTTTGGGCCTTGCGGGGATGGAACAACGCCGTTTAGGCGAGCTTTCCGGTGGACAGGTGCAACGCGTTGCTATCGCCCGCGCCCAGGTCACGGGCGCCCGGGTTGTCTTCGCGGACGAGCCCACCGGCGCTTTGGATTCGGCAACGTCCAAGGAAGTCCTGGACGTGCTTCTCCATTCAGTAGCTGCCAATGGCCGGACGCTCCTGGTGGTCACCCACGATCCCACAGTTGCTGCCCGTTGTCAGCGGGTTGTGGAGTTGCGTGACGGCAGGATCGTGGCAGATAGCGGCAGCCCTTCACCGGCTCCCCCGCGGCTTGCGCCAGCCACCGCCAACTTCAAGGGTGCCTTCAATGTCTAGTCTGTCCATGGCCCTGCGCCTCACCCCGTATCTCGCCCGGAGCAACGGAAGCAGCTTCCGTGAAACCGGTCTTCGCGACGCTGGGCTTCCTATCCTGGCCTTCGGGACGGTCACCGCCCTGCTGCTCACCGTGGCCGGAGGTTCACAGGTCTTCTGGTCCTGGTCCGACGACATCGCAAGCACCTACCAAGCCTTGGCCGTCGTCGCCATGGTCTTGCTCATCATCCCGTTACTGACGCTCGGCGCCTCGGCCGCCCGACTCGCCGCCCGCCGTCGTGATGACCGATTGGCTTCCCTGCGGTTGCTCGGAGCCAACAGCGGGACAGTGGTGTGGATGACCGTCATAGAGTCCACCGTCCTCGCTGCCGTAGGAGCTTTGGCGGGTGCGGGGCTCTATGCCTGCACGGCGCCGTTCCTGGGGCTGATCCAGTTCCGCGGCCAAGCAATCGGGAGCCACGCCTGGCTGTCAGTGCCGTCCATCCTCGGCTGCGTTCTGGCCGTCTGTGTCCTTGCCGCGGCGAGCGCCGCATTGGGGCTCCGGAAGGTTATGGTGACACCGTTGGGTGTCCGGACCCGGCAAACGGCCGACGGCGCGCACTGGGTTCGCGGACTCATCGCGGCTGCGGTGGTGGTTGTGGGAGTGGTGGCGATGGGGATGCTCAGCAGCTTCGGTGCGTTCATTGTGATCGTTGCCGTGATGGGCGGTTGCTTCGGACTGGCGCTGCTGGCCTTGAACCTCATGGGACCGTGGATCCTGCGATTGCGGGCGTTGTCCCAGCTCAAGCACGCCAAACGACCCGAGCAACTGCTGGCCGCGCGGACGGTACTGGAAAGCCCCAAGGAATCGTGGCGACAAGTCGGGGGCGTGGCGATGACCAGTTTTGTGGGGGTATTCGTGGGTGTCGGCATGGCTGTGGCTGATTCCATGGGCACCAACGGTGACACTGAAGCCACGCTGCTTGTCCGGGACATCAACACCGGCGTGATGATCACGCTGCTGGGCTCGTTCCTGATGGTTGCCTGTTCTGCTGGGGTGAACCAGGCTGCTGCCGTACTGGACCGGGCTTCCACGCTGGTGGCACTGGACCGGGTTGGGATGCCACGGAAGCTCATGGTGGCAGCGCGGGTCAAAGCCGTGATGTCGCCGCTGTTCCTGGTGGCGGGCATTTCAGCTGCCGCAGCTGCCGTCCTGGTCCTGCCGCTCACGGGTGCTGCGCTGCTGACCCAGCCCGTGGTGATCCTGACCATCGGCGGGGTGTTCGCCGCCGGCTTCCTGCTGGTCCGGCTGGCCGTGGCCGCGGGAACGGCTCAGATCAGCCAGGTGTTGGCCCGCCCCGAACGCTACGCGAGCATGGACTCCTAAGCCGGCCAGCCGCCGTCGTAATCCCAGCCCCTCGAGGCGGCCTTTAATGACGATATTTCCCACAAACATTGGTATTACATGCCATCTCGGCGGGGCTATTTGCGGCCCGCGGGCTATTTGCAGCCGCAGGACTGCCGGATGATCAGCTCGGTGGGCAGGATCTGATGTTGCAGTTCATCTCCGCGGCCCTTTCCTACCAGTGCCTGTACGGCGGCTTCGGCCATCGCTTTGACAGGCTGGGCAACAGTCGTCAGTGCGGGCCAACTGTATTCGGCGTCCAGGGAGCCATCGAAGGACACCAGCGCAAGGTCCTCGGGCACCCGAACGCCGGCCTCATGCAGGGCCCGGAGGATGCCGATGGCCTGCATGTCGTTGCTGGCGAAGATCGCGCTTGGACGGTTGGACATCGAGAGGAAGCGCTTGCCTACCTCGTAGCCGCCCGGACGGCTAAAGGGACCGTGCAGCATGGGCCCTTCCGGCAGCCCGGCATCCCGCAAGCTGGCCAGCCACCCCACCTCGCGCCCATCCAGTTGATTGCCCGTATTAGTGCCGATTGCCAGGCCAATATTCGTATGCCCGTGACCAATGAGATGTTCCACGGCAGCACGCGCACCGGCTTGGAGGTCAACGCCCACGCTGCTAAGTCCCGGGGGCGACCCTGCATTGTTCAGGAGCACCGACGGAATCTCCGAAGCCTCCAGTTCGGTGACATCGGGGTCGAACACACAGCTGGCCAAAAATACACCGTCCACCTGGCGGGCGGCCAACGTGCGGATGTTCTTGCGTTCGCGCGTCAGGCTTCCGTCCGAGTTGGTGAGCACCATGCCGAAGCCAAGTTCCGCTGCGGCGTCTTCCACAGCGTGGGCCAGCTGCGTGAAAAACGGGTTGGTGTTATCCGGAACCACCACGCCAATGGTCTCGCTGGATCCCAGCTTCAGGGCCCGGGCGGCGGCGTTGGGCCGGTAACCGAGAACGCGGATGGCGTCGCGAACCTTGGCTTCCGTCGCCGGGGCAACGTTCTTGGGTCCACCGTTCACCACATAACTCACGACGGCGGTACTCACCCCGGCGTACCGGGCCACGTCTTTGCGTGTAACCGGGCCGCGCGAGGTTTGTACCGCCGAAGTTGTCATGAGGTAAATGCTAGCTACTCCACAGGAGCATCACCGAAGTCGCGGATGGGAAGGCGCTCCCCGCCACGAAGCGCAGACTCGTGGGCTACGATTCCCGGCAACGTGAACCGGGCCGCCACCCAGGCGTTTACCGGAGGAAGGCTGCGGTTATTCACGGCCGTGACGAAGTCGTCCACCGGGAACTGATGACTTCCTTCGTGCCCGTTTGGCGCTCCCAGGAACTCTTGGGGAAGCCTGGACTGGTCGTGTACTGGAGCCAGCCCCGAGATGAAGGCATCCCGCAGCTCAGGGGCCACGTCGGCCAGCGAGGGGTCATTCAAGGACATGGTTGGCTTGGTTTCCACCTGCCCGGACACGTCTTCCACGGTGGACTTGTCCTGCCACACGGTGGTGGTGGCAAGTTGCTCGAAGCTGGCATCGGTGCCAAAGAAACGGAACCGGGACTCGCGAATATGCGACGGGTACCCTACGCGGCGCATCTCATTGGTGCGCATCGCGCCGCCGTCGTTCATTTCAAAGAGCGCCGTGGCATTCGAGAAGTCGTTGGCGAACATGCTGACGTCCTTGTCGAAGACGCCATCGCCACGCTGGTCCTTCACGCCGATGCAGCTGACGCTGACCGCATGTCCGGGGACGGCGCCCAGGACGCCGCCGATCGCGTGGGTTGGGTAGAGCATGGGCGGGTAGCTGGCGGTTTCCTTCCACTGCTCTCCGCCGCTGTACTGATAAGCCTCATAGAACCCGAGATCCATGTCGTGGACGTAGTCGCCCTCGGTGTAGAAGATGCGGCCAAACTTGCCGGCCGCATGTTGCTGCCGGGCGAAGACCGTTGCGGGGTTGTAGTAGCTGGTCTCGCCCATCGCGTAGACCAACTTGGTCTCACGCACGGCCTCGATAATCCGTTCAATTTCGTCTTCAGAGATTGCCATGGGCACGGCTGAATATACGTGCTTTCCAGCACGCAGCGCGCGCTCGACCAGCGGCCCGTGCGTCCACCGCTGCGTGAAGATGGCGACAGCATCGACGTCGGACTTCAACAGCTCCTCAAAGCTGCCCATCACGCCATCCAGCCCCCAGCGTTCCTGCGCAGCAATAGCCCGCTCGGGAAGTTCGTCGATTGCATAGACCGCACTGACGCCGGGGTGGAGTTTGAACAAATGGGCGAATTGGCTGCCGAACTGCCCGGCACCCACAACACCGATCGAAAACGTCATTGTCTGCCTTCCCTGGGGCTGCCGAAGCAGCCGCCGCTGTGTCCTCATGTGGTTTCCCGTCGAGTCTTGCATCGGGATCTACTCGAGTCAACAGAAGCAACAAATTTGAACATTTACCACCAAAAAATTGCGAAAGCTCTTGCGTCGCCCGAATCTACTCGTGTAGATTCGCATCCAGTTGTTACTCACATCACAGCAAGGAAAGGGTCAACGATGACCACGCTAACCAAGCAACCGGATCCGGGGCTCTCCGCCAGGGCGCCGCGGAAGTCACGGAAGCGGGGAAAACCATCCGACGGGTTCCGCGGCATCGGGGACCTGAAGGTCGCTCTCTTCTTCATCGCTCCGGCGATGGTCGGTTTGATCCTCTTCTACCTCGTCCCGACCATCCGGGGCATCTATCTCAGCTTCACCGAGTACAGCATCCTGGGCGACCCTGAATGGATTGGCGCACAGAACTACGAACGCATCGCCAAGGACCCGCTGTTCTGGAACGCCTTGGGCGTCACCGCGGAATACGTGCTGATCAACATTGTCCTCCAGACTGCATTGGCCCTGGGCCTTGCAATCCTGATGCACCGCGTCGCAAAGTCGACCCTCATCCGCGGTGCGCTTCTGATGCCCTATCTGATGGCGAACGTCATCGCGGCTCTGCTGTGGTTCTGGATGCTTGACTACCAGATCGGCATTATCAACCAGATCATCGAATGGACCGGACTGCCCCGGGTAGCCTTCTTCGGCAGCGAGCAATGGGCCATCCCCACCCAGGCACTCATCAATACTTGGCGACACATGGGCTACACAGCGCTTCTGATCTTCGCCGGACTCCAGGCCATCCCGAATAGCGTCTACGAGGCCGCCAGCATCGACGGTTCCAAGGCCGTGAGCACTTTCTGGCGGATCACCCTGCCACTGCTGCGACCGGTCCTGGTACTGGTCCTCGTAGTGACCGTGATCGGTTCCTTCCAGGTCTTTGACACCGTTGCCGTCACCACCGCCGGCGGACCTGTCAACGCGACCCGTGTGCTGCAGTTCTACATTTACCAGCGCGCCTTCAACGAACAGGACTTCGGCTATGGATCCGCCCTGGCTGTCATCCTCTTCCTCATCCTCGCCATTGTCGCTTTCATCCAGATGAAATTCCTCCGCGGCAACCAGTCGGACCTGGACTAAGGACACGCCATGACCATTCTTACCTCGCCCAGGAACGCTGGCCGCCGTCGCCCACTGAGCCGTCCCTTCAACTGGCGCCGCGCCATCGCCCTGACCCTCCTCACCCTGGCCATCGCGGTGAGCATCCTGCCCTTCTACTGGGTGCTGCGCACAGCCCTGTCCTCCAACGGCTCCCTCGCCGCGAACTCCGCCAACCTGCTGCCGGCCGACTTTAACCTGGGCGCGTTCAAGCGTGTCTTCGGCCTCCAGAGTGCCTCCGAAGCCATCGCAGAAGGCGGCTCGGGCGCTTCGATCAACTTCTGGCAGTACCTCTGGAACTCGCTGCTCTTCTCCGGCATCACTACAGCCTGCGCGGTGTTCTTCAGCTCAATGGCCGCCTATGCGTTCTCCCGGCTGCGATGGAAAGGCCGCGACGCGGTCTTCTCCCTGTTCCTTGCCACCATGCTCGTGCCGCCGATCTTCACCGCCCTGCCCAATTTCCTGCTGATCAAGAACCTGGGCCTGCTGAATTCCATGCTCGGACTCGTGCTGCCTTACCTGTTCATGACCCCGTTCGCGATCTTCTTCATGCGCCAGTTCTTCCTGAATATGTCCAGGGAAGTTGAAGAAGCTGCAATGCTCGACGGCGCCAAGCACTGGCGGATCTTCTTCCAGATCATCATGCCCAACGCCGCTGCCCCGATCGCGACCTTGGCGTTACTGACCTTCATGGGTCAGTGGAACGAATACTTCTGGCCCCTGCTCGTAGGCACCTCCGAGGAATCCCGGGTACTCACGGTGGGACTGGGAGTCTTCAAATCCCAGTCCCCGCAAGGGGCACCGGACTGGTCCGGGCTCATGGCCGCAACGCTCGTGTCCGCCACGCCCGTGTTGATCCTCTTCGCCATCTTCGGCAAACGAATCGTCAACTCCATCGGCTTCAACGGCACCAAATAGCTTTCTTCACCTCCCTCCCGCGGAAACCGGCATGTGCCGGCACGCACCCCATCCCGTCCTGAAAGGACCAACCATGATGAACAAGAAGGCAATAGGCGCCGTCGCCGTCGCAGCAGCCGCTGTCCTCGCTCTGTCCGCCTGCTCTGGAGGCTCCTCCGAGGGGAGTGCCGGAGGAGACGCTGCCACGGGCGAGATCAGCTACTGGCTCTGGGACGCCAACCAGCTCCCCGCCTACCAGCAGTGCGCCACAGACTTCACCAAGGCCAACCCGGACATCACCGTCAAGATCACCCAGACCGGTTGGGACGACTACTGGTCCAAGCTCACCAACGGCATGGCCTCCGGCACCGCACCGGACGTCTTCACGGACCACCTGTCCAAGTACCCCGACTTCCTCAAGACCAAGCAGCTGGTGCCCCTTGACGACAGCATCACGGTTGACGTTTCCCAGTACAACGAAGGCCTCGCGGACCTCTGGGTGGGCCAGGATGGCAAGCGCTACGGCCTGCCCAAAGACTGGGACACCGTCGCACTGTTCTACAACCAGAAGATGGCCACCGACGCCGGCATCACCCCTGAACAAATGGGCTCCCTGACCTGGAACCCGCAGGACGGCGGAACGTACGAGAAGGCAATCGCCCGACTCACTGTGGACAAGAACGGCAAACGCGGCGACGAAGCAGGCTTCGACAAGAACAATGTTGCCGTCTACGGATTGGGACTGCCGGGCTCCGATGCTGAGAACGCCGGCCAGACGCAGTGGAGCTACCTGTCCGCCACCACTGGCTGGACCACCACAGACAAGAACCCCTGGGGCACCCACTTCAACTACGACGACAAGAAGCTCCAGGACACCATCGACTGGTGGGCCTCGCTCGCCGTGAAGGGCTACATGCCCAAACTCGAAACCACCGTTGGCGCCAACGCCGCCGACAACTTCGGCGCAGGCAAGGCCGCCATCAACAGCAATGGTTCCTGGATGATCGGCCAGTACACCGGCTACAAGGGCATCGACGTCGGCATCGCCCCCACACCCCAGGGGCCCGAAGGCAAGCGCGCCTCCATGTTCAATGGCCTGGCCGATTCAGTTTGGGCCGGCACCAAGAAGAAGGACGCCGCCATTAAGTGGGTCGAGTACCTCGGCTCCTCAGCCTGCCAGGACGTCGTGGCCTCCAAGGCCGTCGTGTTCCCGGCCATCACCACTTCCTCCGAGAAGGCCGCCGATGCCTTCAAGGCCAAGAATGTGGACGTCAGCGCCTTCACCCAGCACGTGACGGACAAGACCACCTTCATGCTGCCGATCACCGACAACGCTTCCAAGGTTGCTGGAATCATGAAGCCGGCAGTGGACGCGGTGATCGCCGGCAAGTCTCCGGCCAGTTCGCTGACAGCCGCCAACGAACAGGTCAACGCACTCTTCGCGAAGTAACAACCCTCCCGTAGCACCCCCACCCGTTGTGGGGCCCGCTCTGCGCGCCATTTCCTTCGCGAAGTGCGCTGAGCGGGCCCCACAACACCCCAGACCACCCCATCTGAAAGTGACTCAACACATGCAACCGCTCCACCTCCGTTCCGCAGGTACCAGCCTGGTGATCAGCACCCACCGTGGAGAGGCTGAGATAACCCACTGGGGAGCCGACTTGGGCGACACCCTGCCGGATCTGGCCATCCTCAACGAGCCCATCCCGCCGTCGTCCATTGACGCCAACGTACCTGCAGGGCTTCTCCCCCAGGCTTCGTCGTCGTGGCAGGGCAGGCCGGGACTTCGTGGGCACCGCTTCACGGATGGCGTTCCCGGCTTCGACTTCTCCGTCCGCCTCCGACTGGGGAGCGCGACGGCGGACGGCAACTCCGCGGTAATCGTCCAAGCGGATCCCGAGGCCGGCATCACCGTGACCAGCAATCTCACCCTGCACCCCGGCGGTCTTCTCGAACTGCGGCACTCGGTGACGAACGCCGGCACGTCGCCTTTCCAGGTGGATGAGTTGGCGACCGTGCTCCCGGTGGCGCCTGACGCCGTCGAACTTTTGGACCTGACGGGTCGCTGGTGCCGTGAGCGCCACCCCCAGCGCAGGCCCATCCAACAGGGAACCTGGGTCCGCACGGGTCGCCATGGACGGACCGGACACGACTCTTCGCTCCTGCTTGCGGCCGGAACAGCCGGTTTCGGCAACCGCCAGGGCAAAGTGTGGGCCACGCACCTGGCGTGGAGCGGCAACCATGAGCAGTTTGCAGACAGTGTTGCCGATGGCCGCACCATGGTGGGTGGCTCCGAGCTGTTGGGACCCGCAGAAGTGGTCCTGCAGCCAGGCGAAAGTTACACAACCCCCGCACTGTTTGCGGCGTACTCAGACCGGGGTCTGGACGGAATTTCCGAGGCTTTCTACTCCTGGTTCCGTTCACGTCCGCACCATGTGGGTGCAGCTTCCGGGAAAGTCCGCCCAGTTGTCCTCAACACGTGGGAAGCGGTGTATTTCGACCACAAACTGGACACCCTGATCGAACTGGCCGAGTCGGCTGCCGATCTTGGAGTTGAGCGTTTCGTGCTCGACGACGGCTGGTTCCGCGGGCGCCGCGGCGACCACGCCGGCTTGGGCGACTGGTACGTCGATGAGGCCCTCTGGCCAAGCGGCCTGACGCCGTTGATTGATGCCGTGACCAGCCGGGGCATGGAATTCGGTCTCTGGGTTGAGCCGGAAATGGTCAACCTGGATTCGGACGTTGCCAGGGCTCATCCCGAATGGATCGTGGGCCCCTCGGCAGTTTCCTACAAAGACGGCGGCCGCCTGCCCCTCGGGTGGCGGCAACAGCATGTGATCGACCTCGTGAACCCGGACGCATGGCAGTACATTTACGAGCGCATGGACAGCTTGCTGCGCGAGAACAACATCAGCTACCTCAAGTGGGACCAGAACCGTGACCTTCTAGAGCACGGGCATGCGGGCCGGGCTTCGGTGCACGAGCAAACCCTGGCCGCATACCGGCTGTTCGATGCGCTCCATGCAGCCCATCCAGAGGTTGAAATCGAAAGCTGCTCCTCCGGTGGCGCCCGTGTGGACCTTGGGATCCTGGAGCGGACCGACCGCATCTGGGCTTCGGACTGCAACGACGCCTTGGAACGGCAAACCATCCAACGATGGACCGGAATGGTGGTCCCGCCGGAACTGGTGGGCGGGCACATTGGCCCCACAACATCGCACACCACCGGGCGGACGCACGACCTCTCATTCCGCGCTATCACGGCGTTGTTTGGGCACTTCGGCATGGAGTGGGATGTCCGTTCCGTCACCGGGGCCGAGCGTGAGGAGCTCAAACGCTTCATCGGTCTCTACAAGGAGCACCGTGGCCTCCTCCACAGTGGCCGAATGGTGCGGGCCGATGTGCCGGACGAGTCGCTGATGGTGCACGGCGTGGTGGCTGAGGGTCCAACGTCCTACGCCACGGCGGCGCTTTTCGCCGTGGTGAAGACTCGAACAGGCTTTAGCGAACTGCCCGGTCGGGTGACCATTCCGGGGTTGGACCCGTCCCGGACCTACCGGGTGGAGGCGATCTTCCCTTCACCCGGGGATGCCGACTACGGGCACACGTTCACCGAGGCAAAGCCGGCGCCGTGGCTGGCGTCCGGCGCTGAAGCTTCGGGACGGTTCCTGGGCGAAGTGGGTCTTCCCATGCCGGTCCTGAACCCGGAGCATGCCATCCTGCTGCGGTTCACGGCCCTCTGACGCTCGCTCACATCCCAAGGGCTTGAGCCGAACGCTCGCCCACATCCCAAGGGCTTGAGCCGAACGCTCGCTCACTGTTGACACAAAGAAGCCGCCCTGGTTCACAACCAGGGCGGCTTTTTCGTTGCTGTTTAGCGTGAGCGCTGGCGAAGGCGCTGCATGTCCAGGATCACCACGGCACGGGCTTCCAGGCGGAGCCAGCCGCGCTGGACAAATTCGGCAAGTGCCTTGTTAACGGTTTCGCGGGAGGCGCCCACCAGCTGGGCAAGTTCTTCCTGCGTGAGCTCGTGCGCTACCAGCACGCCGTCAGTGGCGGGGCGGCCGAAGCGGTCTGCCAGATCGAGCAGTGCCTTGGCTACACGGCCCGGGACGTCTGAGAAGACGAGGTCAGAGAGGGAGTCGTTGGTCCGGCGAAGACGGCGGGCCAAGGCCTGCAGCAGCTGCGCGGAAACCTCAGGGCGCGTGCGGAGCAGTGCGTTGAGGCTCTCGTTCTTGAGGCCGGCCAGGCGGGTTTCCGAGACGGCGGTGGCCGTTGCGGTACGCGGGCTGGGGTCGAACAACGCCATTTCGCCGAAGAGTTCACCCGGGCCGAGGATGGCCAGGAGCGATTCGCGGCCATCGGGGGACGTGCGGCCGAGCTTTACCTTGCCGGAAACGATGAAGTAGAGCTGGTCACCCTGGTCGCCTTCGCGGAACACCGAAGCTCCACGTGAAAGGTCCACCTCGGTGAGTTCGTCCGTCAGCAAGCGGAATGCGTCGTCGTCAAGGGTGGCGAAGAGGGGTGCGCGGCGCAATACCTCGATGTCCATGAAATCTCCTGAATATAAGTTTCGGTCGTGGCGCTCAGGCCATTGTTTCAGAATTTTTAAGCTTCTGTGACGTACTTGGCACGTGAAACGCTGAAATGGCGCGGGTTTCGGGGCATCCAGCCCCTCCTGACGCCCTTCACAGGGGTATAAGGGGCCCATATCGTGACCTGACTAACGGTTTGTTGTCAGGGTGGCCACCTAGAATTGGCGCTACCCGGCTATGAGGAGCATTGGTGTTTGGCTTGACGATTTTGGATTTGGCATTGATCTTGATGCTGCTGTCCTACCTGATTTATGGCCTGCGCAACGGTTTTATGGTCACGCTGGGTGGAATCGCAGGATTCGTCGTCGGTGCCATTGCTGCCTTCATGGCCGTTCCGCTCGTCAGCGGCTGGGTAACCGACAGCGGTTGGAGGCTGACCGCCACGGTGGGTGCCGCCGTCGTGCTTATCGCATTGGGGCACGGGCTTGGCACCATGATCGGGCGAAAAGTCCGCCACGCTGTGCGGATCAAGCCGCTGCATGCCGTGGACCGATTGATCGGTGGCGTGGTGAGCGTTGTGGTGGCGGCGCTGGTGATGTCCATGCTTGCGTTCAGCATCAGTTCTCTCGGCGTGCCGTTCGTTTCGCAGCAATTGGCCGAGTCCCGCGTCATTCGCTACATCGACAAGCTGACTCCCACACCCGTCAAGAGCACCATGGCACAGCTGCGGTCCACGGTGATCGGTGATGGAATTCCCAAGCTCATTGAGGGCATCGGACCAGTAACGCCCGTGCCCGTCCCCAACGAGTCCACGGACACTCCAGCCCTCAACCAAGCCGCCGATTCCGTCCTCAAGATCGCCGGCACCGCATTCGAATGCGGGCAAAACCAGACCGGTTCCGGATTTGTTGTCTCGCCCGGGCGCGTCGTCACCAATGCGCATGTTGTTGCGGGCGTGTCGCAGCCGGTTGTGGAAGTTCCCGACGGCGGTGCGTTGCCGGGTCGGGTGGTGTACTTCGACTCCCAGCGGGACATCGCCGTCCTGGCTGTGGATGGTCTTCAGTCCAATCCACTGCCCTTGAGTGCCGATTTGGCGGCGGGCAGTCCTGCCGCTTTTGCTGGGTACCCGCACGGCGGTCCGTTCCAATCCAAGCCGGCCACTGTCCAAGGCATTTCAACCATTCTGGTTCCGGACATTTACGGCAACAATCCTTCGCCGGAGCTCGTCTACAAGCTGGCCGGCGACGTCCAGCCGGGTAACTCAGGTGGTCCCCTGCTGACTATGCAGGGCCAGGTGGCCGGGCTGATCTTCGCTAAGACAACTACAGATGCCGCCCTCGGCTTCGCCCTCACCATGCAGGACCTGGAACCGGTGGCCTCGCAGGCTCCCGGCCTCAGCGACCCCGTCTCGGCAGGTCAGTGCACTCGTAAGTAACGATTCCCGGACTCCTCCGGACCGCTATAGATTGGGAGCCATGACTGAAGCCACTCCTGCCACCGAGACCGGTCGCGGAACCATCCTTGTGATCAATGGCCCCAACCTGAACCTCCTGGGCACCCGCGAACCGGAGAAGTACGGCACGTCCACCCTGGCCGATGTGGAGCAACTGGCCATGACTGCGGCAGCCGCCCATGGCTTCACTGTTGATTGTGTTCAGTCCAACCATGAGGGCGACCTTCTGGACGCCATCCACGCTGCCCGAGGCAGCGCCGTCGGAATTGTGATCAACGCCGGCGCGTACACGCATACGTCCGTGGCCCTTCGTGATGCCCTGGCGGCTGTGCAGCTGCCCGCCGTCGAGGTCCACATCACCAACGTGCACCAGCGTGAAGAATTCCGCCACCACTCGTACCTGTCGGGCGTGTGCAACGCAATCGTTGTGGGCGCCGGTGTGCTCGGCTACAAGCTCGCGATCGAATACCTGGCAGACGCGGTCTAGCCCGAGGGACGTGAGCGAGCGTCCCGTTGAAACCCGAGGGATGTGAGCGAGCGTCCCGTTGAAACCCGAGGGACGTGAGCGAGCGTCGGGTTGAAGCCCGCGGGATGTGAGCGAGCGTCTTAACGCTCGCGCTGGGGCTCCCCTGCAACGGTGCGGGCGGCTTCGACCTCGAGCATCAGGATTCCGCCCTCGTCCACCAGCTTGGCCTGATACACGTGGGCTTTGCGTTTGTAGCTCAGGTAAGCGATGCAGCCGTTGGCGTTCGCCATCTTTTCGAGCATGATCTCGGAGCCGGGTACCAGGAGCTGACCGAGTTTGAGGCCAACGGTATTTTCCTGGCCAACTTCGTCACCGAGTGCTGAGGTGTCCCGCAAGGCGATGGCTTCGGCTGCGGTGACCCAACGGCCCCAAACCCCCTTACTGCCCAGGATGCTGGGTTGCTGGTTCACGGGCACTGTGGCAGCGAAGTACCGGGTGTTGAAACGCGCATGGGCGAAGTCCGGGCTGAGCCAGTTCACCAGGGGCTTCAGGAGGTCCGTGCGGAGGGACAGTCCACGTTTGGAGAGCATCTCCGTGAAGGACTTCTCCTGGGCGGCCACGGCTTCACGGGCACGCATCCAGTCGACGGTGGAGTTCGATTCAACAGTGGAGGACGCATCAGGTCCTGCGAGCAGGACCCCGGTTTCTTCGAAGAGTTCGCGGATGGCGCCCACCACGTGGCGGCGGGCGAGCCCGACGTCGTCCGTTCCCAGCTGCTCAGCCCAATGCTGGGGTGACGGGCCAAGCCAACCTACGGGGTCGTCGTCGGACGGGTCCAGCGAGCCGCCCGGGAACGCGACAACGCCCAACGGCGAGGAACCTGGCCT
This sequence comes from Paenarthrobacter sp., assembly GCF_031180005.1. Taxonomy (NCBI): domain Bacteria; kingdom Bacillati; phylum Actinomycetota; class Actinomycetes; order Micrococcales; family Micrococcaceae; genus Paenarthrobacter; species Paenarthrobacter sp. The sequence goes on along the minus strand of NZ_JAPSHI010000012.1, from coordinate 19,273 downwards.
ATATCCAAGCCAGGTTTCCAAGCCGGTGGGCGAGTCGCGCAACAGCACAACTGAGGAGGCGTAGCGGGCGGCCCTGGGGGTCCGTTCGCCAAGCTCAAGCCAGTTTCGTGCTGCCCCCTCAAGTTCCTGGGGCAGTACGAACAGACGGCGGGCAAGCTGCGGCAATTGGGTAAACCGGTTCCTTAGCTGAATTCAGCGATGAGCTCGACTTCAACGGGAGAGTCGAGCGGCAGGACAGAAACGCCGACGGCGGAACGTGCGTGCTTGCCGGCGTCGCCGAATACCTGTCCGAGGAGTTCGGACGCACCGTTGATCACGCCGGGCTGGCCGGTGAAGGTGGGTTCGGAGGATACGAAACCCACAACCTTGACGATGCGGGTGACGCGGTCAAGGTCGCCGATGACGCTCTTGACTGCAGCGAGGGCGTTGATGGCGCACAGTGCTGCGTAACGCTTGGCATCTTCCGGATCAACGGTGGGTTCGTCGGACGCGCCCAACTCGCCGAGGGAAACCTTGCCCGTAGCTTCGAGTTTGCCGTTAATAAAAGGCAGCTGTCCGGAGGTGTAAACGTAGTTGCCGGAGACGATGGCAGGTACGTAATCGGCGACGGGCGCGGCAACCTCGGGGAGGGTCAATCCGAGCTCGGCCAGACGCTGCTCAACAGCAGACGTGGGGGCGCCGGATTCCGCGGCAGACGTGGTTTCTGCGGGGGTGGTCATGATTACTGCTTCTCCCTCTTCAGGTATGCAACAAGGCCTTTGCCATCGGGTCCACCGACGACCTGGACGAGCTCCCAGCCGTCCTCGCCCCACTGGTCCAGGATCTGCTTCGTAGCGTGAATAATGAGCGGAATCGTGGCGTACTCCCATTTGGTCATGACAGAAAGCCTAGCCCTTGCCGGTAAAGTGGAAAACATGGTGACTCGCAAGAACCCACTATTCGACACTGCCACCACCCTCGGAAAGATTCTAGGCTTCCTTGGTGTGAGCGCGATTTGTGGCGTCCTGGTGGCGGGCCTTTTGGTCCCCGCAGCCGCCGTTTCGGGCAGTGCCGCAAGTGGTTCAATTCAGTTCTTTGACACTCTGCCGGCGGAACTTCAGGTGGATCCGCCCAGCCAGAACACCACGATCCTGGCGAAGGACGGTTCGCCGATCGCCTCGATCTACGCAGAGAACCGGACCAAGGTTCCGCTGGATCAAATGAGCCCCTTCATCAAGGACGCTGTCATCGCTATCGAGGACAGCCGTTTTTATGAGCACGGCGGCATTGACACCACCGGCATCATGCGAGCCATCGTCAGCACCGCCCGCGGCAACAAGCAGGGCGCGTCCACCATCACGCAGCAGTACGTGAACAACGTCATCAACGAATCCCTCGTCGCAGCTGACAGGGAAGAAGACGTCAAGCTCAACGGTGGCGGTAAGGGCGTGGGCGACAAGCTTCGGGAAATGAAGCTTGCCATCGCGCTGGAGAAGAAGTTCTCCAAGGAGCAGATCCTTGAGGGTTACCTCAACATCGTCTTCTTCAACCGCGACGCCTACGGCATTGAAGCCGCCTCTAAGTTCTTCTTCAGCACCTCTGCCAAGGACCTGACGCTTCCGCAGGCCGCCCTCCTGGCCGGCCTCGTGAACAGCCCGTCGGCCTTCGATCCCATCGCTAATCCGGAAAACGCCCAGAAGCGCCGGGACCTGGTGCTGGCCTCCATGGTGAACCAGGCCAAGATCACCCAGGCACAGTACGAAGAGGCTATTGCTACTCCGGTCACCACGCAGGTCACCCCGGCACGCCAGGGCTGCGCGTACGCCACCATGGCCCCGTACTTCTGTGACTACGTGCTCCACTTGCTCTTCAATAACCCGGCTTACGGTGACACCACGGAAGAGCGCATCAAGCGCGTCCAACGTGGTGGCCTCACCATCCAGACCACTCTCGATCCGACCGCCCAGAACGTCGCGCAGCAGCAGGTCGACGCCACGGCTGGTGCAAACCCGGACAAATGGGGCGCCTCGCTCGTTTCCGTCCAGCCAGGCACCGGCCAAATCGTGAGCATGGCCCAGAACACTGTTTGGCTGCCGCAAGAAGGCAAGTTCGATCAGACGCAGAACTTCAACGTGGACGTCCTGGACGCCAATGGCAACGACCTCAACGGCATTGGCGGGTTCCAGCCCGGTTCAACGATGAAGCCCTTTACGTTCGCCCAATGGCTGAACGAGGGCAAGTCGATGAACCAAAACGTCAACGCGGCCGTTCGCAAGTATCCGCAGAACTTCCCGTGGAAAAATACTTGTCCTACCCCGACTGATGGCTTCTATGATGCCAACGTGCAGGGAAGCTTCGACCTTCAAAATGCCGAACCGCAGTACTACCGGAACATGACGGTCCTCTGGGGTCTCAAGAACTCCATCAACACAGCCACGTTCGCTTCGGCGGCGCAGGTTGACCTCTGCGGCATTCAGGGCATCGTGGATGCCGCAGGCATCCACGGCGGCCTTCCGACACGCGACGACACGGGCAAGGTCACGGATCCCAACCCGCAGGTTCAGATGACCCGATTGTCCAACCTCATTGGCGCGACACAGACCGCTCCGCTGACAATGGCGGCATCCTTCGCGACCTTCGCCGCTGACGGCAAATACTGCGAGCCGATTGCCATCACTTCTGTGAAGGACCAATCCGGCGCTCAACTGCCCGCGCAGTCTTCCAGCTGCCGCGATGCTGTAAAGCCGGAAGTAGCCCGCGGCGTCGCTTACGCGATGGGTAAGGTGCTGGATGAAGGCTCAGGCTCGTTGATCCGTCCAGCCCTCAACTCCAAGAACTTCCCGGTAGCTGCCAAGACCGGCACCAACGACTCCAACGGTTCCACCTGGGTTGTCGGTTACACCAGCGGTTTGGCCACAGCCTCTTGGTTTGGTGACCCCTTGGGTGACCAGCTTCGTCCCGGCCGAAACCTAACCGTGAACGGTAAGTTCTACGACGCGATCGACGGTTACATGATCGCTGGCCCTCAGTTCACCAACTACATGCTTGCTGTTGCACCTGCCTACGGCACCAATCCCTTCCAGCAGCCGCCATCGAACTTGCTCGGTACTGCGACGCCTCAGCCGCGTAACAACACCCCGTCCAACAACACGCCGTCCACCGCGCCCAACCCGCCGTCGTCCGGGAACGGCAACAACGGGAACGGTAACAACGGCAACGGCAACAATGGCAACGGCAATAAGGACTAAGCATGTCCTTCAGTGATTCATTGGCTAACCGCGTCCGCACTGTCGGGCGCGGTTTCGCCGTCACTGCTGCCGTCGGGGCAGCAGCAGGCGCAGCGGCGGCCGCATACGGGTGGTGGGAGAAGGACCAGTTCGAGGTCCGCCACGAAACCCTGCCCATCCTCCCTGCTGGTTCATCGCCGCTCCGTGTCCTGCACCTGAGTGACATCCACTTCGTACCGGGCCAGGATAAGAAGACGCAGTGGCTGCAATCACTGGCAGATCTGAGGCCTGATCTCGTGGTCAACACGGGCGACAATCTCAGCCACACCAAGGCCGTCGATCCCTTGATCCAGGCTCTGCGACCCCTGCTGGAGTTCCCGGGCGTTTTCGTTCCGGGTTCCAATGACTACTACGCCCCGCGGGTCAAGAACCCGGTGGGCTACTTCCGTGGTCCTTCCCGGATGCGAACCGACCCGATTGCGTTGGACTGGCCGAAGCTTCGCTCGGCCTTCGGCATGGGAGGTTGGATCGACCTCACCAACCGCGCCCAGTCAGTGGTGCTGAACGGGCTGCGCTTCGACTTCTCCGGAGTCGATGACCCCCACCTGAACCGCGAACGCTATGCCGGTTGGCCTCGAGGGACGGTCAACCAGGATGCCCGCCCGCACCTGAAGGTGGCGGTCATTCACGCTCCGTACCAGCGAGTGCTGGACCACTTCACGGAGGCCAGTGCGGACCTGATCCTGGCTGGCCACACGCACGGCGGCCAAATCTGCATCCCCGGTTACGGTGCGCTCGTCGCCAACTGCGATCTTCCCAACTGGCGTGCCAAGGGCCTTCACGACTGGGAAAGCGATAGCTTCACGACGCCGGTGAACGTCTCCGGCGGCATCGGCACCTCGCGCTTCGCACCGGTACGCATCGCGTGCCGCCCTGAAGCAGTGCTGCTGACGCTCACGCCACGCGACTGAACTCCGGGCGAGCATTACGATCCTCAATAACTGGGTCAAACATTTCACCCTCGTTGCGTGGTCCTGTGAAACGAATCACGCCATGGCATAGGGTAGTTGCTACGGGAAACTACCTCCGCACCACCTGAAGATCCAGCTGTTGAGAAGCGGGCATGTCCAAGAAAACGTCATTCTTCACCTCCGTCGGCCGCCTGTACCCTCACGTGCGGCCCATCCTCCCCCGACTATTCATGGGCCTGGTCTGCGCCCTCCTGGCCAGCATCGTCGCGTTGACCATCCCCCAAGTGCTGCGGGTTCTTGTCAACAACTCTTTGCAGCCCGGCGGTTCCTCGGACGCGGTCTGGATTGCCGCCGTCGTGATTCTTGCCTTGGGTATTGCCGAAGCCGGGCTGGTGGCCTTGCGCCGGCAGTTCGTCATCAACCCGGCCACCACCGTTGAGACCAGGATGCGCGTGACCCTGTACGGCCACCTGCAACAACTGACGGTCGCCTTCCACGACCGCTGGGGTTCCGGCCAGCTACTCTCACGCGCCATGACGGACCTGAGTTTCCTGCGTCGCTGGATGGCTTTTGGCGCGATCATGCTGGTGGTCACCACGCTTACTGTGATCATCGGCGTCGGCGTCATGTTCTCCATGAGCTGGCAGTTGGCACTGATCTTCCTCGCAGCGGCCGTGCCGATCATGATCAACTCATTCCGCTTCCGCCGCCGCTTCAGTTTGGTCACCCGCCTCAGCCAGGACCAAGCCGGCGACCTCGCCACAACCGTGGAGGAATCAGTCCACGGCATCCGTGTCCTGAAGGCCTTCGGGCGTAGCCGTGAAGCACTGGAGAACTTCAACGGCCAGGCAGAGGAACTCCGCCAAACCGAGATCGCCAAGGCAAAGCAGCAGGCCGGCTTCACGCTTGTGGTGACGCTGCTGCCGGAGTTGGCGCTTGGCGTCGGTCTGGTGGTGGGCATCATGCTCGCCGCTAGTGGGGAACTCAGCATCGGCGCTTTGGTGGCGTTCTTCGCAACTGCGGCGGTGGTGGCCACGCCGGTGGAATTCTCCGGCATGCTCCTGGCCATGGCGCTCACCGCCAAGACAGCCCTGGACCGCCACTTCGAGGTCATGGATACGGAAAACACCATCACCTCGCCGGATCAAGCCGGCGTTCCGGAAACGGTGAAGGGCGCCTTGCGCTTTGAGCACGCAGGCTTCGGGTTCGACGACGGCGGCACCCTCCTGAACGACGTCACCTTGGATATCCGCCCCGGCGAAACAATGGCCCTTGTAGGCATTACAGGTAGCGGCAAGAGTGCCCTGCTCCAGCTGGTTCCCCGCCTCTATGACGTCACTGAGGGGGCCGTGACGATCGACGGCGTGGATGTCCGTGACTACGACCTCGACGAACTCCGAAAGATCATTGCCGTGGCGTTCGAGGACACCACGCTGTTCTCCAGTTCAGTCCGGGACAACGTCCTCCTCGGAGCCCCGGAGCCCAGCGACGCCGCCCTGGACGAGGCCCTGGATGTGGCACAGGCGCAGTTCGCCTACTCTTTGCCGGACGGCGTGGACACCCTGATTGGCGAGGAAGGACTGAGCCTATCCGGTGGCCAACGGCAACGTATTGCGCTGGCCCGTGCCATCGCCGCCAAACCCAAGGTTCTGGTCCTTGACGATCCCCTGTCTGCCTTGGACGTGAACACGGAGGAGCGTGTGGAAGCCCGTTTGCGGGAGGTCCTGCGCGAGACCACCACCTTGATCGTCGCGCACCGCCCTTCCACCGTGGCGTTGGCGGACCGGGTGGCCTTGCTCGAAAACGGGACCATCACCGCCGTCGGGACCCATACGGAACTGTTGGCCGGGAATGATCACTACCGCTACGTCATCGCCAGCCTCGACGCCGGTCCGAAGGACCTCGACACCGAACTGGATGAGCTCGAAGAAGCCGAGGAGGCCCGCAGGTGAGTGCCGCAACGTTTGGAACCGCCAACGAGGACAATACCCTCCTCACTAAGGCAGACAGCAAAGCCGTACGACGCCGGTCGCTCACCTTGCTTGCCTCCCTCATCCGCCCTGTGCGGCTGCGTTTCTGGCTGACGATCGTGATGGTGGTGGTCTCGCAGCTCACCCGTGTTGCGGGACCTGCGTTAATCGCTTTCGGCATCGACAACGCCCTTCCTGCGCTGCAGGCCGGCAACAATGGGCCCTTGGTACTGGCCGGTTCCCTGTACTTGGCGGCTGCGATCGCCACGGCTGGAATGACGGCGCTGTACGTGACCTCCACTGCCCGGCTCAGCCAGGCCATGCTGTTGGATCTGCGCCTTCGGGTCTTCCGGCACACCCAGCGGTTGAGCCTTGAGTTCCACGAGAAATACACTTCGGGCCGCATCATCGCCCGGCAGACCTCGGACCTCGAAGCCCTCCGCGAACTCTTGGATTCCGGGGTAAGTTCCCTGGCGTCGGGCATGCTGTTCATGGTGTTCACAGCTGTGACTGTTTTTGCCTTGGATTGGCGCAGCGGCCTGATCGTCCTTGCGGCCGGCGTGCCTATGTTCTTCCTTGCCCGTTGGTACCAGAAGCATTCACAGATCGCGTTCCGTGAGTCTCGCGTGGTGTCCGCCCGGTTGATCGTCCACTTCGTGGAAACGATGACCGGGATTCGTGCCGTGAAAGCGTTCCGCAAGGAGCACGAGAATGCCTCCCGGTACGGCGAGCTGGCCGAGGATTACCGCAAGAACACCGTCCGCTCCATCAACTTGAACGGCATCTTCCAGCCTGGTTTGGTGCTGATCGGCAACGTTTGCGTGGCCGTGGTCCTGCTGTTCGGCGGCTTCCGGGTTCTGAGTGGAGACCTGGCTGTCGGTGTCCTGCTGGCGCTCATCCTGTCTACGAAGCGCTTCTTCCAGCCTGTGGACCAGATGGCAATGTTCTACAACTCCTTCCAAAGTGCACAGGCTGCCTTGGAAAAGGTGTCCGGACTCCTTGAGGAGATTCCCACGGTCCGCCCGCCGAAGAACCCCGTGGCATTGAAGAGCTCACGCGGTGAGATCGACTTCAAGGGCGTGGAGTTCGGCTACAGCGACGGCAAGGTCGTCGTCCCAAAGCTTGACCTTCACATTCCGGCTGGCCAGACGGTTGCCCTGGTAGGCCAGACGGGTGCGGGAAAGTCGACGTTGGCCAAGCTCGTGGCACGCTTCTACGATGTCACGTCCGGGGCCATCACCCTGGATGGCGTCGATCTTCGTGCCCTGTCCACAACAGACCTCCGCCGCGCAGTGGTCATGGTGACGCAGGAGGCCTTCCTCTTCAGCGGTTCGGTTGCCGACAACATAGCTCTTGGCCGTCCGGAGGCTTCCCGTTCTGAGATCGAGTCCGCAGCTGCAGCGGTAGGTGCACACGAGTTCATCATGAGCCTCCCCGAGGGATACGACACGGACGTCAACAAGCGGGGTGGTCGGGTGTCATCCGGTCAACGCCAACTCATCGGCTTTGCCCGAGCGTTCCTTGCCGCACCTGCCGTACTGATACTGGATGAGGCAACGTCCTCCCTGGACATTCCTTCTGAGCGTATGGTCCAGGAAGGATTGTCCAAGCTGTTGGAGGGAGTAGCCGGCGGCCGGGGAGCCCGGACGGCAATCATCATCGCCCACCGCCTCTCAACTGTAGAGACGGCTGACAGGGTTCTGGTGGTCCACGACGGACGCATTGTGGAGGACGGGACGCCGGCCGAGTTGATCAGCGGTGGCGGTCGGTTTGCCCAGCTTCATGGGGCCTGGCGCGAGTCGTTGGTCTAGCCCTTCACCTCCGGCTGCTGTGAGGAGCGACACCCACTCTTCGATTTCGCATCGCGGGACGTTTCGGCTATTCTTGAACAGTTGCTTTCGCAGCGGATCGGGATGTAGCGCAGCTTGGTAGCGCGCTTCGTTCGGGACGAAGAGGTCGCAGGTTCAAATCCTGTCATCCCGACCAAACACGAGAATGGCGTCGAGAAATCGGCGCCATTTTTGTTTGCCCATCCATCCGCGCCACGCATCCCCGCCCGCGCCACGCGCATCCGGGTGACGTGAACCCGTTTCCGGCTCCTGAGCGAATTTGGGTGTCGCCGATGCAGTCCATAAAGGGGCACAAAGAAACCCCCGGAGCATCGCTCGTCACGCTCCGGGGGTTCTTTACTACAATTGTTTTACATAGGGTCGGGCCAGTTACCAATGGACATCGTGGTGACTGTAGCTTCAGCCTTGTCCTTCTTGGGTGTTGTGGTGGTGGACCGCATGGGGTCCGGCCAGTTACCGATGGCGCTTACTGTGCTGGTATCTGCTGCAGGAGCAGCGGAGACAACCCCGGGAGCCGCAACCGCAAACGTCAGTGCGCCCGCCACGGCCACTGAAGCGATGATTTTCTTGAACATGTTGTTGTACCCCAATGCGAGTCGGATTCGTTACGGAAATTGCACGGTCCCTGTTGACATACATTGTAAAATGTTTTCCACAGAGACTGTCAAGGTTTTGGTCAAAAGACACCTGTAGGAGGGACCCGTGGGAAACGGATTCGGCGAGAAGCTACGTGCCGAACGGCTCGAACGTGGGTTAACGCAGGCAGAGCTCGGCAAAAACCTGTATTCACCGAGCTACATTTCGCTGCTCGAGACAGGCCGCCGTGAGCCCACGGCCGAGGTCATCGAGGAACTGGCCCGCAGGCTTGAACTTGCACCCAAGGCCTTGGAAGCATGGAGCCAGCCGGTCTCCGTCAGTGATGCCGAGTATGTCCTCGCCGGACTGTATGCCCGGCAAGCCTGGGATCTTCGCGACTATCAACTCGCCGCCAGCCACGCTGCCACCGCCGCACAGATTGCCCTTGAGGCCAAGAACAACAGCGCTTGGTGGAACATGACGTACATGCAGGCCGAGTGCGTGATGAAGCAAGGCCAGTTGAAGGAATGCCAGCAGATCGTTGAGCACCTCCTGGAACACCCCATGGCCACCGAATCCGCAGGCCTGGGAGTGCGCGCCTGGCAGATGCTTGCCGCGGTGTGTCACGGACAAGGCCAGCTGGCCACCGCCGTCGAGCATGCCAAGCAAGCCGTAAAACTCAGCGAGCAGCTGCCCAAGGGATCCACACTCATCATCGGTGCGCACCGCGCGCTGATTGGTGCCCTGGCCGAGAGCGGCAAGCTGGACGAAGCCTGGCAGTACTGCCTGGCGATGATCGAGCACATGGACGAACACTCCATGTCGCAGCTGGCCGGCGAAGTCGCTTGGGTGGTTGGCAACGTCGCCTTCATGCGCCACGACTACATTGAGGGCATCAAGCACCACGAGCGTGCAGCAAAGCTCCTCTCCCCCGCCAACGACATTGAGCTGTGGGCCCGTTTCAACAAGGCGTCCGCAGCCGTTCGACTGTCCTCGGGGATTGTGGAACCGGAAACGTTGTCCGCCATTGAACGTGCAGAACTCGCGCTGTCCATTGTGGGCGGAAACAAAACAGACCAGCTTGAGGTCGCCTTCATCCGCGCCCGCTGGCTGTACCTGACCGGAGACATCCCTGCCGCCGTCGAGAAGCTCCGCGAAATCTACGCAGACCGCAAGGTATTGGCACGGCACACTGCGGGCGAAGTTTCGCTGCTGCTGGGCAAGTCCCTGAAAGCAGCCGGGGAAGCTGCCGAGGCGCTCCAGTTCCTGGAAGAGGCGCAGCACGACTTCAGCGCGGCAGGAGCTTCGGACCGGGTTCAGCAGGCCATGGACGCGGTGCTGGAAATCCGCCTCGCCGAACGCCGTGCCGCGAAGGAACATTCGGAAGCCTGATTACCCAAGTAAGTCGCAGTTCAGGTCGTTGTGAGAGCTCAGAACGACCTGAACTGCGACTCAGTTGGGTGCCTTAGGCGAAGGTGCGGCCCGTTAGCTTCTCGTAAGCCTCGACGTAGCGGGCGCGGGTGCGATCCACAACTTCGGCGGGCAGTGCCGGCGGCGGAGTGTCGGAGGACTTGTCCCAACCGGACTCAGCCGAAGTCAGCCAGTCACGGACGTACTGTTTGTCGTACGAAGGCTGCGACCGGCCCGGCGCGTAGGTGGATGCATCCCAGAACCGTGAGGAGTCCGGGGTGAGGACTTCGTCGCCCAACGTGATGATCCCAGTGGCCGCGTCGATGCCGAACTCCACCTTGGTGTCGGCCAGGATGATACCGCGTTCACGGGCGATCTCCTCGGCGCGCGTGTAGATCTTCAATGTGAGTTCGCTGAGGCGGGCAGCGATGTCGTCGCCCACCATGGCCACTACATCGTCGTACGTGATGTTGACGTCGTGCTCGCCAACTTCGGCTTTGGCAGAAGGCGTGAAGAGTGCCTTTTCCAAGCGGGAACCGTCAACCAGGCCCTCGGGCAGCGGAATGTCGCAAACCGTGCGGGATTCCTTATACTCAGCCAGGCCGGAGCCGGTGAGGTAGCCGCGCGCGATGCATTCCACCGGGAACATATCCAGCTTCTTGCAGATCATGGCACGGCCCTCGACGGCGGCAGGAACACCACCCTCAACCGTGGACGCCAGCACGTGGTGCTCAACATCCAACTGATCGAACCACCACAAGCTCAGCTGCGTCAGGACACGACCCTTGTCAGGGATTTCGCTGCTCAGCACGTGATCGTAGGCGCTGATGCGATCGCTGGCGACAACCAGCACACATTCCTGGCCGATCTTTTCCGTGATGGCTTCATCGTCCGGCACGTAGAGATCGCGTACCTTGCCGGAGTAGACGTGCGTCCAGCCCGGAAGTTCCAGCGTTTCGGTTTGGAAACCGCCCGTAGGGATGCCTTCAGTCATGCTCAGGCCTGCACTTTCGGGATGGTTCCTGTAGCCGTGTACGGGACGCGGATTTCGCCGCGGGCGGCTTTGCCTCCGATGTCCGTGCGGAACTGTGAGCCTTCAAGCTGAACCAGCTCAACGCCGTCGTACGCCTTTTCACGGGCCTCAACCAGATCCGAACCGAGCGCGACCACCGCGAGGACGCGGCCGCCGGCGGAGACCACTTTGCCTTCGTCGTCCAGCTTGGTGCCGGCGTGGACTACGTGGACACCGTCCAGTTCGTCCACCTTCTTCAGGCCACGGATGCGGTCGCCTGTGCGGGGTGCGTCAGGGTAGTTTTCGGCAGCAACGACGACGGCGACTGCCGTGTCCCTGGACCAGCGCAGCTCTTCTGCCGTGTCCAGTTCGCCCTTGGCAGCTGCCAGCAGCAGCGCGCCGAGAGGGGTCTTGAGGCGTGCCAGGACGGCCTGCGTCTCGGGGTCGCCGAAGCGGACATTGAACTCAATGACTCGCGTGCCGCGGGATGTCAGGGCAAGGCCGCAGTAGAGCACGCCGACGAAGGGGGTGCCACGACGGGCCATCTCGTCCACGGTGGGTTGGGCCACGCGGTCGATGACTTCCTGAACCAGGCCCTCGGGAGCCCACTCAAGCGGGGTGTACGCACCCATGCCGCCGGTGTTGGGACCTTCGTCGTTGTCGAAGATGCGCTTGAAGTCCTGCGCCGGGGACAACGGAACGGTGGTGCGGCCGTCGCACAGGACGAACAGGGAAACTTCGGGGCCGTCGAGGAATTCCTCGATGACCACGGTTCCACCAGCGTCGAAGCACGTCTGGGCATGCTCCAAGGCCTCTGCCCGGTCTTTGGTGACCACAACGCCCTTACCTGCGGCCAGGCCGTCGTCCTTGACTACATACGGGGCGCCGTAGGTGTCCAAGGCGTCGGCGGCTTCCTCGGCGTTGGCGGCAACGCGGGCCATGGCTGTGGGAACGTTGGCTTCAGCCATGATCTGCTTGGCGAAGGCCTTGGAAGCCTCCAACTGGGCTGCTTCCTTGCTGGGACCGAACACCGGAATGCCGGCTTCGCGGACGGCGTCGGACACACCGGCGGCCAGCGGCGCCTCGGGTCCTACGACAACCAGGTCCACGCCCAGCTTGGTGGCGAGGGCGGACACGGCTTCCGGGTTGTTCCCGTCAATCGCGTGGGTGGGAACGAGTTTGCTGATGCCTGCGTTGCCCGGGGCCGCGTGGACCTCGGAAACGTTCGGATCTTCAAGCAGAGAGCGGACAATGGCGTGTTCGCGGCCGCCTGGGCCAATGACGAGTACCTTCACAGTCCTCAAGGGTACTTTGTGAAGGGCGCGGGGCCTAAGCTGTGTCATCCACCGGGCCCGTGGAAACGGATCCCTGCAGGCTGCCCGTGCGCGGGATCACGCGCGCGGGCGCGCGTATGACGCGTATGACCGGGGAACCACCCTGCCGCGCCCCTAGACTTGCTTCATGCCCATAAGTTCGCATGAAACGTTCAACGTTGAGTCCGCGGTGGAACTGGCAGTGATCGAACGAAGTGGCTTTATTGAGTCCCGGCACATCGGCGCGGCCGTGGTTCTTGCCGGTGATGGCTCGGTGGTCACCCGCCTTGGTGACATCGACGCTCCCATCCTCGCCCGCTCCACCCTCAAGCCCTTCCAAGCCCTGGCGTCCATGCAGTCCGGCGTGCCCCTCCGCGGCGCGCAGGTTGCTGTCGCTTGTGGCAGCCACACCGGGTCCCTGGATCATATGGACGTTGTGGAGGGGATGCTCAAAGCAGCGGGTGTTAAAGAAGAAAACCTCCAGTGCCCCACCGCCTGGCCCCAAGACGAAACGGCCCGGAACTGGCTGGTCCGCTCCGAACGCGGACAATCCAAGCTGGCCTTCAATTGCTCCGGCAAGCATGCAGCATTCCTGTGGGCTTGCACAGAAAACGGCTGGGACCTGCGCAGCTACCTCGAACCAAACCACCCGCTGCAGCAGCGCGTTCGCTCGGTGATTGAGGAATACAGCGGCGAACCCATCTCCCACTTGGGCATCGACGGCTGTGGAGCACCTGTTGCCGCCATCTCGCTGACGGGCCTCGCCCGCGCCTACTCCCGCTTGGCCAAGTCCCCGGGCGACAAATCCTCCAACGCGCGGGCCGCCACCATCGCCACATCCATGCTCGATTACCCCTGGGCCGTCCAAGGCAAGGGCGAGTCCAACACGATCGTCATGGAAGAACTCGATGTCCTGGCCAAGATCGGGGCCGAGGGCGTTCTGGTCCTGTCGACTCCCACAGGTGCCACTGTGGCCGTGAAGATGCTGGACGGCAACCTTCGCGCTACGTCCTTGGTAGGACTGACTCTCCTGGCCGTGAGCGGTGCCGTGGACATCCCGGCAGTTTCCAGCGTTCTGGAGCGCGTGGTTGAGCCCGTGCTCGGCGGCGGCCACGAAGTGGGAAAGATCCGGCTGGGCCACGCTGTCTCTGCCCTGCTGGACTAGTACTTCTGAGGAGAACAACAAATGGCTGTTGCACGACGCCGCGTCAATATAGAGGAAGGCCGCGCCGCCCTGGCAGCCTGGCAGGCCGCCGTCGAGCCTTCCAGCAGTTCAGGTAAGCCAGGCAGCGTTGCCGGCCCGCCGCCGTCGCGCACTTTGATTGCGACGGCGGTACGGTACTCCCTGGAGGAAGTCACCGCCCGCGCTCCCGGCAACTCCGTGGAAGTCCGCGTGCCGCCCTTCGGTGTGACGCAGTGCGTGGAGGGGCCCCGCCACACGCGCGGGACTCCCCCGAATGTGGTCGAGTGCGACGCCGCCACCTGGCTTTCGATGGTGACTGGCAGGATTTCGTGGACTGACGCTGTTTCAGAACACAGGCTGACGGCGTCCGGTTTGCGGGCCGACCTCTCGGAACTGCTGCCCCTTTAGCGGGTTCTTACACAGCTGAGGCCCCTCAAGAATCCTCTTGAGGGGCCTCATGCTTTGGGCTGTACTAGTCCGGGCAGACCGGGGTGGTTGGTTGGCCCCGTTTGCTCATTTCGAACTGCGGGATATCCTCCGCGGCGGGGCCGCCACGGAACTTGGGCGAAGGCTCCTGGCCGCCACTGATGCGTTCGAGTTCCTGTTCCTCGAAGGCTTCTTCCTTGCCCAGCATGATGGCGGAATCGTGGTTGGTGATCTCGCCATTGAAGGCACGGAGCATGACGCTGCGGTCGAACTGGCCTTCCCATTTGGCCACAACGAACGTTGCCACGCAGTTGCCCAACAGGTTCACTACGACGCGCATGGAGTCCATGAGGCGGTCGGCTCCGAGGAGAAGCGCGACGCCGGCTACCGGGAAGATGCCCAGCGCAGCTGCCGTGGCGGAGAGCGCCAGGAAGGACGAACCCGGCACGCCGGCCATGCCCTTGGAGGTCAGGAGCAGGACGCCCAGTGCCGCCAGCTGCTGGCCAAGGTCCAGGTTGTGGCCGAAGGCCTGCGCCAGGAACAGCAGCGAAATGGACAGGTAGATCGCGGCGCCGTCCAGGTTGAAGGAGTAGCCCGTGGGAACCACAAGCCCGGTGGTGGCACGGGAGCAGCCGGCGTTGGTCAGCTTGGTCATGATGCGCGGCATCACTGCTTCAGTGGAGGCGGTGCCGAGTGCCAGCAGGAATTCTTCACGGGTGTACTTCAGGAACGCCCACAGGGGAACCCGGGCGAAGCCCCAGGCCACCAGGAACAGCAGGCCGATGAAGACAATGGCTGCACCGTAGCAGGCAGCTATAAGAAGGGCGTAGGTACTCAACGTCCCCAGTCCGTACTGGCCGATGATGAACGCCATGGCACCGAAGGCACCAATGGGAGCCACTTTCATGATCCAGGACATGATCTTGAAGATCAGCTCCAAGACGGTTTCCATGAGGCTGATGACCGGAAGGCAACGTTCGCGGCCGATGACCACGATGGCTGCGCCGAAGAACACGGAGAAGAATAGGACCTGAAGCAGGCTGTTGTTGGCAAAAGCACCGATCACGCTGACGGGAATGACATCCAGGATGAACGCTGCAGCGTCCTTGGGAGGCGCGCTGCCGGTCTTGGCGTTGAGCGCGTCCTGGGAGAGAGTAGCGGGGTCGATATTAAGGCCAGCACCAGGCTGAACGATATTTCCGACGATGAGCCCGAAGACGAGGGCGAAAAGAGTGGCGCCGGTGAAGTACAGGAGCGCTTTGACCCCGACCCGTCCGACCGCCTTGACGTCGCCCACTGCCGAGATGCCTGTGACGATCACAAGGAAAATCAGCGGGGCGATGATCATCTTAATGAGTTGAATGAATCCATCGCCCAGCGGCCGTAAGGCGGACCCAATGGTCGGCCAAAAATGGCCGATGAGTACACCTGCGACGACGGCGATCAGGATTTGAAAAAAGAGCGACTGGTACAGCCGCTTTTTCTTCTGCGGGGCCGAACTCGCCTTCAGCGCCGCGGAGTCTGGGATCTTCATTGATCTGAACCAATCAGTTGGGAACAGCCCCACGTTTTGAGGGGGTTTTCCAAATGTAAGCCCGCTCACACCATTCCGCAAGGGGAAATAAGATTTCCATAATACGGAAAGTCACATTTGGTTTGGAGCTTGGATGTTGGTGCGTCCACCACCTTCTTTGGCGTAGAAATGCCCGTGACACACCCTCCTACAGGCGTGTCACGGGCATTCAGGAAGCAAAGTGGGTGGTGGCGGCACGGGCTCACGGTTTGGGGCGGTGCTTTGAGGCTAGCCGCGGCCCACGAAGGGCATGCCGGCGGCCGTCACCACCAAGGATCCGACACTGGCCGACGACGGCATGTTGGCCATCATCAGGACGGCACGGGCTGCGTCATCCACAGGGAACATGGGCTCCACTTTGCGGCTGCCGTCAGCCTGCAGCGCCCCGGAGCCTACGCCGATGGTGTCCATGATTTCCGTGCGGGTATTACCGATGTCGATCTGCCCGCACGTAATGCCGAACTCCCGGCCGTCGAGCTCAATGCTCTTGGTCAGGCCCGTCATCGCGTGCTTGGTGACTGTGTAGGCCACGGATTTGGGCCTGGGCGAGTGCCCCGAAATGGAGCCGTTGTTGATGATCCGGCCACCTTGCGGCTCTTGCGCTTTCATGGTCCGCACTGCCTCCGCGGCACACAACATGGAGCCCGTGACGTTCACGCGAAGGGTTGCTTCCCACTCCTCCACACTGATGTCTCCCACGTCGCCCGCCGGTCCAAAAATGCCAGCGTTGTTGAACAGCACATCAACCCGCCCCCAGCGTTCGCGGACCTCCGCGAAAAGGCGAGCGACGTCGTCGGGCGCTGTTACATCGCACGGAACCGCCAGCGCATCCGGGTGCTCGCCCGCAGTTTCCAACAGGTGCGCCTCCCGGCGGCCGGCAAGCGCAACACGGTAACCCTCGGCGAGCATCAGCCTGGCGACTGCCCTTCCAATACCCGAACCGGCACCGGTCACGACGGCGACCCTTGGGTTTGGGGGAGGGCTGGAGTCAGTCATGTGGTTGCCTTTCGGGAAATTGCTCGTGGCAGCGTCAGCGTGCGGCTTCAGCTGGCTGGACTGCTGCTGCCGGCTGGGCGGCTGTTATCGGCCAGCCTATGACAGTCTTTGGGCGCGGAGTGGCATAGGTCCTGACCTTGGACGTGCACAGGCCGAGGCGGACCAGCGACTCGGCGATGGTGACCGCCGCCGCCACTCCATCCACCACAGGGACTCCGGTGCGCTGGCGGATTTGTTCGTCGAGTCCGGCCATGCCGCCGCAACCTAGAACAATAACCTCGGCCTTGTCGTCCTGAACCGCCTGTTCCGCCTGGCTCACAATCGCTTCGACAGCACGCTCTGGGTATTCCTCTAGTTCCAGCACGGCCATGCCGCTGGCCCTGACAGAGGCGCAACGTGCTTCCAAACCGGCGAGCTTCAGGCGATCCTCGATAAGGGGAACCGCGCGGTCCAGGGTAGTGACCACTGAATACTTGTGGCCCAGGAACATTGCGGTGCTGGCTGCTGCCTCAGTGATATCGACTACCGGGACGTCGAGGAGTTCCTGGAGACCTTCGCGTCCGTGCTCGCCGTAGCCGGCCTGGATGACGGCGTCGAAAGGTTCGGGATAGTTCACCACCGCATCCATGACGGCGATCGCAGCGAGATAGCTTTCGAAGTTTCCTTCGCAGGAGTCGGCGCCAAAGCGAGGCGTAATGCCGATGATGTCGGTGCCGGGAGCCGCTGCAGCACGAGCCTGCGCTGCGATGGAGTCCGTCATGGACTGGGTGGTGTTGACGTTTGCGACAAGGATGCGCATGGGTTTCCTCAGTGTCAGTGGGTGCTGGCGACGGCGATCGACTCGCCGGAGACGTCCTGGTGGACCTGCTTCTTGTCCGCGACAGCGAAGTACGTCAGCGCTGCGACGCCGGCTCCGATGAACCAAGCGAACGGAGCAGCCGCGGCCAGCGCAGGGATAAAGGCGATGGCAATGGCCAGGCCTGCGGCCGGGAGCATCGCGATGATGGCCTTCGGGTTCACGCCGCGCTTGTAGAAGTAGGCGCCCTTGGGATCCTCAGTGTAGAGCTCCGGGACATTGACCTTGCCGCGGCGGACCAGCCAGTAATCGGCCATGACCACACCGAACAGGGGCCCGAGCAAGGCACCAAGGCCACCCAGGAAATACACGATCACGATCGGGTTGTTGTAAAGGTTCCAGGGCAGGATGATCAAGCCGATGGTGCCGCTGACCCAGGCCGCCTTGCGGAAGTTCAGGTGTCGTGGGAAGAGGTTGGTCAGGGCGTAGACGGGAGCCACGAAGTTGGCCATCAGGTTTACCGCGATGGTCAGGATCAGCAGGGCCAGGCAGGCAAGCACCAACAGAAGCGTATTGGGGATGCTCTCCACAATGTCAGAGGGGCTCTCGATGACGGTGCCGTTGATCTTGTACTGACCGCCGGCCATGACCACCACGATTGCACCGAAGACGAGCATATTGATGGGGATGCCCCAGAAGTTGCCCTTGACGATGGACTTCTTGGAAGCCGAGGACCGGGTGAAGTCGCAGAAGTTCAGGACGAAGGTTCCGTAGATGGAGACCCACAGGGCACCGCCGGCGAAGATGGTGAGCCACATTTCGGTACCCTCGAGGCCCTTGATGCCGCTCCACTGGATGGCGCCGCCGGCTTCGATGAAGACCCACACGGCAATCGCTGCCATGGTCACCAGGATGATGGGTCCGGCGAAGGCCTCATACTTACGAATCATTTCCATGCCGAAGCTGACGATGACCAACTGGACGATCCAGAGGGCCACGAACGAGAGCCAGCCCAAGGTTGAAAGGCCAAGGATGGAGTTGCTGTCCAGGTCTTTCAAACCCGGTGCCATCGCCACCAGCATGACGCGGAGGACTACCGAAGCCAGATAGGTCTGGATGCCGAACCAAGCCACGGCAACTGCGCCACGAACCAGGCTGGCTATCTGCGCTCCCCTGATGCCAAAGCTGATACGGCTCATGACAGGGAAGGGGACGCCGGTCTTCTCACCCATGAACCCGGAGAAGTTCAAGAGGGCGAACAGGAGAATGGCGCCGATACCCAGGGCTACCAAGATCTGCCAGCCGCCCAAACCGAGGGAGAACAGGCCGATGGCGAAGGCATAATTACCCAGGCTGTGAACGTCGTTGGCCCAGAGGGTAAAGATGCTGTAGCTGGTCCACTTACGGCCCTTGGCCTTGGTGGGCGCGAGGTCGATGTTGTAAAGACTTGGGCTGATGGTACGGCCTGCGGCTTCAGAAGCAATGGCGCAAAGGTCAGTGTTGCCCACGACCGGGTGGTTGGGGCCACCTGCGTTCTTGTCTCCCGGAGTCTCAGTGACGCCGACTGATGAAGTCGTCTGCATCGTGGATCTCCACTTCGTACTGATTCCACAATGTGGAATCTAGTTATTGAATAGTGAAAGCACTCTATGACTCAGGTCACGTAACGTCAAGGTTTCTCGTGTATGCAGGGTCACATTCGGTTGCTTGACCGACGGATTCCCAGTTGACTGTTTTGGTTACGCAATCCGTGTTGACGCTGCCCAACCAGCAGACGTAATCTCGAATTGCAGAATTTTATTCTCACAATACGAAATTCCTTGAGCGCCCCCACAGAGCAAGCGCCCAGACATTCAATGAAGAGAGGTTGGACGTGGCTGCAGGAGAAGAGACCTCACACATCCTCAGCGGGTTGACTGCCCAGCTGCCTGATCGTGATCCGGAAGAGACCGCGGAGTGGATTGAGTCCCTTGATGCGTTGATCGCGGAGC
>NZ_JAPSHI010000032.1:0-36780 GCF_031180005.1 Paenarthrobacter sp. | reverse complement strand
TCACGCAAGACATAACTGTAATAGAGGCAGCGTACCCGGGTCAAAACGAGGGCGGTGGCGGCCGTTGCGGGGATGTTCACCCACGCGTCGGACCGGGTTCAGGCGGTGGTTTCCCGGCAGCCGGAAGCTGGGGAATCAACTGTGGTGAGATCCAGCCGCCATGCAAACACGCGAAGTCGCGCAACAAGCCGAAGGAGCCGCTCCATGACAGGGGACGCAATGACCGGGGACGAAATCAGCATGAACGACAGCCATACCCCGAACCGGCTGAGGCTCGCCGTCGTGGACATGGTGGGCACCACCATCACCGATGATGGCCGTACAGAGCGGGCCATGTCCAAGGCACTTGTGGAGCACGGCATCGAACCGGGTACCAGCCGGTTCGAGAGCATGCTCGGCTACGCCCGAAACACCATGGGTTTCTCGAAGATGACCGTCTTCGGCCACCTCTTCGATGATTCCGCTGTGGCCGAAAGCGCAAACAAGATCTTCGAAAAAACCTATGACGAGCTCATTGAGGACGGCGGTGTCCGTGCCATTGCCGGAGCGGAAGATGCCATTCTGTGGATGCGTGAGTCCGGCATGCAGATTTGCCTGGCCACGGGGTTCGGCCGCCACACGCAAAACATGGTGCTGGAATCGCTCGGGTGGATGGGCTTGGCGGATCTCAGCCTTTGCCCTGCCGATGCTGGACGCGGACGTCCCTACCCGGACATGATCCTGACAGCCGTGCTCGCGCTGGACCTCGATGACGTGCGGGAGGTGGCAGTGGTGGGTGATACCAGCTCGGACATGCTTTCGGGCGTTCGTTCCGGAGCGTCCCTCGTGGCGGGCGTCCTGACCGGCTCCCACTCGGAGGCGACGCTACGCGCGGCCGGAGCCACCGTCGTCGTGGATTCCATCAAGCAGCTCCCGCTCCTGGTGGAGAAGCGGGAAGCCAAGCACCTCTAGCATGTGAGGCCGTCCTGCGGCAGCTTGCCATCTACGAAGTAGTCGTCGACGGCGGTGCTGACGCAAGAGTTCGCGCGGCCGTAGGCTGTGTGCCCCTCACCTTCCCACGTGACGAGCGAAGCATTCTCAAGTTGCTTGCGCAGCGACTGGGACCACTCGAGCGGGGTGGCGGGATCGCCGGTAGTACCCACCACCACGATGGGCGAAGACCCGTTGTATTCCACTGGTGCCGGGGTGCGGGTGCTGGGGTAGGGCCAGTCCTTGCAGGTGACACCTCCGTAGGCGAAGAACGATCCGAACGTGGGGGAGTCCTGCAAGAGACGGACTTCCTCGGCCCGCATGCCGGCAGTGTCCGCAACCATCGGATAGTCCAGGCAGTTGATGGCCTGGAAAGCGAAAGCGGAGTTGGAGCTGTAGCTGCCGTTGGGTTCGCGGTCTGCACCCAGGTCGGCAAGCCGCATCATTTGGGAGACGTCACCGGAGAAGGCGCTCTCCAGGGCCTGGGTCAGAGCCGGCCAACTTTGGTCGTTGTAGAGGGGCAGGATGAGGCCGTTGACGAAGTCGTTGGCCGTCACCAACCGGCCGTCCTTGGCGGTCTGCGGATTCTGGTCAACGGCGTTGATGAGGTCACGAATTTCCTGCACACCGTTGTCCACGGATCCGCTGAGGGGGCACTGTTGTTGTCCCTGGCAGCTGGTCACATAAGTGCGCAGGGCCTTTTCGAAGGCACGTGCCTGACCGGCTGTTAGTTCCTCGTTGCTGATGGCTGGATCCACCGCACCATCAAGGACCACCCGGCCCACGTTGTCCGGGAAGAGCGAAGCATAGGTGGATCCGAGGAACGTGCCGTAGGAGAATCCCAAGTAGTTGAGCTTGGCATCGTTCGCCACGGCGCGCAGGATGTCCAGGTCCTTGGCAGCGCTCACGGTATCGATGTGACCCAACACATCACCGGTCTGCTGGGCGCACTGCTCAGCGAAAGCTTTGTTAAAGGCAAGCGCGGCAGCAAGACCTTCGTCAGTGTTCTTGCGGAACACCTTTTCGCGGGCAGCGTCACGTTCGGCGTCGGTCATGCAGGTCACAGGAGCGGAGCGGCCCACGCCCCGGGGATCAAAACCAACCACGTCGTAGTTGGCCCGTAGCTTCTCCGTGAAGTGGGTGTTGCCGGCATCCTTGATGAAATCCACGCCGGAGCCACCAGGTCCGCCGGGGTTTACCAGGATTGACCCTTGCTTGTTGGCGGTGCTGGGCAACTTGATGACGGAAAGTGCGATGTCCCCGGACTCCGGATTAGCGTAGTCCTTCGGCACCTGGACCTTGCCACAGTGGTAGCCGTCCTCACACGAGGTCCACTCCACCGGCTGCGAGTAGAACTTTTCCAACCCTTCAGGAGCTGAGGCAGCGATGGACGGATCAGCCGTGCTGGTGGAGGGCTTGGCCGTTGGGGTTGGCAGAAACGGGATGGTGCAGGCGCTCAGTACCAACAAGGAGGCAAGGGCTACGCCTAGAGACGCGAACCCACGGCGGGATCCCTGTCCTGTAAGGCCGCGCCCTGCGACACCCCGACTTGCCGAACCACCACCCGCATCAAGCTGGGCAGACCGGTCCCTTGAAGGGGTACCGGCGGACCGGCGGGGTGCGGACTTCATGCATTCTCCTATTGCTGGATGAGGCTAGTGGCCATGGACTCGACCGCCAACAGCGGCGCCACGTTGGTGGTGGTGATTCGGACACGGGCTTTGTTGATGGCGTCCATCCGGGCCAGGGTGGTCTCCGGCGTTGAATGGCCCGCGTATTCTTCCAGTTCGCTCTTGAGTTCAACGTTGACCAGTTCCACTGCGTTCCCCAATTGAATGATCAGGACGTCCCGGTAGAAGGACAGAAGATCCGTCAGCGTGCGGTCCAACGAGTCAGTGATGGAGCGCTTGGCGCGCCGTTTCTGGTCGTCCTCAAGTTGCTTGACCTGGCTACGCATGGACGGTGGGAGCGTGCCGGATTCGGGCGCGCCCAAGCTCGCCAAGAGGGCAATCTTCTCTGCGGCGTCGCGTTCGTCGTTGGAGCTATTGGCTTCTTCGGTGGCAATCTTGACCAACTTTTCGGCCATCATCACGGCAGCGGTGACGCCCCGCAGGCCAAGCGGGATGCGCACGGTATCCAACCGACGTTGCCGCGCATCGGCGTCGCGGGCCAAGCGCCGGGCGATCCCTATATGGCTTTGCGCGGCCCGCGCCGCACGGTCCGCGAGTTGGCGTTCAACCCCGTCCCGCCTCACCAAAAGGTCAGCAACGTCCGAGGCTGGCGGCAACCGCAGGCTCACGGGACGGCATCGCGAACGGATGGTGACCAGGACGTCGGCGGGAGAGGGCGCACACAGCATCCAGATGGTCCTGGGCGTGGGTTCCTCGATGGCTTTCAGCAGAACGTTGGTGGTGCGCTCGGCCATGCGGTCAGCGTCCTCCACAACGATGATCCGCCACCGCCCCGTGGCCGGCCGATCGCCTGCCTTGGACACAAGTTCGCGGGCTTCGTCGATGGTGATGGTGACCTTCTCGGTGCGCACGAATGTCACATCCGAGTGCGTCTCACCAAGGATCGTGTGGCACGCTGCGCACTCACCACAGCCACGCATGGTGACGTCGTCCTGCTCGCAGTTCAACGCGGCGGCGAAGGCCTTGGCAGCGTTTGAACGGCCGGATCCCGGCGGGCCGGTGAAGAGCCACGCGTGGGTTAGCCCTGCTTCACCCTGCGCCGCCTGCTTGAGTTGGGCAACGACTGGCGCTTGCCCTTGAAGATCGTCCCAGACGCTCACGGGCGGTCGCCCGAAACGGTTTCGCCCTCCACAGGCGCGCCGGACACACGCACGTCGTTCACGGGCACGGCGTTGCCAACGAGCAGCAACTCCACCCGCTCCAAAATCCGGGCCGCCAACGTTTCAATGTCGGCCTTGGCGGGCAGCACCAGGTAGCTGGACGGTGCAGCTGCTGCGAGGTCCAGGAATGCGTGCCGGATGGCGGAATGGAAGTCGTCAGGCTCGGACTCCAGCCTGTCCTCGGTGGCGTCCCCGGCGGTGCGGCGTTGGCGACCGTCGGAGGGGTCGACGTCGAGCAGTACCGTTAGGTCCGGATGCAGGCCTTCCGTGGCCCATTCGTTGAGTGACAAAACTCCTTCGGCGCCGAGGGTGCGGCCGACGCCCTGATAGGCAACGGAGGAATCAATGTAGCGGTCAGTAATGACAACGGTTCCGTCGGCCAGAGCGGGACGGATCACCTGGCTGGCATGGGCGGCGCGGGCGGCGGCGAACATGAGGGCTTCGGTACGGGGATCGATGGTGCCGTGCCCGTGGTCCAGGACCAGGGAACGCAGTTTCTCGCCGATGGGGGTGCCGCCTGGTTCGCGGGTGCGCAGCACGGAAAGCCCTCGTGCCTCGAGGGCGTCAGAGAGCCGGGCGGCCTGCGTGGACTTGCCCGCTCCGTCTCCGCCTTCGAAGGCGATGAAAAGGCCTGGGCTCTTAATACTCACTCGACTAGCCTACCGATCACCGGCATACGAGGCGCCTTTTATCCACAGCATTGCCCACGACTACGCTGAAAGCATGAGCCTTTCCGATCAGCACGCCGCCGATTTGTCTCCGGAAACTGTTGTAGTTGCGGCTGGCCGCCCCGACCGCGCTCACGACGAACCGGTGAATCCGCCCATCGTCCTGTCCTCCACGTACTTCGGAACCGGTTCATTGGGCGACGGGGACCGCGGTTACGGGCGCTACGCGAACCCCACCTGGGATCCTTTCGAGGATGCACTGGCCAAACTCGAAGGCGCCACGCTGCCCGGCCTGCTCTATGCCTCCGGACTGGCCGCGGTCAGCTCAGCGTTGTCGCTTGTTCCCGCCGGCGGCGTGGTGGTGATGCCCTCGCACAGCTACGCAGGCTCGCTGGTCATGGCCACTGAACTGGCGGAGAAGGGCTTCTTGGAGCTTCGCACCGTGGACATCACGGACACGGACGCAGTGAAGGCGCTCATCAGCCCTGACAACGGCAAGAAGGCCGACCTTCTCTGGCTGGAAAGCCCCACCAACCCGATGCTCGGCATCGCCGATGTCCGCGCCCTCACTGAAGCCGCGCACGCAGTCGGCGCAATCGTGGTCACGGACAATACCTTCTCCACACCCTTGGTGCAGCAGCCACTCAGCCTGGGGTCCGACGTCGTGCTTCACTCAGTGACCAAGTACCTGGCTGGCCATTCGGACGTAGTCCTTGGCGCCTTGGTGACGTCCAACCCGGAACTGCGCGCCACGTTGCTTCACCACCGGATCATTCACGGCGGCATAGCCGGACCTTTCGAGGCCTGGCTGGCACTGCGAGGCCTCCGCACCTTGGCGCTGCGGATCGAGCGTTCCCAAGCTTCTGCGGCAACGCTCGCCGAACGTCTCAGCAGCCACCCCCGCGTGGAAGCCATCCGGTTCCCCGGCCTCCCGACGGACCCGGGCCACGAACGCGCCAAAGAGCAGATGAAGGGTTTCGGTTCAATTCTCTGCATCCAAATCGCAGCCGACGAACAACGTAGCGGTGCTGACGCCGCAGACGAATTGGTCCGGGCTTTGCAGCTCTGGCTGCCGGCGACATCCGTGGGTGGGGTCGAGTCTTTAATTGAACGCCGACGCCGGCACACGGCTGAGCCGCTCAGTGTTCCCGAGAATCTGGTCCGGTTGAGCGTCGGAATCGAGAACGTGGAGGACCTCTGGTCCGACCTTGAGCAAGCGCTGAAGTCGCTGGACGGTTAGGCTGGAGAGCGTGGACGGAAAATTCTTGATCGCGATTGTCACCAACGCGGTGTACTTCATCCTTGGCCTGGTAGCCCTTGCCTTGGAACTGTGGGCCTTCGCGGACTGCCTGCGCCATAAGCCGACGCTCTTCGTGGCGGCCTCCAAGCGCACTAAGACCTTTTGGCTTGCCCTCACGGGCGTGGCCCTGGCGATCGGCGCCCTGACCGTCCTCTCCGGTGGCAGCGGCCTCGGGTTGTTCGGCATCGCTGCCGTCACTGCGGCTTGCGTCTACCTTGCCGATGTCCGTCCCGCCGTGCGTGAGGCCGGCAGCGGCGGCAACCGAAATGTCGGTCCGTACGGCCCCTGGTAACGGCGCTACTGGTAAATCGGCCTTAGCGGGGCGCCACGGCGTCCCACGCCACCGTCACTTCACCCAGACGCCACCGGGCGGGACCATCCTGAAGCGGCCATCCGGCGTCGCGCAGTGAACGGCACATGCCCGTCCAGCGCTGCCGGTTTCCGAACGACGCCAAGGGTGCCGCTTCCAACCACGCCTTATCCATGGCCTGTAGGAACGCGTGGATCGGTTCGCCCGGCACATTCCTGTGAATCAGGGCCTTGGGCAGCCGCTCTGCCACCTCCGACGGCAGCTCAAAACTGCCGAACCGCACGGAAAAACTGAGGCTCAACGGGCGCTCCGCATCCAAAGCGACCCACGTGACGCGCCGGCCGATTTCGTCGCAGGTGCCGTCAATGAACAAGCCGCCGGGCGCCAGGCGCGACTGCACCAACCGCCAAATCCCGGCCACGTCGGCTTCCTCATATTGCCGCAGCACGTTGAAGGCCCGCACTAGAACCGGGTCACCGGGAACAGGAACTTCAAAGCCGCCTACGTGGAAACTCAGCCCTGGCCGCTCGAGTGCTTTGGCGCTCCGAACGCGCTCCGGTTCAATCTCGATCCCGCAGACCCGGACATCCGGTCGCACGGTCTGCAGCCTTTCGAAAAGCTCGACGGCGGTGGTCGGCGAGGCGCCATAGCCAAGGTCCACAACAAGGGGGTCGACGGCGGCGCGCAGCCGCCACGCTTGGGGTCCCGCTAACCAGCGGTCCAGGCGACGCATGCGATTGGGGTTCGTGGTGCCGCGAGTGATGTTGCCAACCGGCTTACCACCCCGACTTCGGGGAGAGCCCACCCGTTCCGCTTTTTGCACCACGGCCCCCACTTTATCCTTGCCTGCTTTATCCCCGCCTGCATCCGGTCTGCGGGATTCGTTGCCGGACGTAACGCCGGGCAGGGCACGTAACTGCTCGGCTAGGATGAAAACCATGACTTACAAGCTGATTCTGCTGCGCCATGGCCACAGCGAATGGAACGCCAAGAACCTGTTCACCGGTTGGGTGGACGTTGACCTGAACGATCAAGGCCGCGAAGAAGCAGTGCGCGGTGGAGAGCTCCTGGTTGAGAACGAGATCCTCCCGGACGTCCTCTACACCTCGCTCCTGAAGCGTGCCATCAACACCGCCAACATGGCCTTGGATAAGGCCGATCGCGGCTGGATCCCCGTCAAGCGCGACTGGCGCCTGAACGAGCGCCACTACGGTGCCCTCCAGGGCAAGGACAAGGCCCAGACGCTTGCCGAATTCGGCGAAGAGCAGTTCATGGAATGGCGCCGCAGCTACGACACCCCGCCGCCGCCCCTGTCCGATGACAGCGAATTCTCGCAGGCACACGACGTCCGCTACAAGGATCTCGGCGACGCACTTCCGCGCACCGAGTGCCTCAAGGACGTCCTGGTCCGCCTCCTCCCTTACTGGGAATCGGACATCAAGGAAGACCTCAAGGCCGGCAAGACTGTCCTGGTCACCGCCCACGGCAACTCCCTGCGTGCCCTTGTGAAGCACTTGGACGGCATCAGCGACGACGCCATCGCCGGGCTTAACATCCCCACGGGCATCCCGCTGGTCTATGAACTGGACGAGGACTTCCAGCCCATTAACCCGGGCGGAACCTACCTGGACCCCGACGCAGCAGCGCAGGCCATCCTCGCCGTGGCCAACCAGGGCAAAAAATAGGGCTTCGCGGTTCTTCGCCGGATGCTCGGTCGTTCCTCCCTTAGACGCATTCCGGCCGAAGAACGCGCTGCGCCGCAGTTAAAGGCAGGCGGCCGGTCACCTTAGGTGACCGGCCGCCGTCGTCGTTAACTCAGGGCTAGAAGCCTTCAGGCTGCCATTCGCCCGTCACCAGGTAGGTGACCTTGCGGGCGACCGAGACGCCGTGGTCGGCAAAGCGCTCGAAGTATCGGCTGGCCAAGGCGACGTCCACGGTGGTGGACGGAGTTTCGTTCCACTCGGGGGAAGCAATGGCCTTGAAGACACTGAGGTGGAGGTCGTCCACGGTGATGTTGATCTTGAGGATGTCGCGGGCTACCTCAAGATCGCGGGTCTCCAGCAGTTCAATCACCTTGGCGGTGATCTCGATGTCGTGCTGGGCCATGGCCTTAAAGGTCTGGGTCAGCGAAGCGGGGATCACAGTGGCCGGGTAGCGCAGGCGCGCGAGCTGGGCAACGTGGCGGGCCAGGTCACCCATGCGTTCAAGCGACGCACTCATACGCAGCGAACCCACAATCATGCGGAGGTCGCTCGCGACAGGACCCTGCAGGGCCAGGATGTCGATGGCGCGCTCGTCGAGGCTGTTCTGCAGGAAGTCGATGCGGGCATCTGCCGCGATGACGTCCTGGGCAAGATCCACGTCGGCGCCTTCGAAGGACGTAGTAGCCTTCGTGATTGCTTCGTGAACCAGCTTGGAGATCTCGATGAGGTCGTCACCTACCTGGGTGAGCTCCTCCTGAAAAACCTTGCGCACTAAGGCGTCCTTTCCTTGGAAATCCTGTTCCCATGATGGGGGTCGGATTTCAAAACCATTGACAGTCCAACCAGTAACTGTGTCAGGGGCCAGTGAACTGTTCGACTCCTTTAGATGAACGTTAGTTGAACCGTCCGCGTTTGGTGCCGGATCTCTGCTTGCCCGTGTTTCCACAGCATAAGCTGGACACGTGGATCCATTGCTCGTAGGTGTCGTCGCAGGCTTGGTTGGCCTGTCATTGGGCGTCTTTGGCATGCTCGCATTCAGGATCAGTGAGCGGCAACGCAGCATCGTGGACCTGGACGTTACTGAGCCCCTGCTTCCCGAGGGCGCAGCGGAAGTACTTGCCGTCGTCGGCCGCGCTTTTGTTGTAGTAGACGCGATCGACGGAGTGGTTCGCGCGAGTCCGGCAGCCTATGCCTACGGCCTGGTGCGTGGCCACACGGTGGTCCACAAGCAGCTCCTGGACATGACCGCAAAGGTCCGCCGGGACGGTGTGATCCTGGAGGAACAGTACGAACTCCCGCGTGGTCCGCTGGGCAAGGGCACCATTGTGGTCAAAGTACGGGCGGCCATGCTCGGTTGGGAATACATCGTGCTCCTGGCCGATGACCGCACTGAGATTACCCGCACCGAGGAGATCCGAAACGACTTCGTGGCCAACGTGTCCCATGAACTCAAGACCCCGGTGGGCGCCATCTCGCTCCTGGCAGAGGCCCTGGAAGCATCGCCGGATGACGAAGAAGCCGTGCGAAGGTTCGCCAAACGCATGCACAAGGAGTCCGGTCGGCTGGCAGCCCTGGTCCAGGACATCATTGAACTTTCCCGTTTGCAGGGCGCCAACGTTGCCCAGCAAGGCCACCCCGTGGACATCAATACGGTGATCACAGAAGCCGTGGACCGCTCGCAGCTGCCGGCCGAGAGCAAGAATATCCAGATCGTGGTCGGCGGGCACTCTGAGTCGCTGGTCTTCGGCGACCGCGACCTCCTGGTGACTGCCCTCCGCAACCTGATCGACAATGCCATCCGCTATTCACCGGAAAACACGCGGGTGGGTGTCGGCGTCCGGACACGGGAGGGCGTGGTGGCCATCTCTGTCACGGACCAAGGCGAAGGCCTGACGCCGGAGGACCAGGAGCGCGTGTTCGAGCGCTTCTACCGCGTCGACGCGGCACGATCCCGGCATACCGGTGGAACAGGCCTGGGGCTCAGCATCGTCAAGCACGTCGTGTCCAACCATGGCGGTGAAGTGACCGTGTGGTCCCAACCCGGCCAAGGATCCACCTTCACCATCCGCCTGCCCGAGATGGAAGGCCAGGACGACGACGCCGGCCTTCCGGCTTCCGCTGCGGTTGCCTCTACCGAACTTCCGGCGGCTGCTGCCGCCGTCGAGCCTCATCACGCGATTCAACAACCCCATCACGTGAATCATCAAGGGGGCGCCAGCGGCGCCCAAGAGCAAGGAGCCAGCGCTTGAGCCGGATTTTGATAGTGGAGGACGAAGAGTCCTTCAGCGACCCCCTGTCCTATCTCCTGGGCAAAGAGGGTTTTGACGTCGAGGTAGTGGACAACGGCAGCGACGCCTTGGTGGAATTCGACCGGAACGGTGCCGACCTGGTTCTCCTGGACCTGCAGTTGCCGGGAACCCCGGGCACGGAAGTGTGCCGACAACTTCGCCAGCGCTCCAGCGTCCCCGTCATCATGCTGACGGCCAAGGACTCGGAAATCGACAAGGTTGTTGGCTTGGAGCTTGGCGCCGATGACTACGTCACCAAGCCCTATTCCTCCCGGGAGCTCGTTGCCCGCGTCCGTGCGGTGCTGCGCCGGCAGGGTGAGCCGGAGGAACTCATTACGTCCACAGTGCAGGCCGGTCCTGTCCGCATGGACATCGAACGACACGTGGTGAGTGTCAACGGGGAGCAAGTTTCGCTGCCGCTCAAGGAGTTCGAGCTGCTGGAGATGCTGCTGCGCAACTCAGGCCGGGTACTGACCCGCGGCCAGTTGATCGACCGTGTGTGGGGTTCCGACTACGTGGGGGACACCAAGACGCTCGATGTGCATGTGAAGCGGCTTCGTAGCAAGATCGAGCCGGATCCTTCCGCGCCGCGTTACCTGGTCACGGTGCGCGGTCTGGGTTACAAGTTCGAGCCGTAAAGCATCTCCCGCCGGCGACGCGCATATTCGTTGGCGCCACGTAGAGCGGTTGGCGCCACCCGGATTCCGGTGTCGCCAGTCCGATAGGGTGGCACTGGTGAATAGGGGTGTCTGCAGCGGCAACCATATACAACAAGGAAGGGTCCCGCCTCTCGGTGGGACCCTTCCTTTGCTGTAAACCTTGGAGCGTGCTGACCGCTAGTGGCCGGCGGCCGGAGCCTCTGAAGACGTAGCCGTGGACGTCGGCGTTGCCGTCGGGGTTGGCGTGGTCGGCAGGTACTTGGTGTACTCGGGCAGAGTGCCGTCAAGCACAGGGACGTTGACAGTTGCGGAATCGGAACCGCTGCGGATGGTGATGGGAACCAAGCCACCGGGGATGACACCCGCGGTGCTGAGGATCGCCGCATCCGCGGTGTCGGTAAGGAAAGTCTCCCCGTTGGCCTTGACCGGGATTTCAGTCTGGGCGCCGTTGGCACCACTCATGGTGAGGGTGGCGTCCGTGGCGGAGGTGTTGAAGACCGCGCCGATAACACGGCCGGGCTCGTTCTCGCCCGAGGCAACAATCAGGATGTTGCGCAACTGCAGGGGACCGAGATCAGCCTTGATCCCGTCCGATGCCGAGTACTGGTGGGTAGTCTGCTGGGCGTTGACGAATCCGCAGCCGGTGACGGACAGAAGACCGACGCCGATTGCAGCCGCCGCAATTGCCAGCTTGCCGCGCTGGACAGGGTTCATCGCAGTATTGCGCACGACACCTACTCCTCAAGAGTCATTGGAACACTTTTCAGCCATAGCCTATCGGCAAACCCCCCGAAATATGGATTCGGGAAGGCTATGTGGCGCCGTCAACGGAGGAGATCTTGATCGCACGTTGCTTGCTCGAAGCATCTTTCCGGGAATACGTCAAGACCTTGGAGGAAGTCGTTTAGGGCCTCATTCCCTTTATTGGCGCGGCAGAAGGCCCTGTTCGATGCCAGTCGTATGCCTTAATCGTGATAGACTAATCTGCGGGAAAGGGGAAAGTCCACATGGTTTTTGAGGTCGGCGAGACAGTAGTTTACCCTCACCACGGTGCAGCAAAAATTGAGGAAATCAAGATGCGCACCATCAAGGGCGAAGAGAAGATGTATCTCAAGCTCAAGGTGGCTCAGGGTGATCTGACCATTGAAGTTCCAGCAGAGAATGTTGACCTTGTTGGGGTCCGGGACGTAGTGGGCAAAGAAGGCTTGGAGCACGTGTTTGACGTTCTCCGCGCCGAGTTCACTGAAGAGCCTACCAACTGGTCACGTCGTTACAAGGCGAACCTGGAGAAGCTTGCTTCAGGCGATGTCATCAAGGTGGCAGAGGTCGTTCGCGATCTTTGGCGTCGTGATCACGATCGCGGCCTTTCCGCAGGTGAGAAGCGGATGCTGGCCAAGGCGCGGCAGATTCTGATTTCAGAACTGGCCTTGGCTGAGAAGACAGACGAAGAGAAGGCTGCAAGCGTTCTTGACGAGGTCTTGGCTTCCTAAGAATTGAGCCCGGTGGTGCGGAAGCGCCGCCGGGTTTCTTTTTGCCACAAAGCAGGAGCGTGGCCTCGCTGGATGTATCCCTGGTGCATTGTGGCGGCCGGGGACACTCATATTCGTCCCCGCCACAGCAACGGGCCGCCGCCACCCCAATCTGCGTGTCTTGGGCCCGTTTTCTGGGCGTAGAGGAATATGCGTGTCGTAGCCACAACAGCGCGGAACTACCCGGAATGTGGGTAATCCATGCACATTCCGCATAATCTTGGGCGCATGAGTATTCCTTCCAAGCGCGCCGTTACGGCCGTGATCGTGGTTGCTGCCGGCTCCGGTGAACGCCTCGGCTACGGCATGCCCAAAGCCCAGGTTCCGCTGGGCGGCGAAACCATCCTGATGCATGCCCTCCGGGGTGTGGTTGCGTCTGATGTCGCGCGCCAGATTTGCGTCGCCGTGCCCAAGGGGGACACTGCGCTGCGCGAATCAATCTCCGAGTTCACCATTGACCTGGTGGACGGCGGACCCGAAATTTCAGTTGTCGACGGCGGTTCCTCCCGCGCGGATTCTGTCCGCGCCGCCATGGCTGCCTTGGAGGACGGAACCGAACTGGTACTGGTCCACGACGCCGCACGTGCCCTGACTCCGGAACGGGTTTTCCAGCGCGTCTCTGACGCTTTGGCTTCCGGCGCGAAGGCCGTTATTCCCACCATGCCTGTGGTGGACACCATCAAGACCGTTGCCGAAACGAACGGCTCTGACTCCTCCATCGCCCCGGAGGTGGTCACTGGAACGGCTCCGCGCGAGCAGCTCCGTGCCGTGCAGACCCCGCAAGGTTTCGAACTGGCTGTGCTACGAAAAGCCCACGAAGCCGCTGGACTTTTCGACGACAAGCAGTCCGCAACTGTCACCGACGACGCCATGCTGGTGGAGCTCCTCGGGGTTCCGGTCCACGCTGTCCGCGGGGCCAGCCAGTCGCTGAAGATCACCACGCCCTTGGACCTGATCATTGCCGAGGGATTGCTGGAAGGCCCGCTGGGAATCCGTTGGGTGGAAGGCTGATGGCACCGAACCAAAACGTGATGCTTCCCCGCACCGGCGTCGGCATAGATGTCCACGCCTTTGCCCCCGAAAATGACCCACAGCCACTGTGGTTGGGTGGGCTCTTCTGGGAAGGCGAACAGGGGCTTTCAGGGCATTCCGACGGCGATTGCGTAGCTCACGCCGCTGCCGACGCACTCTTTTCCGCATGCGGCATCGGTGACCTCGGCACCCACTTCGGCACTGACCGCCCCGAGTTCGCAGGAGCCTCCGGGGTGAAGCTCCTTGGTGAAGCGGCACGCATTGTGCGCTCGGCAGGATTCGAGATCGGCAACGTCGCAGTGCAGTTCGTGGCCAACCGTCCCAAGTTTGGTCCGCGCCGGGAAGAATCCCAGCGGGTCTTGAGCGAAGCTGCCGGCGCACCGATCAGTGTCACGGCAACCACCAGTGACGGCCTCGGATTCACCGGCCGCGGCGAAGGTATCTCCGCTGTTGCCACAGCGTTGGTATACCCGGTCTCGGGACACCAAGCGACGGCAACCGAGCCCGGTCCCGCGAAAGGTGCGCCACATGGTTAAGCCAAGTACCGGCGTCGTGCGTTCCGCTGTGTTGTCCGCAGGCTTGGCGGTATCGCTCCTGCTGAGCGGCTGTGGCGGGACCCAAACCTTGGACGTTGCAGCCAGCTGCGAATTCCTGAACAACGACACCTTCAAGCCCGACGGCCATCAGCAGCAGCAGTCCAAGCAAATCGCTGAGCACTACCACGAGATCGCGGGCAAGCTTGCTCCGGAGATCGGAAACCCCATCAAGGAAATGGCTGCGATCATGGACGAAGCGGCGTCGTCGTCCCTCGGCGCGGCCACCCAGGACCAGCAGGAGAAGCTCAAGGTGCAGTTCAACAAGATCGGCGAATACTGCAAGTAGGCAGCTCACGCCGCGTCATCGGCTAATCTGGAGCGGTGACCCTGCGCTTCTATGACACCGCCTCCGCCGAAGTCCGCGACTTCGTTCCCCTCGAAGACGGCAAGGCCAGCGTGTACTACTGCGGGGCCACCGTCCAAGGAATGCCGCACGTGGGCCACGTCAGGTCGGCCATCGCCTTCGACCAACTGACCCGCTGGCTCGAATTCCGCGGCCTCCGGGTTACGGTGGTGCGCAACGTCACGGACATCGACGACAAGATCCTGGCCAAGTCCGCGCAGTCGTTTGGTCCGGACTGGGATGCTGAACCGTCGGCGCGCCAAGCCGAAGAGTGGTGGGCCCTTGCGTACCGCTACGAGCAGGAGTTCGAGAACGCCTACGAATCCCTCGGCGTCCAACGGCCCACTTACGAACCCCGCGCCACCGGCCACATTCCGGAAATGCACGCGCTCATCCAGCGCCTCATCGACCGCGGCCATGCCTACCCCGCGCTGGACGATTCCGGCGACGTCTACTTCGACGTCCGTTCCTGGAGCAAGTACGGCTCGCTGACGCGGCAGAATATTGATGACATGCAGGGAGCGCCCGACGCCGACCCCCGTGGCAAGCGCGACCCTCGCGACTTCGCGCTGTGGAAGGGTTTCAAAGACGGCGAACCCGTCACCGCAAAGTGGGAGTCCCCTTGGGGTGCCGGCCGTCCCGGTTGGCACCTCGAGTGCTCAGCCATGGTCACCAAATATCTTGGGCCGCGGTTTGACATTCACGGTGGAGGTCTGGACCTTCGCTTCCCGCACCACGAGAACGAAATGGCCCAGTCCCAGGCCGCCGGTGACGAGTTCGCCAACTTCTGGATGCACAACGGCATGGTCACTTACGAGGGCGAAAAGATGTCCAAGTCCATCGGTAACACCGTGAGCCCGGCCGAGATGCTGGAGCTCGCCTCACCGCGCGTGGTTCGGTATTACCTCGGTCAGGCACACTACCGCTCCATCCTGGATTACCGGCCCACGTCGCTGCAGGAGGCCACAGCAGCCGTCGAGCGCATTGACGGTTTCATCCACAAGGCATCCGCCAAGGTGGGTACGGACGCCTCGGACGTTTCCCCGCAGGCCAACATGCCCGCTGCTTTCATCGCGGCCATGGATGACGACCTTAACGTGCCCCAGGCCCTCGGCGTGCTGCACGAAACCGTGCGGGCGGGAAATACGGCACTGGCCTCCGGCGACTTGGAGAGTGCGAAAACCGCTCTGTACAGCGTGCTCTCCATGACCGAAGTCCTTGGCCTGGATTCGGTGAAACGTCCGGAAGCTGTACAAGGGCGCGAGCATGCCGCCCTGGAAGTGCTGATCGAAGCTCAACTCGAAGCCCGTGCCGCTGCCAGGGCCAACAAGGACTGGGCAGCATCCGATGCTATCCGTGACACACTCGCCGCGGCCGGCGTCGTCGTCGAAGATGGTGCGGATGGCGCCAGCTGGAGCCTCAAACGCGACTGACAAACCGGCGCGGCGGCCGAATTGCATCGGGTCAGTAGACTTGATTCCAGACTTACTCACAAAATCAAGGATGGAATCTCATGGCCAATAATGGTCGCCGGTCGGTCAAGCAGAAGAAGGGCCCCACCACCGGAACCGGTGGCCACGGCCGCAAGGCCCTGGAGGGTAAGGGTCCCACGCCCAAGGCGGAGGAACGCACTTACCACAAGGCATACAAGAACAAGCAGCTGGCTGAGCGCTCCGCTGCCAAGCGCGGAACGGGCACCCGTCCCGGTGGCGCCGGCGCGCGCTCGGGCCCCAAGGGCCGTGCCACTGAAGAACTGGTGACGGGCCGTAACTCGGTGGTCGAAGCGCTCCGCGCCGGCATCCCGGCCAAGGCCCTGCACGTCGCCATCCGCATTGAGATGGACGACCGCGTCAAGGAATCCCTCAAACTCGCGGCTGAGCGCGGCATCCCGCTGCTCGAAACCGGCAAGGCTGAGCTGGACCGCATGACAGAGGACGCCGTCCACCAGGGCCTCGTTCTGCAGATCCCGCCGTACGAATACGAGGATGCTTACGACCTCGCCGAGGAAACCCTCGCCAAGTGGAAGAAGGGGCACATCTCCAACGCCCCCATCTTCGTCGCGCTGGACGGCATCACCGACCCCCGCAACCTCGGCGCGATCATCCGCTCCGTATCCGCCTTCAGCGGCCACGGCGTCATCGTGCCCGAGCGTCGTTCCGTCGGTGTCACTGCGTCCGCTTGGAAGACCAGTGCCGGCGCCGCCGTGCGCGTCCCG
Source organism: Paenarthrobacter sp. (assembly GCF_031180005.1). Lineage (NCBI taxonomy): Bacteria > Bacillati > Actinomycetota > Actinomycetes > Micrococcales > Micrococcaceae > Paenarthrobacter > Paenarthrobacter sp. The sequence goes on along the minus strand of NZ_JAPSHI010000032.1, from coordinate 20,317 downwards.
GTTGCCCGTGCTGCGAACCTCAACAACGCGCTCAAGCAGTTCAAGAACATGGGCATCTACGTCCTTGGCTTGGACGGCGACGGCGACGTCTCGCTGCCCGACCTCACCGTTGCAACGGAACCCGTGTGTATTGTGGTCGGTTCCGAAGGCAAGGGCCTCAGCAGGCTGGTCCGCGAGAACTGCGACCAGATCGTCTCGATCCCGATCGACTCTGCCATGGAGTCGCTCAATGCATCCATGGCCGTCGGAATCTCGCTGTACGAAGTGTCGAGGCAGCGCGCCGCTAAGTAATCCTTGGTGAGGCGGCGTGGCCGTCATCCTCCGCGTGCTGCTCCTTCGTCGCTTTGACGCACGCTTCCGGATGACGGCCACGCCGCCTTTCGCTGCCGGTTTTCTTTTGGGCTACGTATACCGGATGATGCCACCTATATCCGGGTAGCGCCCATCCGTTTGCGTGGCGCCGGCGAATTTGAGTGGCGTCCGTCAGAAGTCGCGGCGGTTGGCCAGCACTGGGAGTTTGGTACGGGCTTCTTCCACAATGGCAGGGTCGAGATCGTAGAAAATGACACCCGGTTCGCCTTCCAGGGCTTCCAACACCTGGCCGAACGGGGATACGACGGCGGAGTACCCCACTCCGGTGGGCGCGGTGCCTTTGACTTCTACGCCTTGGGTGGCCGGATCGCCTTGGCCGCAGGCGAGCACGAACGTGGTGGTGTCCACTGCGCGGGCGCGGGCGAGGAGTTGCCACTGCTCGGCTTTGCCCGGGCCGGATCCCCACGAGGCAGAAACGATATTCACCATGGCTCCTCGCTGTGCGTTGGCCGTGAATAGGGCAGGGAAACGGATGTCGTAACAGGTAGCCAAGCCAAAGGTGAGGCCACCGGCGTCGAACGTCACGGGATCTGTACCCGCCTCAACGGTGTCCGATTCCGCGAAGCCGAACGCGTCGAAAAGATGTATTTTGTCGTAGCTCGTTTCCACACCGGGTCCGGTGGCCAGAAGCGTGTTCCGGACACGCGGGAATCCAGAATCGGAGGGAGTGCCCGGAGTGAACATGCCCGCTACGATCACCAACTGAAGTTCGTCAGCGAGGGATCGCACCCGGCTCGCCCATGGCCCATCCAGTGGTTCGGCGATGTCCAGCAGGGAGTTTCCGAACGCGCGCATCATTGCTTCCGGGAAGACCACTAGCTCGGCGCCGCCCTCCTTGGCCCGGCGGGCGTACTCCTCAAGGAGCCGCAGGTTCTCGGCCAGATCCCGGCCGGTGATGAGTTGGGCAAGTGCCACGCGCACGATAAAACCTCCAGTTGTCTCCGTCCCAGTATGCCAAGCGGACTGATCCGGGGCAGTAGAACGCGACACAATCGATGCGAACCAGCTCAATCGCGGAGAGTGCGAAGGCAGCATTCCAGCACGTGAGCGGCGGATGAAATCCCGCCAGTTTCGGGCAAGTAATGAAATCGCGACCCTGAACGTCGTCACATGGCAGGCCCGCGCGGTACATACTTGGCGTGGAACTAAACTTGCAAGCAATGGTTATGCCTATTTTTGACACAGAAGCTGCCCTGGACGCGTCGCAGCCCAGGCCCCTCGGACTGAGCAAGCCCCAGCCCGGGGTTTTCGACGCCGAAACCACACAGAACCATTCGGTGAACGTGGCCGTTTTCGCTCCCGACCTGGAACGGGTGGAAGTGGTGTTCCAAGCACCAGGCGAACCTTGGCGCGCGCATATTCTGTCCAATGTGCAGGACGGCGTGCACTTCGGCCTTGTGGACGGCATGCCGCCGGGCACCCGCTACGGCTTCCGCGCTGCCCCCAGCGAGGGCGGCCTCCCTCTGTCCATCCCGGCTTTGGACCTGGACGACGACGGCGACCAGCCGCTGCTGCTCGATCCCTACGGCCGCGCCGTGGACCAGCGGGGCGAGTTCCTGACAAGCGTTCACGTGGAGACAGGTTTTGACTGGGGCGATGACCAGGCGCCGCGAACGCCTATGCGCACCTCGGTGATTTATGAGGCACACGTCCGTGGCCAAACGATGCTCCACCCCGACATCCCGGAGCATCTTCGCGGAACGTACGCGGGCATGGCGCACCCGGTGATGATCCAGCACCTGACTGAACTCGGCATCACTGCTGTCCAGCTGCTTCCCATTCATTTCCACTTGGATGAGTCGCACCTCCAGGACCTGGGCATGACCAACTACTGGGGCTACAACACCGCAGCCTTCTTCGCTCCGCACTCGGACTACGCAACGGAAGCGGCGCGGACTGCCGGCCCCCACGCGGTGCAGGATGAGCTCAAGGGCATGATCAAACTGCTCCATGCGGCGGGGATCGAGGTCATCCTGGACGTGGTGTACAACCACACCGCCGAGGCCGGGCCTGACGGACCGCCGCTGAGTTTCCGCGGACTGGCGGAGAAGCGTTATTACCGGCACGATGCCCATGGACGCTACCTGGACACCACCGGATGCGGCAACACCCTGGATTTCAGTGATCCCGTGGTGGTGGATCTGGCACTGGATTCCTTGCGGTACTGGGTAAATGACTTCCATGTGGACGGTTTCCGTTTCGACCTCGCAGTGACACTGTGCCGGGATGCCAGCAACACTTTCGATCCCCAGCACCCGTTCTTGCAAGCAATTGCCGAGGACCCGGTGCTCTCTGAGGTCAAGCTGATCGCCGAGCCTTGGGATGTTGGCTACGGCGGCTGGCAGACCGGCCGTTTCCCGCAGGGATGGTCTGACTGGAATGACCACTTCCGCGATGGCGTCCGAAGCTTCTGGCTGTCAGACCGGGCTGCCATGGAGGCCGGTGGCCAAGGTGGCTCGGTGGCGTCCTTGGCTGAGCTCATGGCGGGCTCTGCCAATCTCTTCGCATCATCCGGCCGCACCCGCCTGGCCAGCGTCAACTTCATCACCGCCCATGACGGCTTCACGCTGAAGGACCTGGTCAGCTACGACCGCAAGCACAACGAGGCCAACGGCGAGCAGAACCGCGACGGACACGGCGACAACCGAAGCTACAACCATGGTTTCGAAGGCCGCAGCGAGAACGAGGCCATCGTGGCTGCCCGGTCACTGTCCATCCGCAACCTTATGGCGACGCTGCTGCTGTCCTTTGGCGTTCCGATGATCACAGCCGGTGACGAGATCGGCCGTACACAGCAGGGCAACAACAACGCCTACTGCCAGGACAACCCCACGGCATGGCTGGATTGGAGCCGGACCCAGGAAGCCAATGCCATGTTTAGGACTACCCGTGAACTGGTCCGGCTCCGACGCTGGTTCCTGCGTCACCAACCTGAAAGCTTCCCAGGACAGGCCAACGACTCGAGCCTTCAGTGGTTTGACGATAAGGGTAAGAAGATGACTCCGGCGCGCTGGAATGATCCCAACGTCCGCTCGGTCCAGCTGCTGATGGGCCACGAGGATAGTGAGATCCGTGGCTTGATCTCGGTGAACGGCAGCAACCAGGACGTCAAGATGGTCTTGCCGGAGATCCTGAGCGAGTCGGGCATCGGCAAGCGAATGTTTGAACTTCGCTTCACAACTTCGGTGTTGCATGACCGTAGAAAAGGCGCGTTGGTGGCCTCGGGCGAGCGGGATATCCTGCAAGCCAACACCATCAACATCTACCGCACGTAGCCAACCAACCATCGAGGGGAGCCCCACCGGATGAACCGCAACCGCAGCAAACTGGTGGCCTTCGCAGGGCTGGTGATTGCCGTCGTCGTGCTGGTGGTCGCGATGGTGGGCGGCGGCTCACTGACGACGCAAAGCACGACGCCGGCACCTGGCTCCACGGCAGCGTCACCAGCTGCTGCCGTTACCAATCCGGCAGCTGCTAGCCCGGCTGTTGACAACCCTTCCACGCTGCCCTCCATCAATGCTTCGCAGTTGCCCAAGGAAGCGCGTCAAACCCTTGCCCTGATTGCGAAGGGCGGCCCCTATCCCTATGACCGGGACGGCGTGAACTTCGGCAACTTCGAGGGTTTGCTGCCTAAGAAGTCCGGCGGTTTTTACAAGGAATACACCGTGCCCACACCGGGGGAGTCGGACCGGGGTGCCCGCCGGATCATCGTGGGCAAGGACTCCGCCAAGTACTACACCCCTGACCATTACGAGTCGTTCATGTTTATCGTCGAAGGCAAATAGAGGAGCCCATGAAAATCTACTCCGCGGACACCTGGACTCTCGAAGAACTGCAAGAGCAGATCTCCGACGCCGGCCGCCGCACACTTCTGGTCCCGCCGGCAACCACAAAGCAGGCAGTCCTCGAGGTCTTCGGTCAGGTCCTCGATTTCCCTGAGTACTACGGCGTGAACCTCGACGCCCTGAACGATTCCCTGCACGACTACGCTGATGCCCTCTCGGAGGATGATGGCAGCCCCGTCACCATGATCTGGCAGGTCCCCGCGGCCTACCGTACGGACCGGTCCTTCGGCGTCGTCTGCGAAATCCTCCAAGACGCAGAGCGCTACGCAGGCCGGGACCTGGCAGTCATCGCGGTCTTCGAGAATTAGTCGGGCCAGCGGGCCCTAACTGCACCGGCGTCCTACCCGTGTGGGCACGCGCCCGAAGAGGCAACTTCATTGGCTGGTCTTACGGGCAGCTGAGATGTAATCAGCGTTGGTTTCCCACGTGAGCTATGACTACCGCCGAAATCCGCTTAAGTGGTGCTTGCAACTTAATCGTGACGCGAAACATTGAATATTTCTATATCCTCTCGGATTATTTCAAGAACTTGAAATTAAATGAGTCGAGCGATACGTTTTTCGCGAGGCGCACTATCTGCCTGCCACTTGCGTATTGGGGAACACGCGGAGTTAATTGCTGGCCTCAAGTCGCACCAGCCTAAATGAGGACCAAGATATGAAAAAACTCACACGGGCCGCTGCTGTCATTGCATTGTCCACTGCTGCACTTTTTGCTGCGAGTCAGTCTGCGAATGCCAGTATTTTCTATGACAACAATAACTACAGCGGCGCTACGTACGGAGCCGACAATTCGACTTGGATGGGATCGTTTGACAACAAGGCAAGTTCGGTAAAGAACTTCGGCTACTACGTAACTTGGTGGGAAAACATCAACTACGGCGGTGCTGGATTCGGAAGCGCTAACGATTACAGCGCCATGGGTTGGTACGTGCCCTTCCTGGGAACGTGGAATGACAACATCAGCAGTTTTCACCGTGGCTAAACATAGCATGCGCTTCGATTAACACTACCTGAGCGCGGTTGTGCTTTGACCTGCCGACTAAAGCTTCGGCAGGTCAAAGTTGCTTTCCGGGACAGGCCCGGGTACCCAATCGAGGCACAAAAAAAGATTGGACGCGAAAAGTGTCGATAAGAATTGCCGAACGACGGGCACGCTGGAATAGCTACATCGCTCCCGCTCTTGCCATAGGCGTAACCCTGGCTATCTCATCTTGTTCCGGAACTCCGGATGCATCAATCACGCCGGATCCATCTGGGAAAGTGAAGCTGGATTATGAGAACTCCCTGGTAATTTTCCCAGTTGATGTATATAGAATTTCGGCCAGTGATCGCTCGCAAATTCTCCTTGCGAGAGAAGTCGTCATGACTACATGCATGAAGAAATTTGGCTTCATAGATGATCCGAATGCAGCTTATCCAAAGGCGGAAAATCGGAACTTCGGGGTGTGGAACGTTGACCGTGTGAGGCAGTACGGCTTCCGGCTTATTGGAGAAGACGGTCCATCGAACCAGAAGCATGATGAGGCAGGCGAGTGGGGGGACGCCCGATATGAGTGTCTCGCCAGCGAAAAGAGCAGGATCGAAGAAATCACTCCCCCCGACGATCTGATGAATGGCGGGGCAGCGGCTGAGATCGCGTTGAAAAGCCTCAGCATGGCATCAGAAACTGATGCTTGGAAGGATGCCAAGGACAACTGGGACAAGTGCATCTCAGCGGCAGGCTTGACGCCGGAGCGGGACGCCGATAAAGCCAAGTGGTCGAGCCAGCAGTCCTTTGACCTGCAGATGAGGGCAGATCAGCAAAACCCGTCGACATCGGATGCCGCCGAGGGCATCCGAATCGCTACGGTTGAGGCCGAATGCAATCAAAAAGTCCGGCTAACCCAAACGCTTGGTGATATTCAGGCAAGCTACCAGCTGCCCCTCATCAGACAGAACGAGGCAGTTCTTACTGAACTCAAGAAGAAGAGCCAGAAGTACGTGGACGTCGCTCAGAAGTTCTTGAAAGAGACGCAGTGATCCATAAACAACCTCGGCAGGGGGCGGCAGCCGTCGGCTTATCTCGAATCTCGCGACGGTGGCTTGTCGTCCTGTTGGCAGTCACCGCAGCCATGTCCGCCGGAGTGGGCTTGCTGGCTGGAGGAATCTTTGGTCGTTCAGAGATCATTCGGCCAGAGGACTCGATGGCTGACGTCCCGGTCTATGCAAAGGTTGAGAACCGCATCGTCGATGACCGTCTTGCATTCTCCGGAGTTATAAAATCCGGCCCGGCAGTGCCAATCCAGATCGATCTGGAGGGACAAGAACCGATTGTCGTGCGCCAGACACTTCAGCCTGGGGAGGCCCTAAAATGGGGCGACTTGGCTGGTGTAGTCTCTGGCAAGCCCTATTTCGTGCTGCCAGGTCCGCTCCCGTTGTATCGTGATCTCTCACTAGGCGATGAGGGAGATGACGTCTCGGCTTTGCAACGGGCGCTGATGCAGGTGGGGTATCTCTCTTACGAAACTGGTCGCATGGACAGCGCAACCATGGAAGCTGCATCCTCGTTCTTTGCTAGCGAGGGATTCACCTTGAGCAGCGGAAGAAAAACTGCCGTGAAAAATCATCAGGTCGAACCTAGTGCTACACCCGAATCCCCTGCACTAGACGACTCGAAAACCCCTGAGGTGACGATCCCGTTCAGGCAACTGATAGTCCTCCCCGTCGCCAGTACGACCGTCGTCTCCTCTCTGGAGGTAGGGCAGAAGGTTACGGCCGAAAGCCCTCTCGCCAGGTTCCAGGCCGAAGACAACTTCGTCGAGTTCATCGCTGAGGTCCAGCAGGCTGGATTCCTCAAGACTGGGCAGGAAGTCTCTGTCAGGGTCGTTGAGAAGCTAGTGACGGGACGGATAACTTCAGTAGGTCCATTCACGGATGTGGGGAATGGCCAGCGTGCGGGACATGCCGTGATGGTGGAGCCTACGAACAAGGCAGATCTTGCCCTATTGACTCCCAACCTAAGCGTCACTGTGGCTGGTCAGGGTACTGCGGAGCAGGCCCTCGCTGTACCGTTATCTGGCATTCGACAGGATGCCGAAGGGACCTACGTTCTGAGAAGCTCGCCGGACGATAGAGCTTCGAAGGTGTCTGCAACGCGTGTCCCTGTAACGGTTCTTCGGTCAGGGGGAGGTTTCGCCGCAGTCTCTGGCGACCTCGCCCAAGGAGACGAGGTCCAAATATCGTGACGGTTTTACGATCGAAGCGACTAGCTGGTACTGCGGAATCTACGGACTCGGATGACGCATTGGCCATCAGCCTGCAGGGAGTTTCCCGCACCTTTCCCGGCGCCGAGGCTCCGGCTCTATTGGACGTCTCACTGGCTATTGAATGCGGTGAGTTCGTTTCCATTGTGGGCCCTTCAGGCTCTGGGAAATCGACACTTTTGAACATCATGGGCTTGTTGGATAGAGCAAGCTCGGGGAGTCTCGCTATTCGTGGGCAAGCCGTCGAGACCGCATCGGAACGAAGCCTTGACATGGTGCGGCTGCATCGGATTGGGTTCGTTTTCCAGTCCTCGAACGTCATCGGTGACGACAGTGTGATCAGTAACGCAGCAATCGGATTGCGTGTCCAAGGTGTGCCGATGGATGAACGGGCCGTGGCTGCCTTGGACGCGCTGGAGTTCGTTGGGCTGGTGCATAAGCGCAAGGTCCAAGCGAAGCTTCTCTCAGGCGGTGAGCGACAACGACTTGCCATTGCACGAGCGATTGCGACGCACCCGCAGATCATCCTTGCCGACGAACCGACAGGCAATCTTGATTCCAACAACAGCAGTCGGGTCATCGAATACCTTCGGAAGCTCAACTCCGGAGGCGTCACGGTGATCATCATCACCCACGATTTGGATGTGGCGAATCAAACAGATCGCCAGATTGAAATCCGGGACGGTCGAATCAGCCGTGATGTCCAGGACAATTCTCACATAAGACGGAATCTTATGGTCCCGTCCGCCCCAGAGGCTCTCGATGCATCAAGCCAGCAGACTTGCGTATCCCGCATCGCGCGCTCCCTACTGGATGATTGGGGCGATGCATTTACCGCCCTCTCCGCTCGTGCTCTCCGAACAATGCTTCTTATCACCGCGTTCGCGATTGCTATTGGCGGGATGACGGGTGCCCTTGGCATCAGTTCGACCACTTCGAATGCCATAAATAATCGGCTGGCAATCGCGTCACAGGATCGGCTGTCCATCTCCGTCGGAGGCGGACCTGCTGTGCTTCGAGACGATTTCGATGGACTTCGGTCCGGGGTAGATCGAATCGCCAGCCTTCCTCATGTAGTTGGCGCATCCTATGTGTACTCAGCTGTACCGGCAGACGTACGTATTACGCGAGTTGGACCCACCGACCTGGAACCCGAAACACCTTTGTCACTTCATTCCTCCTCGAAGACCTACTTCAATGACTTCGACATGCAGCTAATTCCCCACAACAGCCGAAGTGCCCTCGACGACCCAGGAGCGGGTCCTCTCGCAGTAGTCTCGACCAAGGCAGCAATTGCGCTCGACGTCCCGTACAGCAAGCAAACCGGACCGTCGACAGGGGCGAGCATTTGGATCAATGACCGACTTGTACCGGTTGTTGGCGTATTCGACCCCGGCTCAAATTTTCCTGAGTACACTAACTCCGTATTCGTGGATGCCAGTGTCATGAGTGCTGTCTCCAGAGCAGAACTAAAAATTCAAGTTCGAACCGAAAAGGGCTTCTCCGCTGCGATCGCGCGAGTAGCTCCGCTGGCATACTCGCCGAGCGACCCAGGGAAGACAAGGGTAGACGTCACGGCCGATATTCAGGCGATCAGGCAGGGCGTCTCAAATGATCTCGGGTCACTCATCGCGTTGCTGTCCCTTGTCCTGATGCTCCTGGCTGTCATCACTGCGGCGTCCGCGATGTACCTGACCGTTCAGAACCGATCGGAGGAGATAGCGCTGCGACGAGCGATCGGTTCAAGTCGATGGCTAATTTGCCGCTCCTTTATCTTGGAGGGCCTAATCGTGGGAATTACAGCAGGTTCACTCGGCGGCATCATCGGAAACTTGACCACGCTTTGTGTCTCTTGGATCCAGACCTGGCCGCCCGTGTTGCCCCCAGAGCTTTGGCTGGTTGGACTCTTCCTCGGGGCGGCCACCGGCATTCTAAGCGCCATATATCCTGCATGGGTCGCCAGTCGTAAAGATCCCGCTATTGCCATTCGCGGCTAGAGAATGAGGGTGAAAAGGAGTCATGCTGCCCTGAGCCAGCCCTCGACGTCGCTGGCCCGCTTATCCGTTGTTGGGCAACAACGGAACAGCGGGCCAGGAACGTCCCGGAGGACAAAGGTCTAGGCGTTCGCGATCAACCCCAGCTCAGCCTTGGAAGCCAGCGCAGAGTGTTTCGGGAACACGCGGACGGTGTAGCCGAAGGACCCTGAGCGGTTGATCACCAGGGAGCCGCTGAACAGGTGGCGTCCGCCGCCGAGGTCTTCCAAGGAGTCCAGTTCGGCCACCACGATGTCTTCGAGCTCGTCGGTGTCTTCCGCGCGGCCGAAAGCCACTTCCACGGAGACATCGTCCGGGGTGAGGTTGTTGAGGGCCACGTAGGCGTTGACCTGGAGTGAGTCGCCTACCTGGGGTTCCTCGGAGACTCCCACAGAGTCAACGTGTTCCACCGCTACCTCGGGCCAGGCGTTCCGGACCTTGGTGGTCCAGGCCGCGAGTTCCTTGGCTTCCTTGAAGGACTCGGCAACAGCGCGCCGCCCGGACACAGCGGCCGGGCAGTAGAGGTTGTTGACGTAGTCGTGGAGCATGCGTTCGGCCGAGACTGCGGGGCCAAGGTTAGCCAGGGTGTGCTTGATCATGGACACCCAGTGCGTGGGCACGGTTTCACGGCTGGATTCGGACGGTCCTGCTGCTCCGGCGCCTTGGGCAACGGTGGTGCCGTAGAAGCGCGGTGCCACCTGGGTCTCCAGCAGCTCGTAAAGTGCGGAGGCCTCAATGTCGTCGCGTTCCTCGGAGGATGCATTGTTGTTGGCCGTGGGGATCGCCCAGCCGTTCTCGCCGTCGTACATTTCGTCCCACCAGCCATCTAGGACGGAGAGGTTGAGCGAGCCGTTGATGGCGGCTTTCATGCCGGAGGTGCCGCAGGCTTCCAGCGGCCGGAGGGGGTTGTTGAGCCAGACGTCGCAGCCGGGGAACAGTGTCCTCGCCATGGCGATGTCGTAGTTGGGCAGGAACACGATCCTGTGCCGGACTTGGGGGTCGTCCGTGAACTTGACCAGGTCCTGGATCATTTTCTTGCCGGCGTCGTCTGCGGGGTGGGACTTGCCGGCGATGACCAGCTGGATGGGGTGTTTGGGGTCCAGCAGCAGGGCCTTCAAACGGGCAGGGTCGCGCAGCATGAGCGTGAGCCGCTTGTACGTGGGCACACGCCGTGCGAAACCGATAGTGAGGACGTCGGGGTCCAATACGGAGTCGGTCCAGCCGAGTTCGGCATCGGCAGCGCCGCGCTTCTTCCATGAGGCCCGGAGCCGGCGTCGAACGTCTTCGATGAGTTGTGCCCGGAGCTCCCGGCGGAGGGCCCAGACGTCTTCGTCGCTGACGTTGTACGCCAGGTCCCAGCGCCCAAGGGCTTCGGCTTCCGCGCCGAACTGGTTTCGTGCCAGGGAGGATATGCGGGGGTCCACCCACGTGGGGACGTGGACGCCGTTGGTGACGGAGGTGATGGGGATTTCGGAGTGGTCGAACCCCGGCCAGAGACCGGCGAACATTTCGCGGGAGACCACACCGTGCAGCTTGGCCACACCGTTGGCACGCTGCGCCAGGCGCAGGCCCATGACTGCCATGTTGAACACGGACGGGTTGCCGCCGTCGAAGTTCTCGCGGCCGAGTTCAAGGATCCGCTCGGTAGGCACGGCAGGCGCCAGGCCGGCTTCAAAGAAGTGCTTGATCTGCACGGTCTCGAAGCGGTCGATGCCGGCGGGTACGGGAGTGTGCGTCGTGAAAACAGTGGACGCGCGGCCGGCGGCGAGGGCCTCGTCCCAGCTGAGGGGCGAGTTGGCGTCGGACATGGCTTCCTGGATGCGTTCGATCCCCAGGAACCCTGCGTGGCCTTCGTTGGTGTGGAACACTTCCGGAGCGGGCGTGCCGGTGAGCTCCTGGTAGATGCGCAGCGCCTTGACGCCGCCCATGCCCAGGAGGAGTTCCTGCTGGAGACGGTGGTCGCCGCCGCCGCCGTACAGGCGGTCGGTGATGCCGCGCGCGGCTTCGTCGTTGGAGGGGACGTTGGAGTCCAGCAGCAGCAGCGGAACGCGTCCGACGTCGGCACGCCACACGTGTGCGTGAAGCTCGCGGCCGTTGGGCAGTGGGAGGGAAATGTGGACTGGCTTGCCTTGGGCGCCGTCCTTGGCCGGGTGGCGCAGCAGCGTCAGCGGCAGGCCGTCAGGGTCCAGTACAGGGTAGGTTTCCTGTTGCCACGCGTCGCGGGAGAGCGACTGCTTGAAGTATCCCGCCTGGTACAGAAGCCCGACGCCGATCAGCGGCACGCCGAGGTCGGAGGCGGCCTTGAGGTGGTCGCCGGCGAGGATGCCGAGGCCTCCTGAGTACTGCGGGAGTACTTCGGTGATGCCGAATTCGGGGGAGAAGTACGCGATGCAGGCCGGGGCGTCTTCGCCGAGGCCTTGGTACCAGCGCGGTTCGCTGAGGTAGCGGTCCAGGTCGGCTGCGGCGTCCTGCACACGGTTCACCAGCTCGCCGTCATTCGCGAGGTCCTGCAACTGTTCGCGGCTGATCGACCCCAGCAGGGCTATGGGGTCGTGCTGCGATTCCTCCCAGAGAACCGGGTTAAGGCTCGCAAAAAGTTCCCGTGTGGGCCGGTGCCAGGACCAGCGCAAGTTAGTTGCCAGACGGGCCAGGGGCCTGATGGGCTCGGGGAGGACGGTACGGACTGTAAACCTTCGAATAGCCTTCACGAGCGCCACACTAACGGACTCACTTGGCAGCCGGAACTGGATTGGGTTTCTTTTAGGTAAAAGTCATCTTGCGTCAAGGAGATAGGTCGTGTGCTTAGCATTCTGTGAGCTTTGTCGCTAACGTCGTGCTTGTGACGAAAACCGTGCGAACCATCACCGCTCTGAAATCCAAGACGACTACGGACATCACCGAGGGACTTCGCTTCGGCCGGTTCCCCATCACGGCCGTGCAGCCGGTGGTTGAGGGTGGCCGTTTCCCGGCGAAGGCCTTGCCAGGCGAGGACCTGGTTGTCGGCGCCACGGTCTTCCGTGAGGGCCACGACCAGCTCGGCGTCTCGGCTGTGCTGCTCGATCCCAGGGGCAAGGAGCGTCAGCGAGTCCGCTTGACCCCCGCCCAGGGCGAGCAATGGAAGGGCCTGGACCGCTGGGAGGGCCTGATCACGCCCACCGGCACCGGTGCCTGGTCCTTCGTCATTGAGGCCTGGCATGACCGGTACGGCACCTGGCACCACAACGCCGAAGTCAAGGTAGGGGCCGGCATTGACGTCGAGTTGATGCTCGCCGAAGGCTCTGCCCTCCTCGCGGAAGCCGCAGACGACGACGCCGGACGCAGCGCCGTGGAGAAGCGCACCTTGCGTGCCGCTTCCGTCGTGCTGGCCGACACCACCAAAACTGCCGAGGAGCGCCTTGGCGCCGGCTTCAGCCCCCAGGTGCTGGCCGCCGTCGGACGCGTTCCGATCCGTGAACTGGTGACCGTCTCGGAACGATTCCCGCTGCAGGTGGAACGCGACCTCGCAGGCCGCGGTTCCTGGTACGAGTTCTTCCCCCGCTCAGAGGGTGCCGTCCTGGATCACTCCACCGGTGTGTGGACGTCCGGCAACTTCCGCACGGCAGCCAAGAGGCTCGATGCCGTGGCGGACATGGGCTTCGACATCATTTACCTGCCGCCCATCCACCCGATTGGTTACCAGCACCGCAAGGGGCGCAACAACACTCTGACGCCGGGGCCGCAAGATCCGGGTTCGCCGTGGGCCATTGGTTCCAAGGACGGCGGACATGATGCCATCCATCCGGAACTGGGGACGTTTGAGGACTTTGATGCGTTTGTGGCGCGCGCCAACGAGCTGGGACTCGAAGTTGCCCTGGACCTGGCGTTGCAGGCAGCTCCGGACCACCCTTGGGTGACGTCCAACCCTGAATGGTTCACCACGCGCGTTGACGGTTCCATTGCCTATGCAGAGAACCCGCCGAAGAAGTACCAAGATATTTATCCCCTGAACTTCGACAACGACCCGGCCGGTCTCTCCAAGGAAATCCTGCGGATCGTCCAGCTGTGGATCAGCCACGGCGTCAAGGTATTCCGCGTGGACAATCCCCACACCAAGCCTGTGTGGTTCTGGGAATGGCTGATCGGCAAGATCAACAAGAAGAACCCCGAGGTTGTTTTCCTGGCGGAGGCCTTCACACGCCCGCCGATGATGCATGCTTTGGGCCGCGCAGGATTCCAGCAGTCCTACACCTACTTCACCTGGCGGAACACCAAGACCGAGCTGGAGCAGTACTTCCAGGAGGTCAGCCACGAGACCGCCGCGTTCTTCCGTCCGAACTTCTTCGTGAATACCCCGGACATCCTCACCGAGTACCTGCAGTACGGTGGCCCGGCCGCGTTCCGCATCCGGGCTGTGTTGGCCGCTACCGCGAGCCCGCTGTGGGGCGTCTATGCCGGTTATGAGTTGTACGAGCACGTGGCCCGCCCGGGCGCCGAGGAGTACATCGACAACGAAAAGTACGAGTACAAGGCGAGGGACTGGGAAGGCGCTGCTGAATCAGGGCGCACCCTGGCGCCCTACATCACCAGGCTCAACACCATCCGCAAGGACCACCTGGCCTTGGGTGATCTGCAGAACCTGACGCTGCACAGCAGCACCGACGACGCAACGATTGTGTACTCCAAGCACAAGACGCTCCCGGACGGCACCAAGGACACCTTGATCATTGTGGTCAACGTGGATCCCCACAGCACCCGGGAAAGCACGGTGTCCCTGAACTTGGCGGCCCTGCAGCTGGACCCCTCGGACTTCAACGAGGACGGCCGCTTCCGGGTGGACGATTTGATCAGCGGCCAGAGCTGGGAGTGGGGCGAGCACAACTACGTCCGGCTGGACGCCCACGTTGAACCGGCACACATACTGAGCATCCGGAGGCAGCCTTAGTGAGTTTTTCTCCGCAGAACCCGAGCCAGTACTTCACTCCGAAGAACACCTTCGAGTTGAACGCCCCAGGTCTCCAGCATGATCCGCACTGGTACCGCAAGGCAGTCTTCTATGAGGTACTGGTGCGGGCCTTTGCGGATGCCAACGGGGATGGTTCCGGCGATTTCCACGGCCTGATCGAGAAACTGGACTACCTCCAGTGGCTGGGTGTCGACTGCTTGTGGTTGCCGCCGTTCTTCCATTCCCCGTTGCGCGATGGTGGTTACGACATCGCAGACTACACGTCCGTGCTGGACGAGTTCGGCACCATCAGCGACTTCAAGCGACTGGTTGCCGAGGCCCACGCCCGTGGCGTCCGGGTGATCATCGATCTGCCTTTGAACCACACCTCGGACCAGCACCCGTGGTTCCAGGAGTCGCGAAAGGACCCCACGGGCCCCTACGGCGACTTCTATGTGTGGAGCGATACGGACGAGAAGTACCAGGACGCACGCATCATCTTCGTTGACACCGAAGAATCCAACTGGACGTTCGATCCCATCCGTCGCCAGTTCTTCTGGCACCGCTTCTTCAGCCACCAACCGGACCTCAACTTTGAGAACCCCAAGGTCATTGAGGCGCTGTATGACGTCATCCGGTTCTGGCTGGACCAAGGGATTGATGGCTTCCGCGCGGACGCCATTCCCTACCTGTTCGAAGAAGACGGCACCAACTGCGAGAACCTGCCCGCAACACATACCTTCCTTCAGGATCTTCGCAGGATGGTGGACTCGAACTACCCCGGCAGGGTGATCATTGCTGAGGCAAACCAACCTCCGCATGAAGTGGTGGAATACTTCGGCACCGAGGAAGCCCCGGAATGTCACATGGCTTTCCATTTCCCCATCATGCCGCGGCTGTACTACGCCTTGCGGGACCAGAAGGCCGCTCCCATCATCGAGACCCTGCGAAACACCCCGGAAATTCCGCAGGGTGCACAGTGGGGGACTTTCCTGAGGAACCACGACGAACTGACATTGGAAATGGTGCCCGCGGAAGAGCGCGCCGCCATGCTTGGCTGGTATGCCCCGGATCCCCGAATGCGGGCCAACATCGGTATCCGCCGGCGTTTGGCGCCGCTCCTGGATAACTCCCGCGCCGAGATCGAGCTCATCAACGCGTTGCTGCTTTCCCTGCCGGGGAGCCCCTTCCTGTACTACGGGGATGAGATCGGCATGGGAGACAACATCTGGCTCGACGACCGCGATGCCGTCCGTACCCCGATGCAATGGAACCCCGATCGCAACGCCGGCTTCTCAGGGGCTGACCCGGGCAAGCTTTACCTTCCGGTCATACAGTCGCTGGTTTACAACTACAGCATGGCCAACGTTGAGGCCGAGGCCGCGCACTCCGGTTCGCTGCTGCGCTGGACCCGCCAGATCCTCAGCGTCCGGAAGAATCACCCGGTCTTTGGCTTGGGCGGCTTCCGGCATATCGAGGCGGACCATGAGGTGGTGCTGGCCTACGTCAGGGAATTGCCGCCTGGCAACCCTGAAGGAGAGGACGGGGAGACCATTCTGTGCGTTTTCAACCTCTCCCAGCACCCCGTGGCGGCAACGTTGGACGTGCCTGAGTTTGCGGGCCGCGGCCTGCGCGATATTTTCGGCGGCCAGCCTTTCCCGGCCGTCGGCGACAACGGTCTGTTGACCGTGATGCTGGGGAGCCACAGCTTCTATTGGTTGCGGGTCCGCTCGGCATTTTCGAATCCCTCGTCGCCTTTTACCCAGGCGATTCCCGTGGTGACCTCCAAAGGATGAGATGAGCAAGGAAAACTTGAACCCCTCCGTTGAAGGACTTCTCCGGAACTGGTTGCCAGGCAAGCGCTGGTTCCCGGTCAAGAGCCCCGACTTCGCCCTGGAGCAGGTGGGCGGCTTCAGACTGCCGGATACCGGCGGAGAGACCGCGCTTGAAGTTGTGCTGCTGGCCGTGACACACAGGACTGCCGACGGCGGTTCGCGGACCGACGTCGTCCAGGTTCCGTTGAGCTTCCGAAGCAAGCCTTTGGCGGATGCTCCTACAGCTTTGCTGGGCGAGTTTACGGATCCTGACTTGGGGCTGAGGCTCGTGTATGACGCCGTCTACGATGCGGATTTTGTCACTGCCTGGCTGGAACTTATGCGCAGTGAAGGGAAGGTGGGCAGTGCCCAGGGGCACCTCACGCGTGGCCGTGTGGCACTTCCGAACAAACCCACCTCCGTCAAGGTCCTGTCCGGCGAACAGTCCAACACATCCGTCATTATTGACGACGGCGATTCGGCAGCGATCGTCAAGATCTTCCGGGTGCTCGCCGCCGGCAAGAATCCCGAAGTTGAACTAGGTGCCGCCCTGACAGCAGCCGGAACCAGCGAGGTTCCTGCGACGCTCGGCTGGATTACCGGCTCGTGGGAGGGGCCGCCGTCGAATGGTTCCATAGCGGCCACGGGCGAGCTGACTGTAGCCCACGAATTCCTCGTCGGAGGTCTGGATGCCTGGCGCATGGCCGTAGAAGCAGCAGCCGCCGGCAAGGACTTCACGGCAGAAGCCCGCGGGCTCGGCGCTGCAACCGCCACGGTTCATGCCAGGCTCGCAGAAACCTTTGGTACCCAGGACGGGCAAGAGCAGGGCCCGGACATCATCGCCACAGTAGCCCGGCGCGTCCGGGGCTCGTGGGCGGAAGCTTCATCCGCCGTCGGGCCTTATGACGACAACCTCGATGAGCTGCTGTCGGCCCTGGATCCCGGCGACGTCGTTCAACTGCAGCGCGTCCACGGCGACCTCCATCTGGGGCAAATCCTGTTGGTTCCCGGCGCTGAGGGGCAGCCGGGACGATGGGCCATCCTCGACTTTGAAGGTGAACCGCTCCGGACCATCGATGAACGCAATACTCCTGACCTGCCCCTGCGGGACGTCACGGGCATGCTGCGTTCATTCGACTACGCAGCCGGTGCGGCCACGCGCGAAAACACAAAGGCCGTGGTGCCTGAGACCTGGGTAGATGACTGCGCTGCCGCATTCCTGGAGGGTTACAGCGAAGTCACCCCGGGAACCATAGACCGCCGCTCGCCGCTCTTTGTGGCATTGTGGCTGGACAAGGCCTTATACGAGGTTGTTTACGAGTTGCGGAACCGGCCCGACTGGCTGTCGATCCCGGTGAACGCATCACGACGAATCCTCGACAACACAAGCCGCGGCAAGCATGCGGCAGCTACAGCGGAAGGTAATGACATGACTGGCTCAGCACGCACCGAACGGCCCCGAGTTCCCCTGCAC
This sequence comes from Paenarthrobacter sp., assembly GCF_031180005.1. Lineage (NCBI taxonomy): Bacteria > Bacillati > Actinomycetota > Actinomycetes > Micrococcales > Micrococcaceae > Paenarthrobacter > Paenarthrobacter sp. The sequence goes on along the minus strand of NZ_JAPSHI010000032.1, from coordinate 2,614 downwards.
GTGGACACCGAGACCTTGGAACGTGTGGCCGCCGGCGCTTACCACGCGCCGCATTCAGTACTTGGCGCGCACTTGGACGATCATGGCCACGTCACTGTCCGTACAGTGAAACATCTGGCAAAGTCCGTGGTGGTTGTGACGGAAGCCGGCCGCACGGAAATGACCCATGAGGCCCACGGCATCTGGGCTGCGGTCCTGGAACCGCTGCAGGCCGGCCATGTTCCGGACTACCGTTTGGAGGTGGTGTACGACGCCGACCCCGTCACCATCGATGACCCCTACCACTACTTGCCTACCGTGGGCGAGGTGGACCTGCACCTGATCGGTGAGGGGCGCCACGAGCGCCTCTGGGATGTCCTCGGCGCACACGTCCAGCACTACCGCTCCGCGTTGAGCGAGGTGGACGGAGTCTCATTCGCTGTCTGGGCCCCGAACGCCCAAGCCGTCCGCGTGAAGGGCGACTTCAACGGGTGGGACGGCCGCTCCCATGGGATGCGTTCCCTGGGTTCCTCGGGTGTATGGGAACTCTTCATTCCGGGCGTTGTAGCAGGGGCGTGCTACAAATACGAGATCCTCACCAAAGCCGGTCACTGGGTAGAGAAAGCCGACCCCTTGGCTTTCGGCACCGAGGTTCCGCCGCTGACTGCTTCACGTGTGGTTGACGCCAGCTACCGGTTCAAGGACGCGGAATGGATGAGTGCCCGCGCCCAGAGGGACCCGCACAACTCGCCGATGAGCGTTTACGAAGTCCACTTGGGCTCCTGGCGGCTTGGCCTTGGCTACAAGGAACTCGCCAAGGAACTCGTGGACTATGTGAAGTGGCTTGGGTTCTCCCACGTTGAGTTCATGCCAGTCGCGGAGCACCCGTTCGGTGGTTCGTGGGGTTACCAGGTGACGTCCTATTTCGCGCCCACCTCACGATTCGGCCACCCGGACGAGTTCCGGTTCCTGGTGGATTCGCTCCACCAAGCCGGCATCGGCGTCCTCCTGGACTGGGTACCCGCACACTTTCCCAAGGACTCTTGGGCGCTGGCCCAGTTCGACGGCCAGCCCCTGTACGAGCACTCAGACCCCGCCCTGGGCGAACACCCCGACTGGGGAACCCTGATCTTTGACTTCGGACGCAGCGAGGTCAGGAACTTCCTGGTGGCCAACGCGCTGTATTGGCTGGAGGAATTCCACATTGATGGCCTGCGCGTGGATGCCGTGGCCTCGATGATCTACCTGGACTACTCCCGTGAAGAAGGGCAGTGGAGGCCCAACAAGTTCGGCGGCCGCGAGAACCTTGAAGCCATTTCCTTTATGCAGGAAGTCAACGCCACCGTCTACAAGTCCCACCCCGGGGCAATCATCATCGCCGAGGAATCCACGGCCTTCCCGGGTGTCACGGCGCCCACCAACCACGGCGGGCTGGGCTTCGGGCTCAAGTGGAACATGGGCTGGATGCATGACTCGCTCAAATACATCTCCGAAGACCCCATCAATCGCAAGTGGCACCACGGCACCATCACTTTCTCCATGGTCTATGCCTTCACTGAGAACTTCCTGCTGCCCATCAGCCACGACGAAGTAGTTCACGGTAAAGGCTCCATGCTTCGAAAGATGCCGGGCGACCGCTGGCAGCAGCTGGCAAACCTGCGTGCGTTCTTTGCCTATCAGTGGGCGCACCCAGGCAAGCAACTGATCTTCATGGGTACGGAGTTCGGCCAGGAAGCCGAGTGGTCCGAACAATACGGACTGGATTGGTTCCTTGCTGACATCCCTGCGCACCGCGGACTGCAGCTTCTGGTCAAGGACCTCAACGAGCTCTACACGTCCACGCCGGCGCTTTACCAGCGGGACAACGAAGCCGGCGGCTTCCAGTGGATCAATGGCGCAGATGCCGATCACAACGTTCTGACTTTCATCCGTTGGGATCAGGATGGCAAGCCGTTGGTTTGCGCAGTGAACTTCTCCGGCGGTCCGCATAAGGACTACATCCTGGGTGTGCCGGCAGCAGGGGAGTGGACAGAAGTTCTGAACACCGACGCTGAAACGTACGGTGGCTCGGGAGTTGTCAACGCTGGGGCCTTGAAAGCTTCAACGCCCGGAACTGATGGCCAGCCGGCAGCTTTGACTGTCACGCTTCCCCCGCTTGGGGCTTCCTGGTTCACACCGGCTGAGTAGTTTCATAGGACAGGGGAGGGCCCGAAGCTCTGGCTTCCGGGCCCTCTTCCGTCTGCTTGCTAGGACGTTCCGCCCGTGTTTCCGGGGGTTTTGCTTGGCCCAGGGAGCGTGTCGCTGCCGGGCTTTGCCATCTCGGGGAAGTAGGGGTATAGTTAGTACCCGCGCTGGTCCCCGAGTGGAGATCGCCCCGCAGACAAGATACCGCAAGGAAAAATCAAGTCATGCTGGCCGATTTGACTCTGAGAGATCCAGCCGGTAAGTTAGAAAAGTTGCTCCAGAGCGATCCAGTGAAGGCTGGTGGTACTGCTTTGGAATAGTGACCTGTTGTTTGAGAACTCAATAGTGTGCCAAGTTTGTTGATACCGATTGTTTTTCAATTGGTTGAAATTATGGCTGGATCATTATGCACCCCCGTGTGTGGTGGTCTGGTTTTCAGCTGGTTTCGAAT
>NZ_JAPSHI010000068.1:0-2738 GCF_031180005.1 Paenarthrobacter sp. | reverse complement strand
GGCCTCCGGTGCCTGCGCCGGAAGTGGCGTACTTGATGTTGTCCTTGGCCAGAAGGTCAGCAAGGGTCTTAACGCCGCTGTCCTTGTTGACCACCAGGATGTACTCTTCCTCGGACACCGGGGCGACGACTGTCATGTCGTCCATGGACAAGGCGTCGGGATCTTCAACGAAAAGCGGCGTGATGGCGAAAAGTGACTCGGCGGCCAGAACAGTGCTGTAGCCGTCTGCCTTGGAGTTCAGGACCTCTTTGGTGCCCACTGCGGTGTTGGCGCCGGGCTTGTTCTCCACCACGACACTCTGGCCCAGGGGCTCCTCGAGGGAGGAAGCCAGGGCCCGGGAAATCAGGTCGGTGCTGCCGCCGGCGCTGGAAGGAGCGGTGAGGTTGACGGACTTGGTGGGGAAGCTTTCGCCGCCCGAGCCGGCTCCGCCGGTTCCGGTCTGGACTCCACCGCAGCCGGTGAGGACGAGGGACAGGATGCCGATGCCAGTGAGGGTGGAGAGCGTGGGCTTCAGGGAGTTCATCATTGAGCTTTCCTCTGTTTTGGGCCTACGGGGAGAAGGCCGTGCAGGTGTAGTTATTCATTAGGTCTTGCTACCGAGGGGAGGGGTGGCCCGCGACTCGCCAAGCGAGAATCTGTAGCGCCTGTCTATATATGTAGACAGAAGATCGTGATGGAACTCATAATTGACTAGGAAGAACGTCAATGTCAAGGCCGCGGGCCGGATCAAGGAAGATCTGCATGAAGCAGCAACAACCGGCAGCAGCCGATATATCCACTGGTGGTGTGCGCGGAGTTAAATCTGCGGCCCGCACCGTTGAGGTGCTCGAACTGCTGGCAGCGCGGGGCAACGAGCCGGTTACAGTCCGCGAACTTTGCGACGCACTCGAGGCGCCACGAAGCAGCACCTATGCACTTCTCCGGACACTGACTGACCTTGGCTGGGTGCGAAGCGACTCCACGCGGTCCCTGTACAGCATCGGCATCCGGGCGTTGCTGGCAGGAACCACCTACCTGGATACCGACCCGTTGCTGCGTGTGGTGCAGCCGCACGTGGAACAAGTCAGCCGGCAGCTGGATGAGACGGTCCATTACGGACGCCTGGACCACACCGACATGGTTTACCTGGCCACCCACCAGTCATCGTCGTACGCCAGGGCCCAGAACCGGGTGGGACGCCGCCTTCCCGCCTACTCGACCTCACTGGGCAAAGCCGTCCTGGCCCAGTTCAGCGACGAGGAACTCGAACTGCATCTGCCGCCTACCCTGGCCGCGCTTACGCCGGCGACACTGACGTCCCGTGACGCGCTGCGGAAGGACCTTGAAGCCACCCGTAAGCGGGGCTACTCCATCGACGACGAGGAAAATACTCCCGGGCTGCGCTGCTTTGGCATCCCTGTGCCTATCCGGGCCGATGTGATTGATGCGCTCAGCTGCTCCGTGCCCGTGGAGCGGCTGACGCCTGCCTATGAGAAAGAAATAGTGGCGGCGCTCCGGTCCACCTCAGATATCACCCTGCAGATTGTCCGCGGGCTCGGCGGGCTGCTCGGCTAGTTTCGATACCTTCAAAGCATTTTGCATGTCCAAAACGGACTTGGACGGGCATGAGCGGCAGTGCCTAAGATTCCTTCAGGTCCCGCAGCAGCCGACGTCTTCCCAACAGAAAGTGATTTCGTGGCACACACCGAACTCCCCCAACACAGCCTTTCCAACCTCTCCCAGGTCATGGTTACGGGAGTCACGATCACGCCCGTCGCTTTCAAGGACCCTCCGCTCCTCAATGCCGTCGGCGTCCACGAGCCCTACGCGCTCCGTGCTGTTATCCAGCTCCACACCGACGCCGGCATCACGGGACTGGGAGAGACCTATGGCGATGCAGGCCACCTGGCACGGCTCCGCCTCGCGGCCGACGCCATCATCGGCGCAGACGTCTTCAACATCAACGTGCTGGGAAGCAGGATCGCCCAGGCCCTTGCCGGGGACACCATCCAGGGCGGGCATGGCATGAGCGGGATGGTGACAGGCTCCAGGACCGCCGACCGTGTCCTGTCTCCCTTTGACGTCGCTGCCTTGGACGTCCAGGGCAAGATCCTGGGCCGTCCCGTCAGTGACCTGCTTGGCGGCGCCGTAAGGGAGTCCATTCCTTTCAGCGGATACCTCTTCTACAAGTGGGCGGGCCACCCCGGCCAGGAAGACGATTCCTGGGGAGCCGCGCTGGACCCCGAAGGAGTCGTCAAACAAGCGTCGAGGATGGTGCGGGAGTACGGCTTTTCCGCCCTGAAGCTCAAAGGCGGAGTTTTCCATCCGGATCAGGAGATTGCCGCTATTCATGCTTTACGGGAGGAATTCCCCGGCATGCCGCTCCGGCTCGATCCGAACGCAGCCTGGTCCGTTCCTACCTCCATCGAGGTGGGCAAGGCGCTCGACGGCGTGCTTGAGTACCTGGAGGATCCCACCCCAGGTATAGAAGGTATGGCGCAGGTGCGTCGTGCCGTGCCTATGCCGCTGGCAACCAACATGTGCGTCGTGAGCTTTTCAGATATCCCGGCCTCCGTAGCTGCCGGTGCCGTGGACGTCATTTTGTCGGATCATCACTTTTGGGGCGGCCTTCGCCGTTCGCAGTCCCTCGCCGGCATCACGGAAACGTTCGGGCTGGGCCTGTCCATGCACTCGAACTCCCACCTGGGGATCAGCTTGGCAGCGATGGTTCACCTGGCGGCGACCACCCCGAACCTGGA
>NZ_JAPSHI010000011.1:0-137506 GCF_031180005.1 Paenarthrobacter sp. | reverse complement strand
GTCGTTTTGAGCCCTGAGAACGACCTGAACTGCGACCCAGTTGGGTGAGAGTTAGCGCCCGCGGATGATCCTGCGCTGCGTCGCTACGGCAATGGCAGCGGTTCGGTTGTCGACGCCAAGCTTCGAGTAGATGTGCACCAAATGCGTCTTCACCGTGGCCTCGGAAATAAAGAGTTGCTTGGCAATGGCACGGTTACTCATACCCGTCGCCAAGAGCTCCAACAGCTGGACTTCCCGGGAGCTCAACGCCGGCGAAGGGTTCCGGATGCGGCCCATGAGCCGCGCCGCAACTTCGGGTGCCAGCGCGGTCTGCCCGGCAGCTGCGGACAACACTGCCTGGCGGATCTGATCCGGTGGGGCGTCCTTCAACATGTAGCCGCTGGCGCCGGCCTCCACTGCGGCGAGGATGTCGGCGTCGGTGTCGTAAGTCGTCAAAATCAGAACGGGTGGCGGGGGAGTCCCGGCCCCGCCTGCCTTGATCTTTTCCGTAGCAGTCACGCCGTCCATGCCGCTGCCCATTTGCAGATCCATGAGCACCAGGTCCACGGGCTCGCCAAGGGTGTGCAGCCTGCTGAGTTCCATCAGGGCAGCGTCACCATTCGCGGCTTCAGCCACCACTGTGACACCCGGAAAGTCGGCGAGCATTGCCCGCAGCCCCGCCCGAACCACCGGGTGGTCGTCCACTAGCAAAACACGGATATCACTCACGCAGCACCTTGATCCGCCGGCAGCGGCACGCGAATCGCAACCACTGTGCTTTCACCGGGTGCCGACTCGATCTCCAAGCGGCCGTCCAGCGCAGCCAGCCGTTCGCGCAAGCTCTGAAGTCCGACGCCGGTCCCGTCACCACGCGCTGGACCCACCGTCGTCGACGGTTCGAAACCGACGCCGTCGTCGAAAACGTCAAGGGTCACCTCCTCGCCGAGGAAGGACAGGGTCACGACGGCGGCGCGTGCGTGGGCGTGCGCCCATACGTTCGCGAGGGAAGCCTGTGCGGCCCGAAGCAGGGTTGTCTGGTACGTGTTCGGCAGTTCCACAGGCGTACCCACCAGCTCAAACCGACAGCGCAACGCGGACCCACGGGCAGCAGCCTCGGTTTCCGTTTTCCCACAGAGTCGGCGGAGCGTGTCCACGAGTCCTGACTCGGCAAGATCCGGCGAACGCAGTCCCCGAACGAAGCTGCGCGCTTCAGCCAAATTGGCCGACGCTGTGTCCTGCACCGTCCGCAACCGCTCCTTCGCAGCAGTCGCGTCACCGTCATCCAAGGCTTTCTCCGCGGACCTTCCCATCAAGATGATGCTGGAGAAGCCCTGGGCCAGGGTGTCGTGGATTTCCCGGGCGAGCCGTTCACGTTCACCCAGCATGCCGGCGTCGTGCTGGGTTCGGGCGAGTTCTGCCCGTGTTCTGCGTAGCTCTTCAGCGACAGTGCGCTGGTTCTCGGCTTCGAGGAACAGGGCACGGTACGCCAACCCGGTGACCACCGCGAAGACGGCCCCGAAGACCGGTCCCAGGATCATCGCCAGCTGCAGGCCGCCGTCGGATGCTCCCCGGCTGTGGAACCACAAAGTGCCCACCAGAAGGGCCGTGCTCACCGCAATCGCGGGGAGCGCCAAACGCCGAGGCAGAAGGTGCAGCTGCAGGAAAAACAGAGGGAAGGCCACCCACGCAAAGTCGCTGCTGACCAGGAGGAGCAGCAGCCATACGAGCATCACCGCGCCCAGCCACCAACGTGCGTAAGGCGTGGGATTGAAGCGTGTCAGGTCGCTTGCATGACGCTTTTCCAGGAGCGTCCCACTGAGGTACACCAGCGCCAGCAGGACCGAAAGCCCCAGGCCCGCGGCCAAAGCCAGAGCCGATGGCGCCCCACTGGTTCCCATTCCCGTCAGCAAACGGACAACGGCCACAAGCAACAGAACAGCGAAACCGACGTGCAGGCTTACGCGCAGCGCGCGGAGTATTGTGGCGGCGCCAGAGGGAGACTGCATGCTTTCCAGCGTATCCCCCGACAATCAGCAAACCGGCCCGGATCCTTCATGGCGGGGCCTGGATCAACCATTCGGTTGATCGTCAGCTCAGCCCCTCGATGCCGGTCAATCCATCCGGCTCCCGATGTCCCTTCGACGCATCGCCGGAAGAGTTGATATGGACGGGACCAAGCCCGCATTGAGTCGAAGGAATCCGATGTTTCTTGCCATCCGCGACATCCGTTTCGCCAAGGGCCGTTTTGCGCTCATGACCAGCGTCGTCGCCCTGATCACCTTATTGCTCGTCATGCTTTCCGGGCTGACGGCGGGCTTGGGCAACCAATCGACGTCGGCCATTGGTGCCCTGCCCGTTCAGCAGATTGTCTTCGGCGCATCTGCCGGCGGCGAGCCCAAGGCGTCCTACACGGAATCGGAAGTTTCCTCCGCGCAGCTGGAGGCTTGGAGGGAACAGCCAGGCGTTACTTCGGCGCAGGGACTGGGAATCAGCCAAACGCGTGTCCAGTCACCAGGGGCGGGTGGCGCACCGAGCGGTACAGCGAACATCGCCGTCTTTGGCGGGGCAGTGGCGCCGGCAGTAGTGGAGGACGGGGCGGTGGTGATTGGCGAAACACTGGCCAAGGATCTTTCCGTGGAGGCTGGTAGCCGACTCAGGCTGGGTGGGACGGATCTCACCGTGGCCGAGGTTGTGGAGGACCAGTGGTACTCCCACACTGGCGTGGTCTGGACGACGCTCGACACTTGGCGGACCATCGCACGTGGTGCACCCGGCACAGCAACTGTTATTGCCGTAACTTTCGACGGCGGATCTTCCGTGAACCTCGACGCCGCCAACACGGCGGCCGGCACTGTCAGCATGGATCCCGTGAGCTCCTTCCAAGCCTTGGCCTCGTATAAGAGCGAAAACGGATCGCTCATGCTCATGCAGGCATTTCTTTACGGGATCTCAGCCTTGGTGATCGTCGCATTCCTGACCGTGTGGACGGTGCAACGCACACGTGACATCGCCGTACTCAAAGCCTTGGGAGCTTCGTCTGGCTATGTTCTGCGGGATGCTCTTGCCCAAGCAGCCGTGGTCTTGCTGATCGGCGCCGGCGTCGGCGGCCTGATTGGTTTTGGGGGCGGACTCTTCGCAGCTCAAGCAGCACCCTTCCTGATCACACCTATGACCACGCTGGTTCCCATTGCAGGGATCGTCCTCCTCGGCCTGGCAGGGGCTGTCCTGGCAGTCAGAAATGTCACCAAGGTCGACCCACTGCTTGCCCTCGGCGGCAATTAAGATTCCCTGAAAGGCATACATCGTGAATAGCGCACTGAACCTTAACAACGTCTCCCTCGAATACCCTGACGGCAGCTCCACCCTTATGGCACTGGACGCCGTCAACCTCAACGTTCGCAAGGGTGAATTCCTCTCCCTTGTGGGTCCTTCGGGATCCGGTAAGTCCTCACTGCTGGCCGTCGCCGCGACTCTCGTTGCACCTACGGCGGGGCTGGTCATCATCGACGGACAGGACGTGTCCGCCCTTTCCGCGGCCGAACGCACAGCCCTCCGTCGGGACAAGGTGGGCATCATCTTCCAGCAACCCAACCTGCTTCCGTCCCTGACCGCCGTCGAGCAGTTGCTGATCCGCGGACATCTGCGGGGGAAGCCGGTGCGCACCGAGCGGGAGAAGGCGGCGGAACTACTGAACGTCGTCGGGCTGTCCGGGGCGGCACACAAGAGGCCACACCAGTTGTCCGGGGGCCAACGTCAAAGGGTGAACATTGCGCGGGCCCTCATGGGAAGCCCGACTGTTCTTCTCGTCGATGAACCAACGGCCGCGCTCGACCACGAACGCAGCGGGTCCATCGTCCGGCTGCTGCGGCAGGTCACGAACGACTTCCAGACGGCGACCGTCATGGTCACTCACGACACCGAGTTCCTGCCCCTCACCGACGCCGTCGCAACTATGCGTGACGGACGAGTCAGCCGCGCGCTCGTCCCGTCGGCGCAGCCCAACTAGGTAGCACTTCAGGTCGTTCTCAGCGTTCAGAACGACCTGAACTGCGACCTACTTGGGGGAGCCGAGGAGGGCTTGGTCCTGCGCTTCGTCGTAGGCGTCACGCGCTTCGAGGATGGTGGGAACGTGGCTCTCGGCCCAGTGGCGCAGCAGGATGAGCGGCTGCAGCAGGGACTCACCCAGAGCCGTCAGCCCGTACTCCACGCGTGGCGGTACCTGCGCGTAAACGGTCCGCGTAATCAGTCCGTCGCGTTCCAGGGCGCGCAGGGTTTGCGTCAGGACCTTGGGAGTAACTACGTTAACCATTTTGCGCAGCTCCGAAAAGCGGACCGGCCCGTCACCGAGCACTTGAATCACCAACGAAGCCCATTTATCGCCTATGCGCTGGAAGACCACTCGCGAAGGACAGTTGGGGTTCAGGATGTTTCCGGGAAGATCATTAGTATCCAAGAGGTAACTAGGTTCCTTTGAAGCTATCAGTATCCGGTGGATACCTTTGGGGTTGTTGTCAGGATACCAACCTCAAGGAGAGCTATGAAAATCGCAGTCTACGGCGCGACCGGCATGGTCGGCAGCCAGATCGTCAACGAGTCCGTTACCCGGGGCCATGAAGTCACCGCTATCTCCCGCAAGGGCGCAGAGGTTCCCGGAGCCGCTGCCCAGGCTGCCGATCTCGCTGACGCCCAGGCGTTCGCCTCCATCGCGCAGAATCACGACGTCGTCGTGCTGGCTACGGGGCCCAGCCGCACCGGCGGCGAGCACAGCGAGTGGCTCGACGCGATGGTTTCCGCTTACAGCAATGCGGAGGGTACCCGCCTCATGATCGTCGGCGGCGCCGGCACTCTGGAGATCGACGGCGTCCGCCTGCTCGATTCCCCTGACTTCCCCGAGGCATACAAAGCTGAGGCCACTACCGCTGCCAAGGCCTTCGAAGCTGTGAAGCAGACGCCGGAGACCATCGATTGGACGGTCCTTGCTCCCGCTCCCGTCATCCAGCCGGGTGAGCGCACGGGTGAATACACCGTCGCCAAGGATTCACCGGCCGGCAACAGCATCTCCACTCAGGACTACGCAGTAGCCATGCTGGACGAGATCGAGAGCCCGGCTCACCGCCGCGCCCGTTTCACCGCAGCCAACTAAACGTTCTAAAGCCCAACACCCAGCCCGGGTACCCGCATCTTGAATATGTCCTTGAGGGCATATCTTGCCGCGTGGTACCCGGGCATTCCCGTAACTCCGGGACCAGGTGGCGTTGAGGATGAGCACAGGTACACGCCCTCCATAGGCGTTCGCCACGGCACAATGGACACAACCGGCCGTTGCACCAGACCGCGCAGATCCAGCAGACCTGCGCTGAAGTCTCCACCCACGTAATTCTCGTTGTACGCGGACAGTTCCGCCGCCGTCGTGGTCTTTGATGCCACCACAACGTCTCGGAAGCCAGGCGCGTAACGCTCAATACGTGCTGTTACAGCTTCGGCCATGTCCGCGGTCGAATTCGCAGGGACATGGCAGTAAGACCACAAAACGTGCCTGCCTTCCGGAGCCCGCGTCGAATCCACTACGGATGGCTGGGACACCAAGACATACGGTTCCGTTGGATGTTTGCCCATGTCCACCAGGTTCTCGGACTCTGCCATTGCCCGCCGTGAACCGCCAACGTGGACAGTGCCTGCCTTCGCCAATGCGGAATCACGCCAAGGAACAGGACCGGACAGAATGAAGTCCACCTTGCACGCTGCATTCCCGAAGCGGAATGCTTCAAGTGCACGACGGTAACGGTCGGGAATTTCCGAGCTACCCAAGCGCGCCAGAGTTGGCGGGGCAACATCCAACAAGATGGCCTTCGCTGGACGGACCTGATCCAGCGAATTCACGCGTTCGCCCACATGGATGGTGCCGCCATGAGCAGTGAGATCGTCAGCCATGGCCCGGGCAATGGACATCGAGCCACCAACAGGTATCACCCAACCGCCCGCGTGCGCCAGAATGCTGAGCAACAGCCCGGCTCCCGTTGAACTAAGGGAAGGCTGCGAGCCAAGGGCGTGTGACATCACGCCCGTCAGCAGCGCAGGGGCAGCTTCTTCGCGGAATCGGCGCATCCAGAGCGGGGTCCCCTGATCCAGGGTTGCCAGCCCGAATCTGACTGCCGCTAACGGATCCTTCGGAATCCGCAGGAGCTGATTGGACGTAAAGTCCACCACGCCGTCCACCCGCTCCAACAAGGGTTCCAGCAGCCGGCGGTAGGCGGGACCATCGACGCCCAGCTCCTGCACAGTGCGATCCAGGGATTGGTAGGCCAAGGCCGCACCTCCCACGTCCAAGGGCGTGCCGTGCTGGACCTCCGGCACCCGCAGATCCACGCGCTCTGACAGCTCGAAAGCGCGGAAGAAGGGCGACGCCACAGCCATCGGGTGTACTGCGGAACAGACGTCGTAAAGGTGGCCGGGTTCGATCAATTCGCTGGTCCGGGACCCACCACCGATCGCATCGGCTGCCTCGTATAGATCGACACTTAGGCCTGCGCGGGCCATAACAACTGCGGCGGCCAGACCGTTGGGGCCCGCGCCGACGACGGCGACATCAACCATCGCTGTTTACCTCCATATGCTGGGGTGCTTTGGGATCCGTAGTCTCCACCGTAGCCCGGGGACGCCACGGCAGCACTGAGCGGGAGGGTCGAAAAACGTCGAGCCGTAGCCAGTCCGGGGCGCCGTCGAATGGTCCACCATGGGGATCATCCTCGCCATACGCGCGGAGGGGATCCTGGGCAGGATCCCAAATATCAATGACCACCCGCACCATGAGATAGGTCGTCGCAACCATGTGCAGCCCTACGGCCAGCACGTAGTAGGACATGTCGATGTTGTGCTGGACGGAACCGCCACTGGTCGTTTGGCCCAGGTACATCCAGATGGCGGCCCAGTGCAGCCCCTCGGCAGCTTGCCAGATAAGGAAGTCACGCCAACGGGGCCGAGCCAAGGCAAGGAGTGGGATGAGCCAGATGACGAACTGGGGCGAGTAGACCTTATTGGTCAGGATGAACGCCGCCACAATGAGGAAGACCAGTTGGGCCAAACGGGGCCGGCGCGGGGCCCACAACGCCAAAGCACCAATAAGTGCGCACGCCAGGACGAACAGACACAGTGCCAGCGTATTGATGGTTGCGCCATCCAACTGCGCCCATCGAATCCTGTCCGCTACCAGGTTGTACGCAAACCAAGGTGAGCTGTATCCGGCAGGGCGATCCTGGCTGAATTCAAAGAAGTATCGCCAGCCCGAAGGGTTAATCGCTGCGATGGGCAAATTCACCGCCAACCAGGATGCTACGGCCGCACCAGCGGTGATGAAGAAGGCGCGTAGCTTGCCGGTTCTTAGGCTCAGTACCAGCACGGCACCGAGGATGAGGACCGGGTACAGCTTTGTGGCGGCTCCCAGACCGATAACCACGCCAGACAGGATCAGTTTGTCCCGGGAGAACAAGTACATCCCCAAGGCCAGCAGCCCCACAGCCCACATGTCCCAGTTGATGAATCCGGCCAGAATGATCCCGGGGGCTACGGCCACCATGGCGGCGTCCCAAGGGCGGCGCCTGTTGATTCTTGCAGTCAGGAGGACGGTAACGATCCAAACAGCGACTATCAATGTTGCGTTGACGTCGAAGTAGCCCAGGATACGTTCGTTTCCCATGCCTTGGCCGGGCACCAGAAAAGCTGTCAGGCCGGCGATGATGCCCATGAGCACTGGATACTCGAACAGGCTGCCTTGGGTGAAGAAGGGCAATATCCCTTCGCCGAGACCGCGGTTTCGGAAGAGCTCGGGGAAGTCTGAATAGCAGGTTGCATAGAACTGGCCGGGAGTCTCCCAGCCACGGACGCGGCAGTAATCCTTTGCGAGTACGGCGAGCAGGGCAGCCACAACAGTGAGGATGATCAGGACCCGTTCCACAGTGAACGGACCAGGCGAAATCTTCCCGGGCGAGGTGTGTTTGCCCAGGGGGCCGCCCACTAGTTCCGTGAAGTTACGAAGCAGGGCATCGCTGCGGCTTGGAACCACAAAGCGGGCACGTTTTAGTGGCCGGTGAGGCTTCGTCTCCTGCATGCGATCGAGCTTACAGTCCTGCGAGGTTCACGGGGTTGGAGGTTCACCTGGTTAAAGGGGAGGAGCCCACGCGTAGCCGCGTGGGCTCCTTGAGGTTCAGCATTAATGTGTGGCATCTGAACTCCTTCGGGCGCAGCTGAAGGGAATCAGCGGATGAGTCCCATCTGGTGCAGGACAACGTAGACGTCTTCACGGCGCTGGTCCAGCAGTTGGCCGTTGAACAGGGTGCGGTCCTTGGGGGCATCGGTGCTCTTGTAGAAGCGCATGTCTTCGGGGCGTTTTCGCATGGTTCACCTCCTTTCGTAAAAGAAACAATCGGAATTTAGGCACAACAATTAGAACCTTATGAATTCGAATGAAATCAAGGCGCAAATAGGCATAAATAACCGAGGTTAATAATGGGATTGCGGACAGAACCTAGAGGGTTCGTCGTTGCAATAGCGCGTGCTTCCGGCAGTCGACCCAACAAGAAGCTGGTTCCGAACTATGGGGAAACTGCGCACCCGCGGCATGCTGCGTGGGTCCGCGCCTACAACTGACTACTCAGCCGTCCAGAGAAAGGAAGGCCATTAAGAACACCGCCGGCAACAAGCCGGTCCGGTAGTTCAGGAGTGGGTCAGAGAGCAAAAATGGCGTCGATCATCAGCAGAGGCCGGGGTAGCAGTGACGGTCAACTTCCGTCCGCTAGTCAAAGTAATCATTTTTCCCAACCTCCTTTTCTGGCTGATAAGCAGCCTGCTGTGGCATTGTCCCGGCTGACTGAACCGGAGAATGCGCGCCTTGTTCCCGGCGGGTCGCTCTGGGAACAAGATATAAGCTACCCCATGAAGAAGGAGTTTGACCAGCGAAATTAGCTATTTCACCAAAAGTTTTTCTAAATTCGTGTTTTAGAGTCCCCAACGCACAATTGCAGGCGTCCGCTTATCCCAACCCAAAGTGCAGACCTTAGCCGTTCCCAGAATGAAGTGCCGGCCTTCTCGGGCATCCATTTCCAGCCAACGGGCAGTGAGGATCCGGGAGAAATGTCCGTGGGCCACTATCAGGACGTTGTCCATTCCGGATTCCAGGACGCGTCCAATGATCTTGTCGGCCCGGGCAGCAACTTCATCCAGTGTTTCCCCGTTGGGCACGCCATCGGTCCAGATGAGGTAGTCCGGGTTGTCCTTGCGGATCAGGTCAGAACTGATGCCTTCGTAGTCGCCGTAGTTCCATTCGACAGCAAGCGGCTCATGCACGGCCTCCGGATAGCCCGCGAGTTCTGCCGTTCGTCGGGCGCGGCGGAGTGGTGACGTCAGGACGAGGTCGAAGTCGATGCCTTCAAGGACCTTGCGGGCTTCAACAGCCTGCTGCTCACCCTCAACAGTGAGGGGAAGGTCCGTCAGGCCGGTGTACTGACCGCTCTTGGACCATTCTGTCTCGCCATGTCGAAGGATCCAGAGTTGTGGACGCGGGGAAATGGCAGCGTTCAATTAGGACTCCTCAGTTTCGGTCGAAGGCTCGACGACGGCGGACTCGGGTTGCGCTTCCCACCATGCCAAGAGTTTCCGCTCGGCTTCCTCGGGGGAAAGTGGTCCATGTTCCATCCGCTCCTCTAGAAGGAACTTGTAAGCCCGCCCCACCACGGGGCCGGGCTTGAGTCCCAAAAGCGCCATGATCTGCGCTCCATCAAGGTCAGGCCGAACGGCCGCCAGCGATTCCTGTTCCATAAGCGCCGCAATGCGATGCTCCAGGTCATCGTAGGCGAAGGACAAACGGTCGGCCTTGCGCTGGTTACGCGTAGTGACGTCGGATCGCGTGAGCCGGTGCAGGCGTTCCAGGAGGGGACCTGCATCGGTGACGTAGCGACGTACAGCGGAATCGCTCCAGCCGGCATCGCCGTAACCGTAGAAACGCATGTGCAGTTCGACCAGGCGGGACACAGCTTTGATGGACTCATTGTCGAAACGCAACGCCTTCATCCGCTTGGCTGTCAGCTTCGAACCCACAACGTCGTGATGGCGGAAGCTCACCGCACCGCCCGGTTCAAAGCGGCGCGTAGCCGGCTTGCCGACGTCGTGCATCAATGCCGCAAACCGCAGCACGAAATCAGGGCCGGGCACGGGGCCGTCAGGACCTGTTTCCAATGCGGCAGCCTGCTCAAGGACCTGCAGCGAGTGCTGGTACACGTCCTTGTGCCGGTGGTGTTCATCGGCTTCAAGGCGCAGGGCGGAAACCTCAGGGAGCACGAACTCAGCGAGCCCCGTGTCCACAAGGAGGTCGATACCTACCCGCGGATGCGCTCCGTTAATGAGCTTCACCAGCTCTTCCCGGACCCGCTCGGCGGAAATAATCTTGATGCGGTCGGCCATCTGCGACATGGCGAGCCGCACGTCGTCGTGAACCGACACGCCCAGCTGGGAAGCGAACCGGGCCGCGCGCATCATGCGCAGGGGATCGTCGGAGAAAGAGGCCTCCGGGGCGCCTGGGGTGGCGAGCTCCGACGCATGGAGATCGCGGACGCCGCCGAACGGATCCACGAGTTCCAGGCTTGGCAGCCGCAGCGCCATGGCGTTGATAGTGAAGTCGCGGCGCAACAGGTCGTCGGTCAGGGAGCTGCCGAACGCCACAACAGGCTTTCGCGAATCGGGGTCGTAAGCCTCCGCACGATACGTGGTGATTTCGATCTGGAAGCCATTCTTCTTCATACCGATGGTGCCGAAGGCGCGCCCGATTTCCCAGAAGTTGTCTGCCCACTTTTTGATGACGGAGATGGTCTGGTCCGGCGTGGCGTCAGTGGTGAAGTCGAGGTCCGGGGATGTCCTCCCCAAGAAGAGATCGCGTACGGGTCCACCCACCAAGGACAGCTCGAAGCCGGCATCGACAAAGCGCTGCCCGAGGTCGAGCACCACCGGATCGATGGTGAAGTTAACTGAAGAGCTGTCCAATACGTGCGCCATAGTCCCTTAAGCTTGGCAGATTTTTGCTCAGCATTGGGCCACTGTTCCATGCGAAATCAGGCATGCGTCGCCAGGCCGTCTCCCGCAGTCCATCTTGTGGCCATGTCCCGGTCATCACTCGAGGGCAAGAGTCGTTAGAGTGGACCTCATGGCCAACCCGATCCCGAGCGCTCCTGGCAGGAGGACAAACGCACCGTTGCCGTCGGCAATCGGCGCGCACGTCGCGCCTGCCCAGCAGCACCCGGTGCAGGCATCGCTTCCCACCGTGGAGGAAGTGTCGGCAGGCGGCGTTGTAGTAGACACGTCCGACGGCGAACTCCGGGTCGCGATTATCGCCCGCCTTAATAGGGGTGGCCGGCTGGAATGGTGCCTACCGAAGGGCCATCCGGAAGGTCGCGAGAACAACGAGGAAGCCGCTGTCCGGGAGATCGCCGAGGAAACCGGCATCGAAGGCATCATCCTGGCGCCCCTCGGCAGCATCGACTACTGGTTCACCGTGAGCGGCCACCGTGTCCACAAGACCGTGCATCATTTTCTGCTCCGGGCAACGGGCGGCGAACTGACCATCGAGAATGATCCGGACCAGGAGGCTGTTGACGCCGCATGGGTCCCCATCCAGGAGTTGGCACGAAAATTGTCCTTCCCGAATGAACGCCGCATCGCCGATTTGGCACGGGAAGTGCTGCCCGAACACCTCTGACCCGGGTACATGGGACGATAAAGGCGATGTCTGAAGCCAAAACAACCCAGTCCGTTCAATCCGGAGAAGCACGTTCCAGCGCCATCATGGCAGCAGGGACGCTGGTTTCCCGGTTCCTTGGCTTCGCCAAAACGTGGATGCTCGGTGCCGCCCTCGGCCTGGGCTCCACGATCAATGACACGTTCATCAACGCGAACAACCTGCCGAACCTGATCTTCCTGCTGGTGGCCGGCGGCGTGTTCAACGCCGTCCTGGTCCCTCAGATCATCAAGGCCAGCAAGGCCCCTGACCGCGGCGCGGACTACATCAGCCGCCTGCTGACACTGGCAGTCCTGGTGCTGCTGGCGCTGACGGCGCTGGTGACACTCGCGGCCCCCTTGGTCATCGACCTCACCACCCAGGGCTACTCCGAGCAACAAAAAGCCTTGGCAGTCACCTTCGCTTTCTGGTGCCTGCCTCAGATCTTCTTCTACGGTCTCTACGCTCTCCTCACGCAGGTGCTGAACGCCCACGGAGCTTTCGGCCCCGCCATGTGGGCCCCCATCCTCAACAACCTGGTGGCTATCTCCGGCCTGGGGATGTTCATCTGGATTCTGGGCGAGAACGTCTACAACCCCCATACTTTGGACAACTGGGGGCCTACCCAGACGCTCCTGATTGCCGGTTTCTCTACCTTCGGTGTGGTGGCTCAGACTGCCATCCTGCTGATTCCCGTCTTCCGTTTGCGCCTTGGGCTTCGGCCTCGTTTCGGCTGGCGCGGCGTTGGACTGGGACAGGCAGCCAAACTGAGCATTTGGACCTTGGCCACTGCCGCCGTCGGACAATTGGCGTTCCTGTACGTTATGAGGGTCGCCACCATTCCCGGCGCCGAACGTCTCCGGCTGGACAACGCAGGGGACACGGCTGCTGCTGCCGTCCTGCCCGGTAACGCGGTCCTTGAGGTCGCGAGCCAGCTTTACCTGCTGCCGCACTCGATCATCGCTTTGTCCTTGGCGACAGTCCTCTTTAATCGCATGACACGCGCGTCGCAGGATGGCAACAAAGACGAACTGCGCGACGCCCTTTCCCACGGCCTCCGCACCATGGCCGTTGCTACCGTGTTCGGTGCCTTGGCGTTGTTTGCCTTGGCCGGTCCTCTGGGCATGTTCTTCTCCGGAGGCGAACCGCAGGACGGCGTCATGCTGGCCCAGACGCTCACCATCCTTGCCCTCAGCACACCGTTCCTGAGCGCGAACTTCATGATGTCCCGCGTGTTCTATGCCAACGAGGACGCCCGTACGCCCCTGTACGTCCAATTGTGGCTGGCTGTGATCTACGTGGTGGGCGCGTTCTTCATCCAGTTCCTTCCCGTCGGCCAGATCATCTACGCGATCGCCATCCTTTACACGCTGGGCAACATCCTCTCCGTCGTGATCAGCGTCGTGTTCCTGCGCCGCTTGCTGGGCCACCTCGACGGTCCACGTATCGCCAATTCGTACATTCGCATGGGCTACGCGGGCTTGGGATCTGCACTTGCCGGGGCTGGGGCCTTGTGGCTTTTGGGTAGCTACCGTGCTGATGGTTTCGCATGGAGCAGCCGCCCGGCCGCCTTGGTGACGGTCGTCGTCGTCGGACCGGTCATGTTGCTCGCCTACCTGGTCCTCCTGCGCGTCTTCCACGTCACCGAACTCCGCGACCTCCTTCGTCCGTTGATGGGT
This sequence comes from Paenarthrobacter sp., assembly GCF_031180005.1. Classification (NCBI taxonomy): domain Bacteria; kingdom Bacillati; phylum Actinomycetota; class Actinomycetes; order Micrococcales; family Micrococcaceae; genus Paenarthrobacter; species Paenarthrobacter sp. Next base: position 124,090 of record NZ_JAPSHI010000011.1, on the reverse strand, counting down.
CGCCTGGGTCGGGGCGTACCAGCACCGGTTACCGGCGCAGCACCTGAACCGGCGACGGCGGCACGCGCCACTGTCTCGGACGATACCGGTTTGATTCCGCGCATCTCCGGCGAGTTCGACGCCGCGTCCTTCAGGGCCGGGCCGGCACTGGCTCCTCAGCGGACCCAGGAGCCTGCCACGGAAGACTCACCTGACGCACCCAAGACCTACCTACCGGAGGAAGACGCGCCCAGCACGGCCCGCGGCGGCAAGTTCCGTCCGCAGGTCCCCTTGCCGGGTCGGCGCACCTACCAGGGTGACGTCGGGCAGAATCCGTACTTCCCCGCTAAGGACAACCACAGGAAGTAAGCCGGTGGCGCCAACATGGGCGGCGGGCCTCAATCCGCTAGGCTAGAAACGAATATAGGTAGTTGCAAAAGCGGCTCAACCGGCTCGCCGGGGGAGCCATGTGCAGGACCGCAGCTCCCGGACAGCCTAGGAGGAACACGTGTCCCACCCGATCGACGTCGGATCAGTACTTGGCGGCCGCTACAAGGTCACGGCCAATGTATTGACCTCGCATGACCAAGATCAGGTGCTCGACGGCGTGGACCAGGTCCTCAACCGTCCCGTGAGCATCCTTGTTGCCGGTCCCGGAAATGCCGAACAGGTGGCCCAGAGCGCTCGGGAAGTGGCCACTGGGGAGAGGCCGGGCCACGTTCAGATCCTGGACTTGGGGATCAGTGAAAACACCACTTACCTGATCACCAACCACAGCACCGCCCCCGATCTGCTGGACCTCGTGGTCGCTACCAACCCGCCGTACATCGAGCCTTTCTTCACGGAGACGCTCGGAAGCGAGATCTTCGGCCGGCCGCGCACCTACGAGCCTGAGACGTACGACGGCCTGTACGAGGATGACGAGCACGACGCCGAGTACATTCAGTACGACGAAAATGGCTACCCCATCCCTTCCGAGTCTGACGGTGAGCCTGAGCCCGCTGCGCCTGCACGCACAGCGCCGCATGTACCGCCCATGCCCTCGTCCAGCCCTTCGTCTCCCAAGAGTGGAATCGCGGGCAAGCTGGCTGCGGCCGCTGCCGGCGCCGGTGCAGCAGGAGTTGCTGCCGCTGCAGCGCTGAAGCACGCGGGATCCAAAAACAACGACGCCGGCACTCCTGGTTTTGCTGGCGCTGGCGACGCTGGATCTGCTGGCGCTGGTTCTTCCGGTAGTGCGGGCGGAGCTTCACCTGCGGCTGCATCGCAGCCGCCTACCCAGGCCGTTTCATCGCAGCCCGTTTCGACCTCGCCCGTCTCGTCGCAGCCAGCCAGCCGTGAGCCTGATAGCCGCGAGTCTGCTGCGGAGCCAAAGGTTTCCCTGTGGTCCGAAGAGGATTACGGCTTTAGTGGTTCAGGCGCCGGTGCAGCTGCTGGTGGTTCGGGTATAGCAAACCGTGGCACCGACTCCGGGTACGAGCGCGCGGCAAGCAGCTTCCCGGCGTCGTCGGCTGTTACGGACGATTACGCGGATGAGGACGTTTACGAAGACGAGGCTCCTGAGAAGGAACCGCGTTCCCTGCGGTGGCTGGTAGGCGGCCTGCTCGCCGCCGTCTTGGTGGTCGGTCTCGTCCTTGCGGTGACCAATCTCGGCAGCCTCCTGCCCAGTGGCGCACCTGCCGCGACGCAAAGCACGCCTGCCCCTCAATCTTCTGCCGCGGAAACCGAGGAGCCTGCGCCTACTGAAGCTCCGGCCCCTGTCACACCGCCGGAAATCGAAGGCATCACGCGCCTCGGCGACTTCCCGTTCGCCGCCACCTATGACAAGGATCTTGCCAGGGCCTTTGACGGCAACGCTGCCAGCTACTGGTCGGACATGGAATTTGCCTCGGCAAATTGGGGTGGGCTCTTCGAAGACATGCCCCTTGTGGTTAAGCTCAAGGAACCCACCGAGGTCAAGTCGGTAGTGCTGAACCAGCTGGGTGGCTCTGGCGGTAGCATCAGCGTCTACACCAACGATCGTCCTGCGATGGACGGCGCAAAACTGGTCGGCACCAACAGCTTCACGTCCCCGGAACTGACCATGCCGCTTGCAGCACCTACGCAGACCCAGTACGTCATCGTAGTCATCAGCGACCTCCCGAAGCTGGCTGCACCGAAAACCCGATTTGGATTCGGACTGCGTCTGGCCGAGGTCACAGTCCAGTAAGCAAACCCAACTAGGTAGCAGTAGAGGCCGTTTTGACTCGTCAGAACGGCCTCTACTGCTATCTACATTGGCGTCACCACTTAGATTCGGGATGGCCGCAGACGGTACCCTGAATGGTGGTGGCTTTAGGGCCCCCAACTCCAACGGAATATTTGGAAAGCAACAGGGGTTGAGTCAGATGGCTGCCCCGAAAGCCGCAGCATCGACTAAGGAAGAGGTTCACGCCACGTGAGCATTGCAGAAAACAGCGCATCGCAGGTGCGTGACGTCATCATTGTAGGTTCAGGCCCTGCCGGCTACACCGCCGCCGTTTACACCGCCCGCGCCAACATGAAGCCTCTGCTCATTGCCGGCTCCGTCACTGCCGGTGGCGAATTGATGAACACCACGGACGTGGAAAACTACCCGGGTTTCCCGGAGGGCATCATGGGCCCGGACCTGATGGAGAACTTCGAAAAGCAGGCCGCACGCTTCGGCACCGAAATCCAGTTCGAGGACGTCACCGAGTTGGACCTCGACGGCGACATCAAGACTGTGACCATCGGAACCGGCGAGACCTTCCAGGCGAAGGCCATCATTCTGTCCACTGGTTCGGCATACCGCGAGCTCGGGCTGGCTAACGAAAAGCGCCTCTCCGGCCATGGTGTTAGCTGGTGTGCAACCTGCGACGGTTTCTTCTTCAAAGATCAGGACATTGCCGTTATCGGTGGTGGCGACTCGGCCATGGAGGAAGCACTGTTCCTCACCAAGTTTGCAAAGTCCGTCACGGTTGTCCATCGCCGCGATACCCTCAAGGCTTCCAAGATCATGGGTGACCGTGCCCAGGCCCACGAGAAGATCAGCTTCGTTTGGAACACCGCCGTTGAGGATGTTCTCGGTGACGACAAGGTCACTGGCTTGAAACTCAAGAACCTGGTGGACGGCACCGAGTCCGAACTCGCTGTAACCGGCGTTTTCGTGGCCATCGGCAACGACCCCCGCACGGAACTCATCAAGGGCAAGATTGATCTGACCCCCGAGGGAACCATCGCCGTAGAAGACCGTAGCTCCCGGACGAACATCAAGGGTGTCTTCGCCGCTGGCGATGTCATTGACCCCACGTACCGCCAGGCCATCACGGCTTCCGGCTCCGGTTGCGTGGCTGCCCTTGACGTAGAGCACTACCTCGCCGACCTGCACTCCTAAGCTGCCTCCAAGCAACCATACGAAGGGAAAAGTTATGAGCAACGCAAAAGACGTAACTGACGCAAGCTTCAGCACGGATGTCCTGGCTTCCGAGAAGCCGGTCATCGTGGACTTCTGGGCAGAGTGGTGCGGCCCTTGCCGCAAGCTCGGCCCCATCCTCGACGAAATCTCCGTTGAGTACAGCGAAAAGGTTGACGTTGTAAAGCTCAACGTCGATGACAACCCCGCCATTGCCGCCGAGTATGGCATCACGTCCATCCCGGCCGTGTACCTGTTCAGTGGGGGAGAAGTGAAGAGCACTGTCATCGGCGCCAAGCCGAAGCAGTTCTTCGAGAAGGAATTTGCGGACGTCCTGTCCTAAGCCTTCGTCTGATCTAAGTTCGTAGAAAACCGGCGGTTACTGCTCCCGATGGAGTGGCAGCCGCCGGTTTTTTGCTGTTCTTAGAAAATTGACCATCATCGGTCACTTTCATGACCTTTTTGCTCTGAACAGGCTCTCGCATTCTCAAAGTCGCCGATCCACTTTTCCCTAGCTAGGGTAGGCCGGGGTGGACCTTCTCTCACATCCCTCGTGCTTCCACTGGACCTTCTCTCACATCCCTCGTGCTTGCTCCGCACCCGTCCGACCAGGTTCCGTCCGTCTGCAACTCAGGCAGGCCGATTCGGTTCGGCTGGACTAGTAGGCCTGTCAAGGGGGATTCGACAGCCTATCCGGTAATGGCTTTCAGGGAGCACTAGAACCGAGAGTCGGACTGCCCTTACACTCTCCCCGGATTCTCAACTACGCTCGCTCGAAGGAATTCCTATAACCACAGGGTGGGTTGACTCGTCTACGGTTGCTTCCGCGAGCCCCTGCAGTGAGCACTCAATATGATTTCCGTTTGTGCGACGCCCTACTCCATGCTGTTGATCGTCCAGTTCTTGGAATCCGCCGAAACTTGGGTTCTCTCGTTGACCATGCCTGCGCTGACGTATCCCTATTGCCGCGTGTTTCACGTGAAACGAAGGACGTGGCGAGACTAATCACTGCGCATTGTCTCTTCATGAGCATTGCTCCCTATCCTGTTTCACGTGAAACATCACGAGCTCTCAGAAGCAATCGGCTCTTAGTCTCGGAGAATACCAAGAAGCAAGTAGCCTCTACTGCAATCAACAACCACGAGCCTAGGAATTCCCTAGAACGCATGTAAGTGCGCCCTTCCGAAGACCAACCACTCCTCATTTCGGTGAGACGTCCAAGGCCGCTATAGACGTTAGGGGCTGACGGTCTGTAGCTGGGAGCATGAAAGCGTCTGCTCCCAGTGAACAACGACCGAGGTGTGGGGCCGCGATTGGAAGGCCAGGCAGGGATTCCATGGACGAGAGCCCTGAGCCCTCTGCTGGGACCTCAAAGGCACATCGCGGGCTCTCGACGGGCCTCGTGGGCTTTGATAGCTATCGATGACGGCTTAGAGGGTCTACTGGGGCCGCTTAACCCAACGAAGGCCGTAAGAACCACCTGGGGCGTATAAGAGGCAGAGCACAGCCTGTAGGCAGGCGAAGCTGCAGTGTGCTGTTCCGCAGTGGTTTTCGGTACGCAGGCTGTGCACGGCTTGGAGGTTCGTAGGCCCAAAGCTCATGCGTGGCAGATCTTGTGAAGGTTGGCGAGTGGAATAGGTGTACGGAACACAGTTGACTATAGCCTCGGATCGTGCGACGCCCCATAGCCACACATCGCCAGGAGTCAGTTGGACACGCAGAACGTTCCCCGCTACCACGCCAAGGAAAATGATCGCCCGTCTTCGCCGGCCAACGCGTCGAAGTAACTCTTTCCGTACGGGATCAGGGTGCCGAGCCATCGTCATATCCACGCCTCCGAACAGCATCGCTTGTGGGGGAGCGGCCCACTAAGGGAACGCCATCACCGTTGAACCGCCACCTCGTTGCCAGCCAGCGCGACTTACCAGTCAAGCCACAACGACCGAATCGCTCTGGCGGTTCACGCTTTCCGAAAGACACACTCCCACTTTGGGCAGTCACTCGGATATTTTCCAACCAACCTTGGGTCACCGCATAGCCATGACCTGCCGCCGACGTGGAACGCACCTAAACGGACTGGCTGTCGGCATTTGTATCGGTTGGAAGTGTTTCACGTGAAACGCGATGACGGCGTCCATCACTCCGCCCAATACTGCACCTTTGCACTTCACCCGCCGTTGGATATCTACCGAACCGAACTTGTCGCCTCAGCAATAGCCACTTCTAACGGAGTCCGAAGGAAACACCGAAATACTGAATACAAGACATATAAAATCCAGCCTCGTTGCTTTAGTGGGTGAAGGCATCAGGCCTCTGAAGAAGCTGGACTGGGAAACAAAACGTTCTCATGGCATGGCCAGAAATTCGATCCACGATCCACCTTGGGAATGCGAGGTCGATTCCCACCGAAGCATCACACGCACCGACAGTTCAGTCGTTCGTGCACAAGAGTTCTGCCCGCATCATGTGATCAATTCACTCAACGGGCGAATCAGTAGCCGACGAGGTCCAGACCGGGCTAGTGAATGACCGCCGCCCCAACGACCGGTTCCCTCGACATTGAAGTTGAGATCCGTGCCAATAGCTTAGGGAACTACCCTCTTCAAGGGGCATGTAGGTTCTCCTACGGCGCTCCTTGGCACAGGGGCAGTGTTCGGACCTGCTCCGCGGCTGTTTCACGTGAAGCACGGATCAATACGGTGGTGGACGTTTCACGTGAAACGCAGTAACCCACCGCCCTATTGTCGCCTCGGCTCGGCTCGGCTCAGTGGAAGCTAAGAGAAGCCAGAGGTATATGCCGCAGCGGTGTGGGCGTGGTGGACAACCAGAGCGCGGCACCGCAGACTTTCGTTCTGTTGCTCGCCAGGCCGTCCGGTGAGCAGTAGCTTAGCGCATAGCTTCAAACTGCCAGGTCATTCCGCTTACTTGGGGGAGACTAGCCAGCGACCTAGCACCGCGACACCAATTCGTCAGCTCGCTTTTCACATGGGAGACATCGGATGAATTGCCGTCGCCAGCCTCGGCTCCCTAGCTGAGGAGAGCAGCCAAAATCCACGTAGGCCTTGTCTTCTGCAAATCACCATCAAACCTGGAGAAGAACTGTCGGGTAGGGGCGGCTTAAGTCATCCAAGCAGACCCTATAAGGAAGACGGTCCATGTCACCCTTGAGCTTGAGCTTTCGTGGAGATGGTTCAAGCCCCGCCGCTTTTGACGTTGTTATCCACCGGTTTATACACATCGTTATCCACAGGCTTATCCACCGGTCATGACATTACACACACTGATGGCTAGGCGGCACCCATAGGCGCCTGCTCAACGACAAGGCCGCCCTCTACTGGGCTGTACCAACAGGTGCGTGGAAGTGGACCGTTCAGTCGTTCAGAATCAGCCTAATACCACGAGAAATCACCGCAAATGGGGCAGCTTTCGCGACCTGAGGACGCCAGATCCAGAACGCTGCCCCTTTCCGCGCTAGTTTGAATCTCTCGCCATTAATCAACAGGCGCAATCGCAGCTCAGCCCCTCACTAAGTTATAGGGGCTCGTCGGGAATCGGTACCCGCACGCAAGGTTATCCCCAAAGTTATCCACAGAGATATCCACTGACTTATCCACGACTCCAATTCCCGTTGCTGTTGTCACCATCGTTGGGAACAGTGTCTGCGTCGTGCTGTTTCACGTGAAACATGCGGCGCCGCGACTGTGGCACTATGAGCTTCCACTGACGCGACCCGCACGCCGGTGCACTACATGTGAAGCTCTCCGGGACCGCGACCCCGCATCAACATCAGACCAATCGTGGCCAACGTCACTGCTCCCAACAGTAATGCCAGAGGCTGCTACAGGAGTCTAAGCCATTTGGTGTCGCGCCCGGAAGCCTTGCGGACACGACTCCTATAACGGCCACACACGGAGCTCGTCAGCACAATCGACTAAGAACGGGCGGATGGCGCGCGGCTTGTCCCGCCTTTGTCGCACACCCCAGGAGATCGGTTGGCCCTGCTGGCATCGTCCTCCGCCTTTGGGAACTGACTTGAGCCCAGTTTGCATATATTCAAGCGCACCTGACCCTCTATTAGTGGAAGGACTCAGTCCGCGCAGTAGAGAATGCAGACCGCTACCCACACGCGTACTCCGTAGACCGTCTCTAGTTCCAGTGTTTAGGCGCGCTTCAGATACGAGCAGACAACCGGGTGCTCGGGCCGGCGGGGCGCCGACTAACTACCGACGGCACATCGTCCGTAGCACCCGAAGAACATGACTATGCCTGAGCTGTCGTGGTCCTCCAGGATAGTCTTCGCACGGCAGAAGATTCGTAGCAGGTTCATGAACTCCACCGTTGCCGGATTCCGGCGGCGCGTGGCGGGCTGCGCTAGCGAACCCCCTAGAACAGGACCTAGGAGGGTACAGGGAGCGTCCATGTCACAAGCTGCCCAATGTCATGCATCTATTCAGTCGTCCTCCAGAACCCACCCCAATCAACGCGATGCTCCATAGTTGTTGCTTCTTACGAGAAGTGAATACCCGTAGATGAAGGTTGTCACTGAAAGAGGGGCCGATGAGAAGCGAACTCACTCGAGGAAATAGTCCGTCTCTCTCGTACGACCCTCACGTCCGACTGGGCCGAAGTCCGACATACAAGCTGTCCTTCTCACACGCAATGACGTGGGAGGCAGACACTGGGCACTAGCGATCGTCGTTCTGACAGAGCCAGCAATATAGTTCGGCGGTCCGACCCATGCTTTCCCACCTATCCGGGCCCTTCTGAAGGCAATTATCAGCAGGGGTCAGCAATGATTCGACACGCTCAACCCGCGCTTTGCTTTGCAATTGGTTGCGATACCTGAGCAAGGTCCACCCAAGTGGGACCTAGACATGCGATAAAGCCGAATCTATGCGCAGCAACTACAAGCGTTTCACGTGAAACGGTCTTCACCCAGTTTGTGCTCCCGATGATGAAGCGCGCTGCAACAGGTGGATCCGTCTGCTAGTCCCAACCACCGGGCATGTAGGGGGAGCGGATACATGTGGCTCTCTCTGTTAACAACGCCTTACACTGGCCTCGGCGTCAGTCGTACCGCCGCGTGTTTCACGTGAAACATCTCCACTTTGTAGGACATTGGCTTTCGCGGGCCTTCAAATCCACATCAAGACGGTATTGAGCTGGACGCTCAAAACATATTCTGTCCGGTCCCAGGCCCTATCTGGAACCGTCGTGCACTAGACCATCCCACCGAACCAAAAATACGTCCAGTGATGGGCCCCAGTCGGAATGCTCCACGTGAAACCCACTTCTACGTCGTCTAGCCCCCGTAGCACTGCCGACCAGTATGTGGCTATCTCCGCCATCATCTACAAGGACAACCAAGCCCTCCTCAATACCTTTACGTATACGGAGCCAATTGCTCGATGCGATCGGCTTCGGAGAATGTACCGACTCCATGCGGGAAGGGATAGTCACAACGCAGTCAGTCTCAAAATTGGTTGACGTGTGTACAAGAAGCGGTCCTCGCCTAGCCTTCGGATAGAGATGTCTTGGCTGGCGGCAGACTTACGGTAAGACCATTGGCACTTCCTACGTACCGAAGAGCTTCGGGGTAATACACTCTGACGTCTAGTCGTCTTTGCGTCAGGGGGCACTATGCCAAGAGGGAGCAGCAGTGCTGACGGGCAGCGCCCTTGAACCAAAACTACCAACGGACTCGGGCTGTCGTACCTGCGGGCTACCTTACCTCCTTCGGGTTGCCTACCGAACCTTTGCCAACGTAAGGTAGTTCGTTTCACGTGAAACACGGAAACTCAGGTAGATCGCCGTCTTCGTATATACATGAAATTGGCCTCGGGCGTCAGTTCAACAAGAAAAATGGGGCCCACATCGTATGTGAGCCCCATTCAATTGATTGTTGGATCTAGTCGTCGGCCCCAGGGCCAAGGACATCCATAATTCGGTTGAGATCTTCAACGCTGGCGAACTCGATACTGACACGTCCCTTACGTGCGCCCAAAGTGATCTTCACGTTCGTGTCTAAACGGTCTGATAGCGACGACGCCAAGTAGTCCAGACGTTCGTGCCGCGCATTCGGCTTGGGGATGCTGCTCTTAGCTGGCGTGGTGGGATCTTGGTACAGAGCAACCGATTCTTCGGTAGCCCGGACTGACATTCCTTCAGCCACGATCTTCTGTGCCATTCGCTCCATCGCTGCAGCATCCGGGAGTGCCAAGAGAGCACGGGCATGCCCAGCGGACAGGACACCGGCGGCGACACGACGCTGAACCAACGGCGGAAGCTTGAGCAGACGCAGCGTGTTGGACACCTGTGGACGGGAACGACCAATCCGGTCGGCCAATTGCTCATGTGTGGTTCCGAAGTCCTCCAGAAGTTGCTGGTAGGCCGCGGCTTCTTCCAACGGATTCAGCTGGCTACGGTGAAGGTTCTCCAGAAGGGCATCGCGGAGAAGGTCATCGTCGGTGGTATCACGAACAATCGCAGGAATCGTTTCGAGTCCCGCGGCCTGCACTGCACGCCAGCGACGTTCACCCATAACCAATTCATACGGTTCTCCACCCTTTTCGGTAGAAGTACGTACAACAATTGGCTGGAGGACCCCGATTTCCCGCACAGAGTGCACCAGTTCAGCCATGTCATCTTCATCGAAGACCGAACGAGGCTGTTTGCGGTTCGGGTGGATGTCACCCACGGGAATTTCAGCAAACCGAGCTCCTGGGACCTCCACCAACTCCACCTCGGGAGAGGAGCTCGGGGATGCAGTGGAAGGCGCGGCGGTCGCCGTCGAACCTGCTTCGTCAGAATCTGGCTTGACGGCAGCGACAGTGCGTGAAGCTGCGGGTTTCGAACCCGACCCTACAGACGTCGATGTCTTGGTGCTTGAGGACTTCGTCACCGAGGTCTTGGCAGGTGATTTCGAAGCAGCAGGCTTGGCATCGCCAGAACCCGATTCCTCAATTACGGGATCTACTGTTGCAGACTCCTCAGCTTTCCGTGCCTCCGGAAAAAACAGATCCACGGGACGGGAAGGTGCAGCACCGTTCCCTTGGGCCGCGGCCGAGCTAGGAATGAGAGCCCCAAGACCCCTGCCGAGGCCCCTTCGCTTTTCGCTCATTGATTCATCCCTCCGATGGAATAGCCGAGCACGGACCGGCCCAAGCTGTTGCAGTGTTTCAAGAATTCTAGCGTTCAGCTATTTCGGCGGCTGCTTCCATGTAGGAAAGCGCGCCGCTCGAAGAAGGATCGTACGTCATGACGGTCTGCTGATAGCTCGGAGCTTCAGAGATGCGTACCGACCGAGGAACTACAGCACCCAGCACCTGCTCAGGGAAGTGTTGGCGAACCTCGGACGCAACCTGCGCAGCCAGATTCGTGCGGCCGTCGTACATGGTCAGGAGAATGGTGGAGACAACGAGGTCTGCGTTCAAGTGCTTCTGGATCATCTCGATGTTCTTGAGCAGTTGGCTCAAACCTTCCAGGGCGTAGTACTCGCACTGGATGGGAATGAGGACCTCACTGGCGGCGCAGAACGCGTTGACTGTCAGAAGTCCGAGGCTGGGAGGGCAGTCGATAAAGATGAAGTCCAGCCGGCCCTCTCCATTGCTCTCCCTCTCCTTGGCGTAGACGTCAATGGCACGGCGAAGTCGCTGCTCGCGGGCCACGAGTGAAACAAGCTCGATCTCGGCGCCAGCCAGGTGAATGGTGGCGGGCGCACAGATCAGGTTGGGTATGTCAGGGCATGGAGCTACAACGTCCTTGAGGGGAAGATCGTTGATAAGCACATCGTAAATGCTGTCTACGTCAGCGTGGTGCTCAATACCCAAAGCTGTGGAGGCATTTCCCTGAGGGTCGATGTCGATCACCAACACGTTGAGACCGGCGGACGCCAAGGCAGCAGCGATGTTCACGGTAGTGGTGGTCTTACCTACGCCGCCCTTTTGATTGGAAACGGTGAAGATACGGGTTTTGTCCGGCTTGGGCAATTCCCGTCCGATCAGCCGTTCGCGGCGTCGGGTTTCGTTAGCCAACTGACGGGCGATGGGACTCGAATCATCGATGGAATCCATGACGTTACGCACTCCATCTGAGACAGTTTCACGTGAAACGGCAGCATTATCAACCGAATCAGTGCGCACTATCGCGGACTGGAGAGATGCAGAGGGTGTGGCCATGGCCCGCGCGGACCCCAAAGACATAAACGGGGGAATTCGCTGCGTGGAGGTTTCACTACTACCCACTGGTCACACTCTCACTCTCATTCGGCGCTTGCTGCCGTTCTCTAGCCTAACCGCTCGACCGCCGACACGCGGGAAACCGAGCGGGACCTACGCCGTCTTTCCGTGCTTGTTGACGATGATCCTCACCACGGTGGTGGGTTCCTCCAAAAGCTCCTGTCCACAAACCACAACTGACGTTTCCACGCCACCAAGTTTGCGTATGACCTTCTTTGCTTTCTCTATCTCTTCAGCCGCGCTGCGTCCCTTGATTGCCACCACTTCACCATGACCATTCAGGAGTGGGATGGTGAGACCGGCCAGATTGGAAAGGGCAGAAACTGCACGTGCTGTAACGACGTCAGCATCTACCATTCCAACCGCGAGCTCAGCCCGGGTCCGCATGATGGTGACGTTGTCCAAGCCGAGGTCATCCACAACTTCCTGGAGCCAGATAACACGACGCTCCAACGGCTCAATTAACGTGAGATCGAGGTCTGGGCGTGCAATTGCCAGGCAGAGACCGGGAAGGCCCGCACCGGATCCGACATCGGCAACATGGCTGTCCATGGCAATCGCAGACTCAATTACTGCACAGTTCAGGACGTGACGACTCCAGAGGCGCGGAATCTCACGGGGGCCAATCAGCCCTCGTTCCATCCCTGACGTAGCCAGGTGTTCCACGTAGCGCTTGGCAAGATCCAAGCGATCCCCAAAGATCTTCTCGGCCGCTTCCAGTTCAGCTGCGGTGATTTCAACCATGGGCTGCTAGTCAGCCGAAACGACGATGTGGCGGCCGGCGCCTTCGCCCTCGGACTCGGAGACGAATCCGAGGTCAGCAACGGCGTCGTGGACGATCTTGCGCTCGTATGCACTCATCGGCTCAAGGGCAACCGTGCCACCATCCGCCTTGACCTTGGCTACGGCATCCTCGGCGATCTGCTGAAGCACTCCGGCGCGTTCCTTACGGTAACCGTTGATGTCCAGGACGAGGCGTGAACGGCTTTCGGTAGCGGAAAGGACCGAGAGGCGGGCCAGTTCCTGCAAGGCTTCCAGCACTTCACCGTCCCGCCCTACGAGGCTGTCCAACGCTGCAGACTCTTCATCAGCACCGATGGAGATGTACGTGCGTCCGTTGCGGACCTCAATGTCAATGTCACCGTCAATGTCGGCGATATCCAGGAGTTCCTCAAGGTAGTCGGCGGCGATATCGCCTTCCTCTTCCAATCGGCTGGCCGTCTTGGACTGCGTCTCTTCCTGCGCGTCCTCTTGGTCTTCAGTCACAGCGGTAATTGCTTCTTCGGTGCTCTCGGCAGACATTACTTCTTCTTCCTGTTCTTACGTTGTGGCTGGACGCGCTGGGCCCTGATTTCGGCGGCTGCCGCAGCGGCAGCTTCGGCTTCAGCGGCAGCGTCCGCGGCAGCATTCTTCTTGCCACCCAGCAGCGGGGGCAGGCCCTTCGCGGCACGGCGCTCCTCCAGTGCCTTAGCGGCGGGGGAACCCGGAGTAGGCATGCGGCGGATGACGAAGAACTGCTGGCCCATGGTCCAGAGGTTAGTGGTGGTCCAGTAGATGAGGACACCGATGGGGAAGTTGATTCCACCAATACCGAACACGAGCGGCAGGATGTAGAGCATCATCTTCTGCTGGCGCATGAACGGGCTGGCCATTGCTTCTTCGGACATGTTCTTAGCCATGATCTGCTTCTGCGTGATGAACTGCGAGGCAGTCATGGCGATGATCATGATGATGGAGAGGATCCAAACCGAGGCTTCGTTGCCTCCGGCCCCACCATGCAGCAGCGACGCAGACAGCGGTGCGCCAAAAATACTGGACTGGTCGAACTGAACCACTTGTTCGTGGCTCATTGCACCGATGCCCTGGCCTTGGTCAGCGCGGTTTGAAATACCCGACAGTACCTGGAACAGGGCGAAGAAGAACGGCATCTGGATCAGCATCGGCAAACAAGCCGAGAACGGGTTGGTCCCATGCTTCTTGTACAGGGCCATCTGCTCTTGGGCCATGGCCTGACGCGAGAGCTGATCAGTCTTGCCCTTGTACTTGGTCTGCAGCTTCTTCAGGTCAGGCTGCAGCAGCTGCATGCCGCGCTGCGCCTTGATCTGCTTGACGAAGACGGGAATCAGGGCAGCACGAATCACCAACACAAGGCCGATGATGGACAGAGTCCACGTCCAGCCGTTCGCACCGGGCATTCCAAGGAAGCTCAGTCCCTCGTGGAAGCCAACCATGATGATTGACACCAGCCATTGGAACGGAAACATGATTGTTTCAAAGAAGTCCATACGATATCCCTATTCGTTAGGCCGCCGAGCGGCCTTCTTCATCAGCCTGAGCAGCCAGGAACTGGTCCGGATTGTTCAGTACAACAATTGTGGGCGTCCGGCCTTCAGGCCAATGACGGTGGCCGGCGGGGACATGGTCCACTCCACCAGCGTTCCAAGGGTGACATTTGGCGAGCCTTTTGGCTGCGAGCCAGCTACCCTTAACGGCGCCATGCACCGTGACTGCTTCCAAGGCGTAGGCCGAGCAGGAGGGGAAGAAACGGCAAACCTGACCGTACAGGGGCGAGACGACCTTACGGTACGACTTCAGCAAGAGAATGAGGATGTTGCGGGGCAGCTCCCAGAGGAACGTGCCTACCGCCGCCGGAAGGCTCCGATGCGGAACCTTCCCGGAGGGGTCGCTTGAGGAAGGAACGACGGCGGTGCTTATGTCATGCACGCGGTGTCCCTTCCGTTGTGGTGCCGTTGTGTTCGGTCGAAGCGTTGCGTGGAGCTGAGCCACCCAATCGCTTCGTCGTCACTGCCAGTGCGGCGTTGTAGTCCGAGAGCAACTGCTCCCAGCTGGCTGTTGCAGCTGCGGGCAGCGCCCGGACTACTACCGCCAGACCCGTTCCATGCGTGTGCAAGGACAGTGCGCCTGCTTCTCTCAGTCTCCTCTTAACGAGGTTCCTGGTCACGGCGTTCCCGACGGCTTTGGAGACAATGAAGCCGATTCGACTCGGCTCCCCGGCCCCGATAGAGGCCGTATATAACACTAAGTTCCGGCGTCCATTGCGGACGCCGGAACGTACAGTTGTTGAAAAGTCGGTAGACGCCCGCAGACGGTTAGGGGTGGCTAGCACCGTCGAACCCGCGAAAAGACCCTGACCGACAAGTCAGTTATTTACGCCGACAGTTCGACGCGGCCCTTGCCGCGACGGGCAGCCAGGATGGCGCGGCCGGCACGGGTGCGCATACGAAGGCGGAAGCCGTGCTTCTTGGCCCGACGGCGGTTATTCGGCTGAAAAGTCCGCTTGCTCACGTTAGTTACTCCAGTGGATCAAAGGTGCGCCCACCCGATCAAAAAAGGGGAAGAACTGGCCGACGCTAAGTTTTGTATGTGCCTGCCGCCGTTGCCTTCCGTACGTTGAACGTACGGACTTACAACTGATCTCAAAAGCGGACACAAAGGACTTCACAACGTTAGGGCAAAAAGGCACCCACAGTCAAACCGGGAGCCTGCCGCAGAGCTATCCACAGCTGTGTCCAAGTGACGTTCCCAGCCTGTGGATGAAGTGGCTCACAGGGCGCATTTGAGAACCACAACCGTGTAATTATCCACAGGCAACTTCCCAGCTATCTTCTAAGGAATTCATCCCCTAGAGTGGCTCAGTAGCCCAATGTCCACCCGCTGTGTATAACTCTGTGGATTATCGCCCAGAACAGCGCCGCCGGAGACACTTCGGCTGCCAGCAACGCCGGCAAGCAAGTATTTAGGAACTGATTGATGACAGTAGACGAAGCCAACCACGCCAACACTGTCGGAAGTTCCTGGCGCAGGGTGCTGAGCCTCATGGAACAAGACGACCGGGTCTCACCCCGTCAGCGCGGTTTCGTCATCCTCGCCCAGGCACAGGGCCTCATCGGTTCAACCTTGCTGGTGGCCGTCCCCAATGAACTTACCCGCGAGGTCCTTCAGACGCAGGTTAAGGATGCCTTGGACGATGCCCTCCGCAATGTCTTCTCGGATGACATCCGCTGTGCAATCGATGTGGACACCGATCTGGTACCTGTCCATTCAGAGCCCGAACCCGCCGTCGAGCTTTCCGCAGTATCCGATTTCGCCGAACCGAAACCGCAGCCCACACCACCGAGTACCTCGCATGAGTTCGGCAGACTGAACCCGAAGTACATCTTCGATACTTTTGTGATCGGTTCATCGAACCGCTTTGCCCACGCGGCCGCAGTGGCCGTGGCTGAAGCTCCGGCTAAGGCTTACAACCCTTTGTTCATCTATGGCGATTCAGGTTTGGGCAAGACCCACCTGCTTCACGCAATCGGACACTATGCCCGCCGGCTCTACAGCGGCATCCGGGTCCGCTACGTCAACTCGGAAGAGTTCACCAACGACTTCATCAACTCCATCCGCGATGACGAAGGCACCAGCTTCAAGACCACGTACCGCAACGTGGACGTGCTCCTGATCGATGACATCCAGTTCCTGGCGGGCAAGGACCGGACCCAGGAAGAGTTCTTCCACACGTTCAATGCCCTGCACAACGCCAACAAGCAGGTTGTCATCACCTCCGATCAGCCGCCTAAAATGCTGGCTGGCTTCGAAGACCGTATGACATCCCGTTTCGAATGGGGCCTCCTGACGGATATCCAGCCCCCTGAACTGGAGACCCGTATCGCGATCCTTCGCAAGAAGGGCCTCAGCGAGGGTCTCTCCGCGCCGGACGATGCCTTGGAGTACATCGCTTCCAAGATCTCCAGCAACATCCGCGAACTTGAAGGCGCGCTGATCCGCGTCACGGCGTTCGCGAGCCTCAACCGCCAACCTGTGGACGTGGCCCTCGCTGAGATGGTTCTGAAGGACCTCATCACCGACGACGGTGCCCAGGAAATCACGGCGAAGCAGATCCTGGACCAGACAGCTGACTACTTCAAGCTCAGCATGGAAGAGCTCTGCAGCAAGTCCCGTACACGCACTCTGGTGACGGCCCGGCAGATCGCCATGTACCTCTGCCGCGAGCTGACGGACATGTCCCTGCCCAAGATCGGCCAGGAGCTCGGCGGGCGCGACCATACCACTGTCATCCACGCGGACCGCAAGATCCGCGAGCTGATGGCCGAGCGTCGTGTGATTTACAACCAGGTCACCGAGCTGACCAACCGCATCAAACAGCAGCAGCGGGACTCCTGAAATCCACACTGCGCCCCGCACTACATACCTTATTAACAGGTGCATGTGGATAAGCCTGTGGATACTTAAGGGGACAAGCGCGGTTAATGGGCTTAAAACCCTTAAGCCATCTGTGGATCGTTAAAAACCGTCCTGGGAGTTGTCCCCATCCACACCCTGTTTAAAACCCAGTTAACGCACAATCCGTGAACAGGGCTTAACCCCGGAACGACGCGGTGAGATCGGGTTATCCACAGTTTCCACAGCAGTTATTAACACTACGAATCCCAAAAAATTGAAATCCCTCAAATAACAATCTCGTTCTGCCACCGATCCAGTCCCGCAAAACTGCAGACCAACAGCCAGGCCGTGGCCGGCCCGCACTGTCCACATACGGGGAGTCCTGCCCGACAGGGATGGGTTAATCGCAGATCTTCCGGCTAAGCTGTCAGCAGCGCTCCCATCCTCAAGCCTTCTTGTAGTTCGCTAAGTGCGGACCATGCAGGTTCCGGTGCAGGACTGCGAAGTTTTAGCGACTTCCAAGCAGGAAGCCGCAGCTACTACATGGCAGCAGCAATGAAAGGCGGCACCCTTCCGTGAAGTTCAGAGTCGACCGCGACGTCCTGGCAGAAGCCGTTACGTGGACCGCGCGGTCGTTGTCTCCGCGGCCGCCCGTACCTGTGCTTTCCGGCCTCCTCCTCAAAGCCGAGGCGGGAACCGTTAGCCTGTCCAGCTTTGACTATGAGACCTCAGCCCGTTTGGAAATCCCCGCGGATATCGCTGTTGAAGGCACCATCCTGGTGTCCGGTCGCTTGTTGGCAGACATCTGCCGCAGCCTTCCGTCGGCTCCTGTCGACGTCGAGACAGATGGCAGCAAGGTCACTCTCACCTGCCGCCGAAGCAGCTTCCACCTGGCTACCATGCCGGAGACTGAGTACCCCGCCCTTCCGGCCCTTCCCGCGATCAGCGGTACCCTGCCGGGTGACGCTTTCGCCCAGGCCGTTTCGCAGGTGATCATTGCAGCAAGCAAGGATGACACCCTGCCGATCCTCACCGGCGTCCGCATGGAGATCGAGGATGACCTCATCACACTCCTTGCCACGGACCGCTACCGCCTCGCCATGCGCGAGGTCCCGTGGAAGCCTGTAACTCCGGGCATCTCTACCAGCGCTCTGGTCAAGTCCAAAACCCTGAACGAAGTAGCCAAAACCCTGGGTGGCAGTGGAGACATCAACCTCGCCCTTGCTGACGACGACAGCCGTCTCATTGGCTTCGAAAGTGGCGGACGAACCACCACTTCGCTTCTGGTTGACGGCGACTACCCCAAGATCCGCTCACTTTTCCCCGATTCCACGCCGATCCACGCAACAGTCCAGACCCAGGAGCTCGTTGAGGCCGTTCGCCGTGTCTCGCTCGTGGCCGAGCGAAACACCCCGGTCCGTCTTGCCTTCACCCAAGGACTACTGAATCTCGACGCCGGTACTGGTGAAGATGCTCAGGCTTCCGAGGAGCTGGAAGCCCAGCTTTCCGGTGAAGACATCACGGTTGCCTTCAACCCGCACTACTTGGTTGAAGGCTTGAGCGTCATCGAAACCAAATACGTTCGATTCTCCTTTACCACCGCCCCGAAACCGGCCATGATCACGGCCCAGGCTGAAGCAGACGGCGAAGACCAGGATGACTACCGCTACCTAGTGATGCCGGTCCGCCTTCCCAACTAGCTGCGAGCCAATTGGCCCCAGCCCGGTACCGTCTCCCGCCACCTCCACAGAAAAGAGTTCACACTGTGCACATCGGACTGATCGGCCTCGGAAAAATGGGTTTCAACATGCGGGAACGCATGCGAAACGGCGGCATTGAGGTCACAGGCTTTGATCGCAATCCGGATGTCACGGATGTCATGTCAGTGGATGAACTCATCGCTGCTTTGCCAACGCCACGGCTGGTGTGGGTGATGGTCCCGTCGGGTGAGATTACTGATGCCGTCGTGACGGAGCTAGGAGAGAAGCTGAGTCCGGGCGACTTGGTTATCGACGGCGGAAACTCACGGTTCACGGAAGACCAGAAGCACGCTGCTGCACTCGCCGAAAAGAGCATCCGCTTCGCGGATTGCGGTGTATCAGGCGGTGTTTGGGGCCTCCAGAACGGTTACGGCCTCATGGCAGGTGGTGCCGACGAGGACATCGAACTGGCCATGCCGGTTTTCGATGCACTCCGTCCCGAAGGTGAACGGGCAGACAGCTTCGTCCACGTTGGTGGAGTTGGTGCCGGACACTACGCCAAGATGGTTCACAACGGCATCGAGTACGGCCTCATGCAGGCATACGCCGAGGGCTACGAACTGCTGGCTGCGAAGGACATCGTGAAGGACCTTCCGGGGACTTTCCGTGCGTGGCAAAAGGGCACGGTTGTCCGCTCCTGGCTCTTGGATCTCATGGTCAAGGCCCTCGACGAAGATCCGGGCTTGGCTTCGATCGATGACTACGTCGAGGACTCCGGCGAAGGCCGTTGGACCGTGGAAGAAGCAATCGCCAACGCTGTGCCCGCACCCGCAATCACTGCTGCGCTCTTTGCCCGCTTTGCTTCCCGCGAAGACAATTCACCTGCCATGAAGATGGTTTCCGCATTGCGCCACCAGTTCGGCGGACACGCCACCCGTCCGGCCAACTAGGCCGCAGGAGTCCTGCAAACGGCGTGTACCTCGAACATCTTTCGCTGACGGATTTCCGAAGCTATGCACAGGTCGACCTGAAACTCGGCCCCGGCGTGACGGTCTTGGTGGGTTCCAACGGAATCGGCAAGACCAATCTCATGGAAGCCATCGGGTATCTGGCCACGTTGAGTTCCCACCGGGTCAGCACGGACGCTCCGCTTCTTCGTTTCGGCACGGAGCGCGCCATGATCCGGGCGAAGCTCGTCCGTGGCGAGCAGTCAACGGTCATCGAGCTTGAAATCAATTCCGGACGGGCGAACCGGGGACGCATCAACCGCAGCAACCCGGTCCGGGCCAGGGACATTTTGGGAATCTGCCAAACGGTCTTGTTCGCACCCGAGGATTTAGCGCTGGTCAAGGGCGATCCTTCGAACCGGAGGCGCTTCCTGGACGAGCTGCTGGTGAGCCTCGTTCCACGGCACGCCGCAACCCGCAGCGACTATGACCGTGTGTTGAAGCAACGCAATGCCCTGTTGAAATCGGCCCGTGCCGGCAAGTTCACCGCCGGGCACGAGGCAACCCTGGATGTCTGGGATCAGCACATGGCCCGTGCCGGCGCGGAGCTCCTGCACGCACGCCTGGAACTTGTGGAGCGCTTGCGTCCCCACCTGAACAGCGCTTATGCCCAACTCACTGATGGCTCAAAGGATGCGGGAGCTGTCTATCGCTCAACCATTCGGGGTGTACTGGACGACGACGGCGGGCCGGCCGACCAGGGAACAGAGCCTTCGGCGTCGGGTGATGACCTCCGGCTGCTATCCGTTGACGAACTCACGGAGCGCTACATCCAGGCCTTTGCAGCGTCAAGGAAAAAGGAACTGGAACGCGGCATCTCCCTGGTAGGTCCGCACCGGGACGAATTGGAACTTGTTTTGGGACAGGCCCCTGCCAAGGGTTATGCGTCTCACGGTGAAACGTGGTCCATGTGCCTGTCTCTGCGCCTGGCTTCCTACTATGTGATGTTGGATGACGCCCGAACCGGTGGCACCGCGCCGATTCTCATCCTCGACGACGTTTTCGCCGAACTCGATGTCCAGCGTCGGCGTAAACTGGCTGCAATAGTCGCCCGTGCCGAGCAAGTGTTGGTGACTGCCGCCGTCGATGCCGATATTCCCGAGGAGCTGGCCGGACGGCGCGTAACCGTTGTTCCGGGAGGCATCGATGGCGAAGGATAGCCACGACGGACTTCAACCCGGCCGTGAGCCGGATGAAATTGACGCTGCCCAAGCGGCGTTGAACCGGATGCGCGAAGCGGCAGCTGCCCGCGGCGAAGTACGGCAACGCGCACCGAGGCCTGGATCCGCTCCGAAACGTAAAGGGCTGCGGGATACCAGGGGCTTCACCCAATTCCACGGCAGCGGCCGTGATCCCTTGGGACTTGGAAAAGTAGTAGGTCGTTTGGTGGCCGAACGCGGTTGGACATCTCCTGTGGCGGTCGGCTCGGTCATGGCGGAGTGGGAGACTTTGGTGGGGCCGGATATCTCCGCCCATTGCACTCCGGAGAGTTTCACCGACACCACCCTTCACGTTCGTTGCGACTCCACGGCCTGGGCCACGCAGCTGCGGCTGTTGAGCACCAGCCTCTTGGAGATGTTCCGCAATGAACTGGGCGAAGGAGTGGTTACCAGTATTCAGGTGCTGGGACCTTCAGCTCCAAGTTGGCGAAAAGGCGGTCGCAGCGTTAACGGTCGCGGACCGAGAGACACATACGGCTAAACGGCGTGCAGGGCGTTTCAACGCCCCCGGGTCGTATAGGCCCCCGTCGGGACCACCGCAGGGCCATTGAAGATAGGGCCAGTGGTCTCCTACGGCCACATTCAGCTCTCGGCTGTCCCCGTATTTGCAAGGATTCGCGCCTTTCCACGATAGAATTGGAGTAGATCACTGAGCGCCGGTGAAACGTCGTCGGATCCTGAATCCATTCTTGTGGCATCGGGGACCCCTTCGTCGGAGTAAACGGCGCAATCAGTCACGTGCCCGTTGGCGGCCGCGGTTCGCCGTGGGCAGCTCCGGGAACGGCCGACATCGAGTACAGAGGAGTCGAAAGCGCCTGTGGCTAACGACAATGCAGAGACCTTGGCAGTAGAGCCCGAAGAGGAGACTGTTCCCAAGCCTGACACGCCCGCGGAGGCGCCCAGGGAGTACGGTGCCAGCGATATTACCGTGCTGGAAGGTCTCGAAGCCGTGCGCAAGCGCCCCGGCATGTACATCGGTTCAACCGGTCCCCGCGGCCTGCACCACTTGGTCTATGAAGTGGTGGACAACTCTGTTGACGAGGCGTTGGCTGGTTACTGCAGCCACATCGAAATCACGCTCCGCGCTGATGGTGGAGTCCGCGTTGTGGACGATGGACGCGGCATCCCCGTGGACATTCACCCCACCGAGGGCAAGCCCACTGTTGAAGTGGTCATGACCATCCTGCACGCCGGCGGCAAGTTCGGGGGTGGCGGATATGCCGTTTCCGGTGGCCTTCACGGTGTGGGTATTTCCGTGGTGAACGCGCTGTCGCGCCGGGTTGACACCGAAGTCCGCCGTCAAGGTCATGTTTGGCGCATGACGTTCGCCGACGGCGGTAAGCCCCAGGGCGAACTCGTCAAGGGCGAAGCTACCGACGTGACCGGGACGTCCCAGACGTTCTACCCGGACGGCACCATCTTCGAGTCAACAGAGTTCGATTTCGAGACTCTGCGTGCACGTTTCCAGCAAATGGCCTTCCTCAACAAGGGCCTGCGGATCACGCTGACGGATGAGCGCCCGGTTAACCGCGACGGGAATGACGATCTTGATCTGGATGCCGTGGCAACAGAGGGCGAAATCGCAGCCGAGCACCGCACAGTCGTCTACGAATACCCGGACGGCTTGCTGGATTACGTCAAGCACCTGAACTCGAGTAAGAAGGTTGAAATCGTCCACGAGGACGTCATCGCTTTCGAAACCGAAGACACTGAGCGGCACATCGCCGTCGAGGTTGCCATGCAGTGGACCACCGCTTACTCGGAAAGTGTCCACACGTATGCCAACACGATCAACACCCATGAGGGTGGAACGCACGAAGAAGGCTTCCGTGCCGCGATGACTTCGCTCATCAACCGCTATGCGCGTGAGAAGAGCATTATCAAGGAAAAGGAAGACAACCTTACCGGTGATGACATTCGCGAAGGTTTGACGGCCGTCATTTCCGTGAAGCTTTCCGAGCCGCAGTTCGAAGGCCAGACCAAGACCAAACTGGGCAACTCCGAGGTCAAGGGCTTCGTTCAGCGCGTTGTCACGGATCAGCTGGGTGACTGGCTCGAACGGAATCCCGGCCCGGCCCGCGATGTCATCCGTAAGGCCATTTCCGCTGCCCAAGCACGCATGGCAGCCCGCAAGGCCCGTGATAATGCCCGCCGGAAGAGCCCGCTGGAGTCCTTCGGCATGCCCGGAAAGCTCTCTGACTGCTCCTCCAAGGATCCCTCTCGTTGTGAGGTTTACCTCGTGGAGGGTGACTCGGCCGGCGGTTCGGCCAAGCGTGGCCGCAACCCGGAGACCCAGGCCATCCTGCCGCTGCGAGGCAAGATCCTGAATGTGGAGCGTGCCCGTTTGGATAAGGCGTTGGGCAACGCCGAAGTACAGTCCATGATCACCGCCTTCGGAACGGGCATTGGTGAGGACTTCGATATCGCTAAGCTCCGCTATCACAAGATCGTCCTGATGGCCGATGCTGACGTCGATGGCCAACACATCACCACCCTGTTGATGACGCTGTTGTTCCGCTACATGCGCCCGCTTATCGAGAACGGTTACGTGTACCTGGCACAGCCGCCGCTGTACAGGATCAAGTGGTCCAACGCAGCCCACGACTACGTTTACAGCGACCGCGAACGCGATGAAACCATCCGCAAGGGTGCCGCGATGAACAAGCGACTGCCCAAGGACAACGGCATCCAGCGCTACAAGGGCTTGGGCGAGATGGATTACACGGAGCTGTGGGATACCACCATGGACCCGGATCGTCGCACGCTGCTGCAGGTCACCATGGATGATGCACTGGCCGCCGATCAAACCTTCTCAGTCCTGATGGGCGAGGACGTCGAATCGCGCCGTAACTTCATTCAGCAGAACGCCAAGGACGTCAGGTTCCTCGATATCTAGGGGCCCACAAGGGCACCTGAATATTCCAGAACTGACATATACCTGAAACGGAAACCTTAGATTATGAGTGACGAAACTCCCGAAGTCCCGGCGGAATCCAACGCCGATGACGTCATCCTTGAGGGCGATGTGCTGACTGACCGTGTGGAACAGGTGGACCTGCAGACGGAAATGCAGCGGTCCTACCTGGACTACGCCATGGCCGTTATCGTCGGCCGAGCCCTCCCGGATGTCCGCGATGGCCTCAAGCCGGTGCACCGCCGCGTTTTGTACGCAATGTTCGACGGCGGATACCGCCCCGACCGCTCTTTTAACAAGTGCGCCCGCGTTGTGGGCGACGTCATGGGTACGTACCACCCCCACGGCGACATGGCGATTTATGATGCCCTGGTCCGCCTGATCCAGGACTGGACCATGCGCTACCCGCTGGCACTAGGCCAAGGCAACTTCGGTTCGCCCGGTAACGACGGCGCGGCTGCACCGCGTTACACCGAAACCAAGATGGCCCAGCTGGCTATGGAAATGGTCCGCGACATCGACGAGGAAACCGTCGACTTCCAGGACAACTACGACGGCAAGAACCAGGAACCCACCATCCTGCCGGCGCGTTTCCCCAACCTGCTGGTCAACGGTTCATCGGGTATCGCCGTCGGCATGGCCACCAACATTCCGCCGCACAACCTTCGTGAGGTGGCCGAAGGCGTGCAGTGGGCGCTCGAAAACCCCACCGCCACGCGCGAAGAGCTTCTCGAAGCACTACTGCTGCGTATCAAGGGCCCCGACTTCCCCACGGGCGCCACCATTCTGGGCCACAAGGGCATCGAAGACGCCTACCGAACCGGCCGCGGTTCCATCACCATGCGGGCCGTCGTCAATGTGGAGGAACTCCAAGGCCGCACGTGCCTGGTGGTGACAGAGCTTCCGTACCAGGCCAACCCGGACAACCTGGCCATCAAGATTGCCGAACTGGTCAAGGACGGCAAGATCCAGGGCATCGCGGACCTCCGCGATGAAACCTCGGGCCGCACCGGCCAGCGCCTTGTGATCGTGCTCAAGCGTGATGCCGTGGCCAAGGTGGTCCTCAACAACCTGTACAAGCACACGCAGCTGCAGGACAATTTCTCGGCGAACATGCTGGCAATCGTCGACGGCGTCCCGCGCACGCTTAGCCTGGATGCCTTCATCCGGCACTGGGTTGCGCACCAGATGGACGTCATTGCTCGACGCACCCGCTACCGCTTGCGCAAGGCCGAGGAAGAAGCGCACATTCTGCGTGCACTCCTTAAGGCACTGGACATGCTGGACGAAGTCATTGCGCTTATCCGCGCCTCCAACACCACGGAAGCGGCCCGCGAGGGACTCATGGAGCTCCTGGAGATCGACGAACTCCAGGCCCGCGCCATCCTGGACATGCAGCTGCGCCGTTTGGCTGCCCTGGAACGCCAGAAGATCCAGGACCGCCACTCCGAGCTCGAAGCGATGATCCAGGAATACAACGCGATCCTTGCGTCCGAGGAACGCCAGCGCCAGATCATCAGCGAGGAACTCGCGGAGATCGTTGCCAAGCACGGCGATGACCGCCGTACGCACATCCTGATGGGCTTCGATGGCGACATGTCCATGGAGGACCTGATCCCCGAAGAGGAAATGGTTGTCACCATCACCCGTGGCGGCTACGTAAAGCGCACCCGCAGCGACAACTACCGTTCGCAGCAGCGTGGCGGCAAGGGCATCAAGGGTGCGCAGTTGCGTGGCGACGACGTGGTGGAGCACTTCTTCGTTACCACCACACACCACTGGTTGCTGTTCTTCACCAACCTTGGACGCGTGTACCGGGCTAAGGCTTACGAACTGGCAGAAGCCGGCCGCGATGCCAAGGGCCAGCACGTTGCCAACTTGCTGGCTTTCCAGCCTGATGAGCACATCGCCCAGGTCCTTGACTTGAGGGACTACCAGCAGGCTCCGTACCTGGTCCTGGCCACCAAGAACGGCTTGGTCAAGAAGACACGGTTGGAGGACTATGACACCAACCGTACGGCCGGCGTCATAGCCATCAACCTGCGCGATGAGGACGAGCTTGTCTCGGCCCAGTTGGTCAGTGAAACCGATGACCTCCTCCTGGTGTCACGCAAGGGCCAGTCCATCCGCTTCACGGCCACTGACGATGCGTTGCGTCCCATGGGCCGTGCCACGTCCGGTGTGACCGGTATGAAGTTCCGTGAAGACGACGAACTGCTCGCCGCAGACGTAGTTCAGGACGGCTCTTTCGTTTTCATCGTGACCGAGGGCGGCTACGCCAAGCGGACCGCCGTGGACGAGTATCGGTTGCAGGGCCGTGGTGGCCTGGGCATCAAGGTGGCCAAGCTTGCTGAAGACCGCGGTGACCTCGTTGGTGCCCTGATCGTGCAGGAAGAGGATGAAGTCCTGGTGGTCATGGAGGGTGGCAAGGTGGTCCGCTCGGCCGTGACGGGCGTCCCCGCCAAGGGTCGCGACACCATGGGTGTCATCTTCGCCAAGCCGGACAAGAACGACCGCATTATCGAAGTTGCGCGCAACAGTGAACGCGGCTTGGAAGTCGAAGAATCCGAGGACGGACTCGACGATGACGTAACGTTGGCTGCAAACGACGGCGCCTCCGAGGCGACCGTGACGGACGAAACGGAAAACGACGCAGACCCGGAAATCGAAACGGGCGCGGAGCTGAACGAAGACAATACCGGAGGTAACGAGTGAGTAATTCCGACTCATATCCCAAGCCGAGCACAGGTGTCCCCGGCGGACTCCGGCAGCCCTCGGGCAGCGCACAGGCAGGAACACCTGCACGGCCACAGCAGCGTCCCGGAGCCGGTTCTTCCGGTGCCGGAGCAGCAGGAGCACGTCCCGCAGGCGGCACCAACTCCGCGCAACGACCGGCTGGTGCTCCCGGCCAGCGTCCTGCCACTGGTGCTCAGCGTCCCGCCGGTGCTCCCGGCCAGCGTCCTGCGCAGCCTGGCCAGCGACCCGCAGGCACCGCGGCCCAGCGTCCTGCGCAAGGTGGACCGGGACTCGTGAAGCCGGCCCCGAAGGCAAAGGTTCGCCGCGCGCGGCTCCTTGTCAGCAAGGTTGACCCCTGGTCGGTGCTGAAGATGGCATTCCTGCTGTCCGTTGCACTGGGCATCGTCACCGTCGTGGCAGCAATTGTTCTCTGGACCGTGTTGGATCTCACAGGCATCTTTAATCAGGTGGATAGCCTTCTCGGCACCTTGGCGGGTTCCGAAGGCAGTGGGTTCGAACTGAAGAAGATTGCTTCACTGGGCCAGGTGGCATCGTTTGCCACCATCATCGCGGTGGTGAATGTGGTCCTGTTGACCGCACTCTCCATGCTTTCGGCCGTGCTGTATAACATTTCCGCAACGTTGGTTGGTGGCGTTGGTGTCACTCTGACTGACGACTAACAAAAATCCCCGAAAATACGCTGAAATTGGCGGAAATCATCCGGGGAATTGCCTCGATTTGAGATCGGGCCGGGATGTGCTGTACAGTCATATCTCGGCCCGATGAGGCATCGGGGCGTATAGCTCAGGCGGTTAGAGCGCTTCGCTGATAACGAAGAGGTCCCAGGTTCAAGTCCTGGTACGCCCACGGAACCGAAAGAGGTTCAGGTAAAACTGAACCGGAATGAGGTGCTTGTGAAGAAGTTGCTGGTAGTAGTGGCAGCGGCAATCGCAGGTGTCCTGGTCTATAAAAAAGCCCAGGAATCCGAAGCCCGGAAGGATGTCTGGAGCAAGTCGACCGACACGGTGGACTAGCCGAGGAGCCCGGTGCGGATTGGTAAATACCAGTCCGGGCATGGGGTATGATTGACGGGTTGCTTCTTATGGGGGCATGGCGCAATTGGTAGCGCACCTGCTTTGCAAGCAGGGGGTTCGGGGTTCGAGTCCCCGTGCCTCCACCATAAGAAAAGTCCCGGTCAGAAATGACCGGGACTTTTGCTTTTAAGGACCGCACCCATTTGCGGGTTGTAGACCAACAGGAAAAGCACTGCTGGCCCGGAACTGCCGCGCCTCCCCGCCGCACTAGGGTAGATCCGTGACCCTTCTCATTGCCGCGCTCGGTGTTCTTGGCGTGGCGTCCTCCGGACCGCTTATTGCCGGCACACTTGGTGCCACCTCAGTGACGGCGTTGGCTATCGCCTTCTGGCGCAACGCTATTGGTGCCGTAGTAATGGCAGCCCCGGCGGTCATCCGGGAGCCGAAAGTATTCGGGAAGATCACGCGGCGTGAATTTGGGTGGTCGGCCGTCGCCGCCGTGGCACTTGCGTTCCACTTCGCATGCTTCATCACGGCACTGCAGCTGACGTCTGTGGCCGCTGCCACCGCGTTGGTATGCCTGCAGTCGGGGTGGATCGCCGTTTTCCAGTTGTTCCGCGGTACTCGGCACAGGTGGCCGGTCCTCGTGGGCTTGGGCATCGCGTTCGGCGGTGTTGTGGCCATTACAGGCTTCGACATGGGTTCATCCCCGGACGCGCTGCTGGGTGACCTCCTGGCCCTCGCTGGCGGTGCCTTAGCTGGGCTCTACACAATTGCTGGCGGCAAGGCTCGCCAGTCCATGGGCACGGGAACGTACACCACGCTGTGTTACGGAATGTGCGCGGCGATAGTGGCCGTGCTGGCTTTGTTCAGCGGTCAGCCGCTCATAGGGTTCGACGCCGGCGGTTGGCTTGGCATTATTGCCATCACCGTCTGTGCGCAGCTGGTGGGGCACACGGCGTTCAACCATTTGCTGGCCACCATGAGCCCGTTGCTGGTGTCCATGATCATCCTGCTGGAGATTCCCGGTGCGGCAATCCTGGCCGCGGTTTTCCTGAGTGAAACCTTGCCTGCCGGCACGTATGCGGGTTTGGCACTGATCCTTGTGGGACTGGCAGTAGTTGTCGCCGGTCAACGGCGTGGGCGGCCGGAACCAGACCAGCGCCTGGCCGAGCTTGGCACAGACTGAGGCACCGGCGTCGGGCGTTTATACACCGCCGCGGCGGGCCCCTTGTGCAGAGTTGGCCGTGTGGATGGCGCGCAGCAACTTTGCCGGGAAGTACACCGAGAAGAACACCACCATAGGCGCCTTCAAGGCCATCTTCTTGACGTTATGTGCCTTGTACGTCCGATCAAAACGCTGGACGTAGTAGCGGTAGTCCCGCGGTGAGTCCTCGAGCCGCCGGGCAGACATGCCGGACACCATCTGCGGAAGGTACTGCACCTTGAGGTCGTGCTCGAACAGATGTAAGGAAAGATCGATGTCCTCGTGCATCTCGTCCTTGGGATCAAGGCAGGCCTCATGACGTATGGTTTCCCACGCCGTGCGGCGAAGTGCCATGTTGGAGCCAAAGAGGAAGTGGTACTGGTGCTTGGCCAAGCGGAGCATGAGCTGCCGCATCTTGTCGTCAGCTTTTAGCCCGAACCGGCGCATCGGCATGTCGTAGTAGACCACTGGACCCGTGGCTGCGGCGATGGACGGGTCCATGAAAGCTTTTTGAACCTGTTCCACCCAATCCGGTTCAAGGACTGAGTCAGCATCAATGCGGCCCACCACCTCCCCGGTGGCGTTGTTCAGGCCATGGTTACGTGTGGGGATCAGGCCCTGGGTGGCTTCCTGCCGCAGGAGAATGATGGGGCTCTCGGGATACTCCTGTTGCATCTGGCGTACGATCCTGGCCGTACGATCCGTGGACAGGTTGTCCACCACGATGATCTCTTCGGCGGGAACAGACTGGTAGATGGCAGCGATGAGGCACTGGCGAATGACGCTTTCCTCGTTATACGCCGGGATGACGATGGACACGCCCGGAGGTTCCGGGACATCCTGGAGGGCACCCGCAAGGGGTTTATCGGCTGACATCCCCTCAAATCTAACACTCGGGCGGCGCCTCCGAGGGAGGCTTTGATGACAACCCGGCCAACATTGAAGGGACCCCGGCAGTAGCCGAGGTCCCTTCATTATTTGACTTGACGGCCCACGTCCGAGGCCGTAAGTCAGGTTCTAGTTTTGTGCACCTTTGGCGTCAGTGTCCTTGCCATCAGTGTCCTTGTGCAGGCTGGCCGCAATGTTCTTGACGGCAGTCTTGGCATCGGTGGCCACCTTTTCGGTGGAATCCTCAACGTTCTTGAAAGCGTCCTTGGTTGCCTGCTCGACTTCAGCTTCGGCTTCCTCCGGCGTGATGTCCGAGGCTTTCGGCTCAGCAACCGTGGCTGTGACCGTCGCAGAGGCATCGGCCGGAGCCGGAGTGGTGCTCGTTGCAGGAACAGGAGCGGGCGTGGGTGTGACCGGAGAAGGCGTCTTCCACGGATCCTCAACTGGCTTGGAAGCCTTCCAAGCGGCAACGCCGGCAGCAGCCGCGGCAGCAAGAACTGTGACGATCAACCAACCGCGCTTCTTGGGCTTGGGTTGTTCCTTCACTAGCGCGGTGGAAACGGCCTTGCTGGCCTGGTCAGTAACTGCCTTGATCTGCTTGCCGGTGGCCTGAGCCTGCTCTTGGACGCTGTGGACAACACCGGAATCAACCAGCTTCTGCGCCACGGCGTCAACCTGTGCAGGAGCGTTCTCGAGGACGTGATGGACGGCTACCGAGGCCTGGCCCAACTGGTCCGAAAGCTTGGGCAGGTACTCCTCCACTACCTTGTCCCGTGCGTGGCCAAGAGCAGGGGTGGCCTTGTTGAGCGCATCCTGGATCTTGGGCGTCGCATCTTCAACTACGTCATGGATCTTCGGCGCGAGGTGCGCCAATCCGTCCTGGATCCGCGGCGTAACAACTGCAACGCCGTCGGCGAGGTTGTGCGCAGCGGACTTCAGCCCCTCTTGGATCTTGGGGGAAGCGGTGTCAATGCCGTGCTGGATACGCGGAACAGCCCAATTGACGGCTGCTTCCACACGCGGTGCAGCCCAGTCGCGGGCGTTATCCACACCGACCGTTACTGATTGTTCGAGTTCGCGGGCAATACGGTCTGATTTCTTCACAACTACCTCCCGATACACATGCTCGTTTGTTGCTAGCCTACGTCGCTTGTGGAACACCGGCTATTCATCTGATCGAGTTCGTCCCGGATTTCACCGAGCGCGGAACCGGCTTTACAGCCCGACGGGCGTTGACCCTGCATGGAAGAATGTTCCCATGACCATCGCAACCGCAAAAGCAACGATCCACACGAGCCTCGGCGACATCAAGGTTGACCTCTTCGGCAACCACGCCCCCAAGACCGTCGCCAACTTCGTTGGCCTGGCCACGGGCGAAAAGTCTTGGAACCACCCGGAAACCGGCGAAGACAAGACCGGCACCCCCCTTTACAACGGCACTATCTTCCACCGGATCATCAAGGACTTCATGATCCAGGCAGGCGATCCCCTGGGACGCGGCGTGGGCGGCCCGGGCTACCAGTTCGACGACGAAATCCACCCGGAACTTACCTTCAACGCTCCGTACAAGCTTGCTATGGCTAATGCTGGCATCCAGATGGGTAAGGGGACCAACGGTTCACAGTTCTTCATCACCACCGTGAACACCGACTGGCTGTTCGGCAAGCACAGCATCTTCGGCGAGGTGACAGATGAGGAATCCCGCAAGGTTGTGGATGCCATTGAGTCCGTTCGCACCGGCATGGGTGACCGCCCGGTCGAGGACGTCGTCATCAATAGCATCGACATCGAACAGCTCTAGTCGCACGCTGAACCAGAGCCCATGAGTTACGGAATTCCGTCGGCTGAGCCGTCCGCTGATATTCCGGTGTGCCCCAGGCACCCGGACAGGCCCTCCTATGTGCGGTGCCAGCGCTGCGGGCGCCCTGCGTGCCCCGAGTGCCAGCGGGCGGCCGCCGTCGGATTCCAATGCGTTGACTGCGTCAACGAACAAAAACGTACGACGCCGACATACCGTTCCCCGTATGGCGGAGCCTTGGCAGTGGGCCGGCCATTGGTGACGTACGTGATCATCGGCCTCTGCGTGCTGGTGTACATCCTTCAGTGGATTGCGCCCGGCAATGCCGTCTTCCAAAACTTCGCCTTTGCCAACATCTTTGCGGACACGCAGCCCTGGCGGATGCTCACGGCCGCGTTCCTGCATTCACAAGGTTTCCTGCTTCACATCGTCCTGAACATGTACACGTTGTGGATCTTTGGACAAGCCCTTGAGCCATTGCTCGGGCGCGTCCGTTTCCTCGCTTTGTACCTGATTTCCGCCATTGGCGGTTCAGTGGGCTATCTCGTCATGACGCCGATGCTCCCGCCCGTAGCTGTTGTTGGTGCTTCCGGAGCCATCTTCGGCTTGTTCGGTGCAATGTTAGTGGTGCAGCGGCACCGGGGTGGCGAGACTAAACAACTTTGGGTCTTGATCGCCATTAACGGCGCCATCGGCTTCTTTGTGCCCAGCATCGCTTGGCAGGCGCACTTGGGCGGATTGATCACAGGTGGCCTGGCTGCTGCTGCCCTCGCCTACGCCCCTCGCGGCAAGAACCAGGCGCTGCTGCAGACCGGCGGTCTGGTTCTGGTGGCAGGCCTCTTGGCCGTGGCCACCTGGTTCCGCGTCACCGCTGGCTAGCAAACCCCTCTTCCGTCATTCTTTGACCGGCTGTCGCAGGATGGTCCTAAGCTTCCGCGGTGCGGTACGCCGAGGATCGCCGAGGTAGATCTCATGGTGCCTGCCGGTCATCGTCAGCGACTTCTCCGGTATAAATTTGTTGTGCATCTCCTCAAGCACGGGCCCTTCATCGTCATACGGACCTATGTGAAGCGTTTGCACGCTCAAACCTTCATGCAGAGGCTCCAGACGAAGTGCCTTCAAGAGCGGGGCATCCCCCTTCCTGGCGACCGTCTCCCGAGCTACGTCCAGGTGCTCCTGGGTGATCCAGTCGGGGACCATGTTCATCAGCGTCCAGTCCCAGCGTGACTTGTCCCTGGTACTAGTGAATGACTCCATGTCATCCGACCACCACAGAGCCTCGAGTGGCATCACCGTATAGTCCTGGCCGAGTTCATTCTTGCTGAAGAACTTCAGCTTGTAAGCAACGGGGTACAGCGTAGTCAGGCTGTCCCTGTAAGACTGCGCCGTGTTGGGGTCTCCGTGACCGTCGATCATCAGAAATTGCAGGGAGGGCACTGTAACCACCGAGAACACGCCGTGCTTGGCCCCGTAACTGGGGATCTGCTTCTTGAAGTCGCTTTTCATGGAAACACCGTACTCCCGGAGCTTATCCACAGACGTTATCCACACTGTGAGTAACTTACATCCGTGTAGTTAGCCGCATTAACCGTCCGCATGCTCGTCAGAATGATAGATATCCCCCGAATGGCATGCATTTCTCCACACCTGTGGATAACTTTGTCCCCGGCGAGGGCTGATATGTGGAAAAGCACGCCTTGTCGCCGACGTCTGTGGATAACCCTGTTAATGACCCTGCAGGACGCCGCCTTTCAACAGGCTTATCAACAGTGTTAATAACTTACATACGTGTAGTTCAGGTCCTGGAAAGCGCTGTAGAGCCCGGAAACCCAGTGATCCGTGATTGGAAACCCACATGTTTTTCCCCATCTGTGGATAACTTGTGGGTTGGGGGTTGTTGTTAAGTGGGTAAGTTATCAACTCTTCAAGATGATGACGGAGACTTTGGAATCGGGGAAAGGCCAGCCCGAGGATCGCTCGAGGGGCCTTGGGCAAATCAGGCAATCCCTGAACGCTGAACTCTGGGTGAAGTTTATGACACTATCCACAGCGCGGTACACAGTGGGTACAAGTCCACGACTCAGACCTCGGGGCCGGGATCGCCGGGTTGCTGCCGATTTTCGGGATAAGTATGTGGATGTCCACAGAAGTTATCCACGCCTGTGGATAAAGTTACGCACTTCTGTGGACAAGGGCTGTGGACTAGCTCAGGCCCAAACTCCTGAGGTACCCCGCCGGTGGCTGTTCATCAGATGGGTATCGATGATGCCCACCGCTTCCATGAGGGCATACATGGTGGTTGGCCCCACGAAAGCGAAACCCTTCTTTCTGAGTGCCTTGGATAACGCGATCGATTCAGGGGAGGTGGTGGGGATGTCCGCCATTGAGCTGGGAGTTGGCGTCCTGTCGGGTTGGAACGACCACACGAAATCCACCAGGCCCCCTTCTTCGCGCAAGGCAATGGTGGCCTTGGCGTTGGTGATCGCGGCATTGATCTTTAGCCTGTTGCGCACGATCCCGGCGTCAAGCATGAGCCGCTCCACGTCAGCCTCGGTGAAGGCTGCGACACTTTCTGGATGGAAGTCCAGAAAGGCCTTCCTGAAGGCATCCCGTTTCCGAAGAATGGTGGCCCAGGAGAGACCGGCCTGGAACGCTTCGAGGCTGATGCGCTCATACATGCCTTGCTCATCGCGGACTGGCATTCCCCACTCGTGGTCGTAGTAGGACTGCATGAGGGGATCCGAGGCGGCCCACAATGGGCGCGCCAGCCCATCCTCGCCAACGATGGTGCCGTTATCCGGGTTCATGCACGCTCCTCTGCAGCCACACCGCCAAGGCGATGGGACGGTAATTCAGCTTCCAGGGCCAGTGTGCCCGGTGCCTCTGACATTCTTTTGATGACACCGGGGCATCAGGACAATCCCGTAACCCGCATGGTGATGTTGATCCGTCCTCGTGAGAGGCCACAACCGTCCGGTGCCGTTCCCGGGAGGACTTTGGGAATACCGTGATACGCAAACCGTGATGGTCCTCCAAAGACGAAGAGGTCTCCGGAGCGAAGTTCAACATCCCTATATGGCTTGGTCCGTGTCCGCGTATTGCCAAAGCGAAACGTGCAGGCCTCCCCGATGCTGAGCGAAACAACCGGGGCGTTGGAGCGTTCGTCCTTGTCCTGATGCATGCCCATGGCAGCACGGTCATCGTAAAAGTTCACCAGCGCGGCATCGGGTGTGTAATCCTTGGCCAGTTTGCTCAGGGCTTCATCATCTTCAACGCCGGAGGTGTAGGCCGCTTCCACCGCCCGCCGCCCTAAGCGCACCATCCAGTCCGGAAATTCGAGCACGGGGCGGCCGTTGACGTCCGTGGCTTCCCTTGTGTATCGGTAAGGCTGCCAGTGCCATCCAAGGCATACAGTCCTTACTGACATCTGCTGTCCGCCAGGGAGGGTGGCGGCACGCAGGGGAACCGGTCCTTGTGTCCACTCACCAAATCGCGCCACGATCCACCGCTGTTGCTCAAGCGTGAGCCAACCAGGTACATGGACGGCGCCGGGCGCTACCAGGCGGGGACCGGCGTCGTGCCCTTCCGGCTGCAGAAGTTCCACCGGAAACAGGGCGTCGTCACTCATGGCGTTGCCTCAAGGCGGAGCAGTGCGCGTTTGGCCTCACTTCCACCAAGGTAGCCGCCGAAACTCCCATCAGACTTCACAACCCGGTGGCACGGCACAATGAGGGGCAAAGGGTTGGTGGCGCAGGCGGTGCCGACGGCCCGTACTGCATTGGGGCTGCCGGCTGCTTGGGCCACCTGGGCATAACTGGCTGTGCTGCCGTAAGGGATCCGGGGCAGGTGGCGCAGGACGTTGAGGCGGAAACCGCGGCACAAACGGAAGTCCAGCGTGAGATCGAATTCCGTCCTGATGCCTTTGAAGTACTCATCGAGTTCCCGGGCGGCATCGTCCAGTCGCGCTGGTGCCTGAAGGATCCGCGGGCTCACAGTGTCTGCCAGGAGCTGCAGAACGGAATCATGGTCCTCCAGTTCGAACGCGATGCGGACGATACCCCGATCTGTAGCGGCCAGGAGGAGCTTGCCTACAGGGGAGTCCACAACCCTGTAAGCGATGTCCAAGGTGTGGGTGAGTTGAGCATCGCGGGCTAACCGGGCGTGGAGGCTGGCAATGGCTGGTTCGAGTCCAGCATCCAAGGGGTGCAGGAGGGAAACGACCTCGGCGTGATCGTGGCTGAGTTCGAGGGTCATCAGATATCACCTTTCGGAGATGTGTGAGCCAGCGACTGATGTGCCGCAAGAGCGGAGCGCAGTGATTTCACACCATCAGCTCCGGCGCGACGGGCAGCCTCGGCTGTGCCCCCCAACAGGGCAGCTACATCGTTATAGGGAAGGCCGGCAAGGTAGTGGTAAGCCACGGATTGTCGTTGTTTCGGCGGAAGGCCCGTTAGGGCGTCGAGCAATTCCTCATACCCGTCACCGGGGATGCCGAGGCTGGAACGTTGTTCGGGTGGTTGGTCCACCGGCAGGGCGCGGCGGGTACCGGCACGCACGTGGTCGATGCACTTGCGGTGGGCGATGGTGACCAGCCAGGCTTCAACGTTCGCCCCTGCCGGGAGGGTGGGGTACGCCTGCAGGGCGGCCAGGAATGTATCTGACCACGCATCATCGGCGTCGTGCACACCGAGAACTGCACGGCACACCCGAAGCACGGTGGCACCTTGTTCCCGCACCACTGCTTCGAACGGCTTCTTGTTGCCTATTTGCCCTGGCTTCATTAGAAAAGCTTGCCCTCCCGCACTTCTGCCGGCTCTTCCAATTCCAGGAGGAAGCGCTTGTTCCGAAGGCCACCTGCGTAGCCGGTGAGTTGTCCGTTGCGTCCCACCACTCGATGGCAAGGAATGATGATGCTTATGGGGTTGCGCCCAACGGCGGACCCAACAGCTTGGGCCAGATGAGGGTCCCCCAGTTCTGATGCCAACTCCCCGTAGCTGACCGTTTCACCGAAGGGAATATGCTGAAGCCGGTCCCAGACCTTCTCCTGGAAGGGGTTGCCCAAGGCTTCGAACGGGACATCGAAATCCGTCCGATGACCACCCAAATACTCGGCGAGCTCGGTTTGGGTCCGCGCGAAGACCGGGTCCTCGATTCCAGTGGGAATTCCGAAGTAGTCCGGAGCGGGCATATGCCAATGACCCTCGTAAAAGATGCCCGTCAAAAATTCCCCGCGGGCAGTAAGCGTCAACTGCCCCAACGGGGAATCAAAGGTGGTGTGCCGGCTGCTCATATCTTGTAGACGTTCACGGGCACGGAAATGTGAGGTGCGGAATTCCTAGGAGCGCCAGCGAGTGGTCATCAGGAAGCCGATGATCGCGATGCCGAAGCCTGCAACGATGTTCCACGAGGCCCACTCGCGGATGGGGAGTTGTCCCTCGGTGATATAGAACGTGATGATCCAGATCAGGCCGAGAATCATCAGGCCGAACATGACAGCCTTGTACCAAACCGGGTTCGGCTTGTACTGCTGCGCTGCGGAAGTCTGCTGGGCCTGACGGGCAGGCCGCTTGCGGGGCTTGGACTCGGGCACGGATCCTCCTGGCTGTTCGGTTAATACCCGTTCCGCCAGCCTTGATATCCTGCAGGAAGGAAATTTCCAGCGGTTAACGGCCACACGGCGTTCCGGGTTGGTTCTAGCTGTCAAGTCTAGCCGCAAACCTGGGTCCGCCCGTTGCCGCCCGCTCCCTATGCAAGGAGACCCTGTGGCGCATCAGCAGCAGACGGCGGCTTCAGCTATGCCGTCCGCCCGCCAAGGGCAGGAACTGCGCCCGCGAAAGCGTCTTCGGGCCTCGGATGTCTTCCGAAAAATCAGCCAGATCCTGGGCGAACTGCTGATTACCGCGGGCATCGTTCTTCTGCTCTTTGTGGGCTGGGAGCTGTGGTGGACCAACGTTCAAGCGGACGCAAAGCAGACTGAGGCGGTTAAGAGTTTCGCGCAGGAATTCTCCGGCCCCGTAACTCCGGCAGCACCTGCCGCACCTGTGGATTACGGAC
Organism: Paenarthrobacter sp.; assembly: GCF_031180005.1. NCBI lineage: Bacteria > Bacillati > Actinomycetota > Actinomycetes > Micrococcales > Micrococcaceae > Paenarthrobacter > Paenarthrobacter sp. Next base: position 86,717 of record NZ_JAPSHI010000011.1, on the reverse strand, counting down.
CGCCTGTGGTTGCGCCGGCGCCGGCATACGCCGGAATGATCGGGATTATGTACATCCCCCGCTTCGGTCCCGACTACACGCGTCCTATCATCGAAGGCACCGGTTCGGACGTCCTGGACACCCTGGGACTCGGACACTACGGAAGCACCTCCATGCCCGGCGCTCCGGGGAACTTCGCAGTAGCCGGCCACCGCCAAACCCACGGCGCGGTACTGGACAACATTCACACCTTGGTTCCCGGGGACAAGATCTATATCCAGACGGCCGACGGCTACTACACCTACGTCTTCCGCAATAACCAGATTGTCCTCCCGGACCGCACGGACGTCTTGATGCCCGTTCCCACCGAACCGGGAGTCCAGCCCACGGAAAGTATCCTCACCATGACGAGTTGCAACCCGCGGTTTGGGGCACAGGAACGCATCATCGCTTACTCAATGCTGGATAGTTGGCAACCTGCCTCAGCCGGACCGCCGTCGGAAATCGCCGCCCAAGTAGCCCGGGCACACGGAAAGGGGTAACGGATGTACGCATGGATCTTCCGTAATTTGCCAGGCCCCCTGTGGGTGCGGATTCTGACATCCTTGGTACTAGTGGGCGTAGCCCTGGTACTGATGGTCGAGTTCCTCTTCCCGTGGTTCTCCCAATTCACCACTTTGACCGACTCAACGATTGGTTTAGTGCAGCAGCCATGAGCACAACAAAAATCCTTGTAGTGGATAACTACGACAGCTTCGTCTACACGCTGGTGGGATACCTCCAGGAACTCGGCGCGGAGACAACGGTGGTCCGCAACGACGACGTGACGCTTGCCGAGGCCACCGAGCTCGCAGCAAGCCGCGACGGCGTCCTCGTCTCCCCGGGGCCTGGCACCCCTGCCGAAGCGGGCGTTTGCATCGAACTCATCAAGTGGTGTGGCGAGGCCGCCAAGCCTATGTTCGGTGTCTGCTTGGGACATCAGGCACTCGCAGAGGCTTATGGCGGAGTTGTCACTCACGCGCCGGAACTTATGCACGGCAAGACTTCCCCCGTCAGTCACGAAGGCAAGAGCGTTTTCGCCGGCCTGCCCTCGCCTGTCACGGCAACGCGCTACCACTCACTCGCGGCTGTACGCGACTCCATCCCGGACGTCCTGGAAATCACCGCCGAGACCACCAACGGCGTGGTGATGGGCCTGCAGCACAAGACCGCTCCCCTATGCGGGGTGCAGTTCCACCCGGAATCGGTGCTCACCGAAGGCGGATACCAGATGCTGGGTAACTGGTTGGAGTCCCTGGGCATGACCGGGGCAGCCGAACGTGCATCGAAGCTGAGCCCGCTGATCAAGCAGTAAATAACCCAAAGACCGTCTGTCGCGGGCCGGTGACCGGAAGCGTGCGTCAAAGCGACGAAGGAGCAGCACGCAGAGGTCGGCGGACGCGACAGACGCAGAAGCCCCCTTACTTCTTGGTGGGTGTGGGCTTCGGCGTCGCCTTCTCGGTTTCCGTAGGGGTTGGCGTCGGAGTGGGTGTGGGCGGTGGAGCCGGGGCCTTGGCCACCGTAACAGTCACCATCTTGCCTTGGGCTACCTCCGTGTTGAAGGCATCGCTTTGAGCTGTGACTACGCCCGCCGGCACTTGAGAGTTCTCTTGCTCCACCACTGACATGGTCAGGCCATTGGCTTTGAGCGCCGCTTCGGCTTCAGCCAAGGGCAACGCGATCAGCTGGGGCACGAGGACCTTGCCCGTGGAAACTTGCAGCTCCACCTTGCTGTCCACGGCGATGGCGCCGCCCGGCGCGGGAGCCGTGCTGATTACTACGTTTGCGGGGACGGTGGGACTGTGGGTCAGGGTGGTCACGATGTTGCCGGTGATGCCGAGCCTGCGCAAGGCTTCGCGCGCGTCCGGTTCAGTGCGACCCACGATGTCCGCCGGGATGGTCACTGAGCTGGGTCCGCTGGAAACCTTCAGGATCACTTCAGCATCCTGTTCCAACATGACACCAGCAATCGGCGTCGTGCCGATTGCCATATCCTTGGCCACGCTGTCGCTGGGCTCACGCACGGATTTGGGCTTCAGCTTGGCTGTGAAGAGTTCCTGGATCGCTTGGCTTTCGGACATGTTGGTCACTGGCGGTACGGCTATTTTTGCCGGTGGCGGGGGTTGCATGTTCATGAGGCTGTAAAGCCAGAAGCCACCGCCAGCCAGCACCAGAATCGTGAAAATCACCAAGGTGGCAACCCAGGCACGACGGCGGGACTTCTGGCGCGCCGGCAGCTCACGTTCGGGTGGGAGGCCCAAGGGAAGAGGCTCTTCCTGGGGCTGATCAACTGGCTCGTCCTTGAACTGACCTGCATCGAGGAAGCCCACGGCGGTGGTGCTCAAAAGCTCTGTTGCCGGGTCTTCGGGTTCCACGAGGTCGTTGGGGTCCGTGGGGGCCTCACTCGCCGCCACCGCAGGTACAGGAATGCCGTTGCTGGCTGCGCGCAGGGCACGGCGGAAGGCGGCAGCGTCCTGGAATCGATCTGTCCGGCTCTTCTGAAGGGCCTTTACCAGGACTGAATCCAGGGCTTCGGTGACTTCCGGGTTGTGGGCACTGGGCAGGTCCGGGGTCTCGCGGACGTGCTGGTAGGCGACTGATACCGGGCTGTCGCCGATGAACGGGGGCCTGCTGGTCAGCAGTTCGAAAAGGAGGCAACCGGCGGAGTAGAGGTCACTACGCGCATCCACCGTTTCACCACGGGCCTGCTCCGGTGAAAGGTATTGCGCAGTTCCCACTACGGCTTGTGTTTGCGTCATGGTCGCGGCGGAATCGGCCATGGCACGCGCGATGCCGAAGTCCATGACCTTCACATCGCCGGTGTCGGCACAGACCATCACATTGGCTGGCTTGATGTCGCGGTGGACGATGCCTGCGCGGTGGCTGTACTCGAGAGCGCCAAGGACGCCCAAAGTGAAACCGATGGAGTCATCGACCCCAAGCTCATTCGCCTTGATCATGTCGCGAAGGGTGCGTCCCGCCACGTACTCCATGACGATGTAAGGAACCCGGACGTCCTCGCCGGGCCCTCCCGGAACCGAATATTCTCCGGTATCGAAGATGGCCACGATGGAGGGATGGTTCAACGCAGCTACAGCCTGGGCTTCGCGTTTGAAACGGGCCTGGAACTGGGGATCCCGGGCGAGGTCCGCGCGCAGCACCTTCACGGCAATGGTCCGTCCCAGCAGGGTGTCGGTGCCGCGGTAGACGTCCGCCATGCCGCCACGACCGATCAGCTCGCCTAGTTCATAGCGGGAATTGAGGATGCGCTGGGAGGACACAGGTGTGCTCTCCTCTCGATGCGCAGGACCTGGGCGTGACGTTGACATGGCGGTTTACTTAGTCGCTCGGGCTGCCGGTGGGGGTGGCGGTCGGTGATCCGGGATCGACCGGAACCAGTGCCCTGGACAGGTAGTAAGTGACTGTTGACCCGGCAGGGACCTGGGTGCCGGCTGCCGGTGAAGAACGGACGAAGGTTCCCGGCTGCTGGCCGATGGCACCATTGACGGGTTCTCCTGCAACCCACAAAAGACCGGCTCCTTCGATGGCCTGCTGAATCCGCGCCTCATCCACTCCGACTCCGATAGTGGGTACAGCGACCAACTGGGGGCCCTTTGAGTAGGTGACGGTGATGGTTTCGCCAGGGTCACGAGGTCCGGTGGGATTCAGAGTCGTCACAATTCCTGCCTCAGCTGTGTCGTCGAAGACCTCCTGGCCGTCGACTCCGAAGCCCAATGCACGAAGTTGCGCGCTGACTGTCTCGAACTGTTGACCCACGTACTCCTCGGGGATGATGTTGATCTTCTGGGGAACCGACTGCGTGGGCTGCGGCGCCTCAGAGGTCTCCGTGGGTCGTGGCGATGGCGTAGCTGAGGTGGAAGTAGGACTCGCGCTCCGGCTGGGGCTCGTGGTGGTTGATTCAGTGGGTGCGGGGCTCGGCGAGAAGAAACCCGACTGCGAAATCAGGAAACCAACCAAGGCAAACAGGACCAGCAGGATCAGGGCAACAAGGGGCCAGGTCCACGGGCTGCGTTTCTTGCGTTCCGGCTCAGGATCGTCGAAGTTATCTTCTTCGGTGTAGACCACTTCTCCGTCGTCGTCATTGAGCTGACGCTCGGCCTCGAGTGCGTTTGCACGCGTCAGGGGGTTATCAGAAGACGCGGCGGCCGCCCCAAGAGCAGCTCCCGCAGCCCCGGCGCCGAGCACCGGCAGTGCGGACGTCGCCGTCGTCGACTGTTCCTTGCCGTAAGGCGAGGTGACGACGCCGGTGGGTGCTGTTGCGGTGTCGACCGGCGCCGTGATGGGGCCGGTATTGGATTCAAACAACAGCATGCCGGGCACGGCGGCGTGCGCCGTGGCGATATCGCCGTTGCGGATGGCTTCCGCGGCCTCGGCCAGCTTAATGGCGTTGGCCGGGCGGTTCTTGGGGTCTTTGGCCAGCATGGACATCAGCAGTGCCCGCACGGGGGTGGGCAGCGTCTCAGGAAGGGGCGGCGGTGCGTCATTCACCTGGGCCAGGGCAATGGCAATCTGGGATTCACCGGAGAACGGACGGTGGCCGGTGAGGCACTCGTAGCCGATGACGCCGAGCGAATAGATGTCCGAAGAACCCGTTGCGGTCTGGCCAGTTGCTTGCTCAGGAGCCAGATACTGGGCGGTGCCCATGACCTGCCCGGTCTGTGTGAGCGGTACTTGGTCTGCCAACCTGGCAATGCCGAAGTCGGTGACTTTGACGCGGTTGTCAGGCGTGATCAGCAGGTTGCCCGGCTTGATGTCGCGGTGGACGAGGCCCTGAGCGTGCGCAACGGCCAAGGCACGTGCGGTCTGCGAGATGATGGAGAGCGTCATGTCCGGAGAGAGCACCTGCTCACGTTCGAGGATGCCGCTCAACGGGTGTCCGGGCACGAGCTCCATGACCAGGTAGGCCGAACCGGCTTCCTCGCCGTAATCGAAAACGTTGGCGATGCCCACGTGGTTGAGAAGGGCGGTGTGACGCGCCTCGGCACGAAAGCGCTGAAGGAACCCGGGGTCACCCGTGTATTCCTCCTTGAGCACCTTGATGGCAACGATCCGGCCGAGGATCTGGTCCTTGGCCTTCCAGACCTCGCCCATGCCGCCAATCGCAATGCGACTGGTCAGCTGGAACCTGCCGCCGAGTGTGATTCCCGAAGTAGGCCTCACTTATTCAACACCGCCTCAAAAATCTTCTTTGCGTTCGGACTGGTTAGCTGGGCCCCGGTTTGCACGTCCACACTCTCCATGACAATGGTGACGGCTACTTGCGGGTCGTTTGCCGGGGCGAACCCGGTAAACCATGAGTTGTTCAAACCTGAATCACCGAGTTCGGCCGTGCCGGTTTTGCCGGCTACCTTGACCCCGGGAACGGCTGCTCCCCTGGCGATGCCGTTATCCACGGCGCTTGTCATCCACTCGGTGATCTGGCTCGCTATGGGCTGCGTGGTGCTGGTGCGGAGCGCCTCAGGCTTGGGTTCGTTGATGACGCGGAGATCGGGCGCACGGATGGCTCCAACCAAATTGGGCTTCATTTGCACGCCGCCGTTGGCGATTGCCGCCGTCATCAGGTTGATCTGGAGCGGTGTGGCCTTCACGTCGCGTTGACCCACCGATGACTGGGCCAACTGGGCCTGATCGAGGTCCTCCGGGAAGACACTGACGGCTTGCTGGAGCTTGAGCTGATCGCCAAATGTTTCGCCAAAGCCAAACTTCTGGGCTTGCTCCCGGATGGCATCCTGGCCAAGGTCCAATGCGATGCTGGCAAACGGAGTATTACACGACTGTTCCAGGGCAAAGGCGAAGGACGCTGTTTCGCGAACGTTGCAGTTACCGCCAGCGTAGTTGGGCAGGCTGGCGCTGCTACCTGGCAGGGGAAGGCTGCTGGGGTTCGGCAGTTCGCTGTCCTTGTTGTACTTGCCCGAGTTCAGCGCAGCCGCCGTATCAATGAGTTTAAAGACTGATCCGGGCGAGAGCAGGTTACCCGTAGGGCCGCTGACGTTCTGGTTCAGGTTGATGCCGGGAATCTGGTTCAGTTGAGCGTAGTTGGCCTCTGCCGTGGTGCGGTCATGTGAGGCAATCAAGTTGGGGTTATATGACGGCTTGGAAACCATCGCGAGGATGGCGCCGGTCTTGGGGTTGGTGACCACAATGGAACCGCGCTGCCCCTCAGGAATGAGGTCGAAAGCCAGTTGCTGGAGGGCAGGGTCCAGGGTCAGCTCCACTGATGCGCCCTTGGGCTCCTTGCCCAGGAACATCTGGCTCATGCGGTCCAGGAACAACTGATCGGAGTTTCCAGCCAAGGTTTCCCCCATTGACTGTTCCAGGCCGGTGGAACCAAAGAACTTGGAGAAGTATCCGGTGATGCCGGCATAGAGCTCCGGCTGGTTGTACTGACGCTGGAACGCACAGGATTCTGTTCCGGTGACTGACTCAGCTACAGGCTTTCCGCCCACAATGATGGAGCCACGTTCATTACAGAATGACGCCAGAACGGCGCGCTGGTTCCAAGGATTGGCGTTGAGGTCATCAGCGCCAATGACCTGAACGTAACTGATGGCGCCGAAGATCAACGCGAACATGGCGACGGCAGCCATCCAGCTACTGCGAATAGCCTGGTTCATTGTTGCTTCACCGCCTCTGTTGGTGCGCTTGGTGTCTGGCCTGTGGCCGGTTTACGTGTTCCCGGGGTGCTACTGCTTGCAGGGGGCTTGTTGACCATGGGTGTGGTGTCCACCGGGCCGCGGGCTGTATTGGAAATCATGAGCAGCAGGCCAACGATTATCCAGTTGGCCAGCAGTGAGGAACCACCAGCGGCAAGGAACGGAGTGGTGAGGCCCGTCAATGGGATGAGCCGGGTAACTCCGCCGATGACAACGAAGCACTGCAGGGCAATCGCAAAGGACAATCCGCAGGCGAGCAGTTTTCCGAACGCGTCGCGGGTTCCCAAGGCTGCACGAAAGCCGCGGGTGAAGAGCAACAGATAAAGCATCACCACGGCGAAGAGGCCAATCAGGCCCAGCTCCTCACCGATGAGGGCAACGATCATGTCGCTGTTGGCGAAGGGCACCAGATCCGGCCTGCCCTGGCCAAGGCCTGTGCCAACCAGTCCGCCATCGGCCATCCCGAACAAACCTTCTACGATCTGACCGCTACCTCCGGGGGACCTGCCGAACACCTCAGGCGTGAAGGCATTGATCCAGCTGTCGATGCGGAATGCAACGTGGGAGAAGATCTGGGAGGCAATGAAGCCGCCGCCCAGAATCAGCAGCAGTCCGATGACCACCCACGAGATCCGGCTTGTGGCCACGTAGATCATCACGATGAAGAGGCCGAAGAAGAGGATGGAGGATCCAAGGTCGCGCTGGAAGACGAGAACACCAATGCTCACAAGCCAGGCTGTAATCATGGGGCCAAGGTCCTTGAACCGCGGGAACTGCATGGGGCCAATCTTCCGGCCGGCCAACAGAATCAGGTCCCGGTTGGAGGATAGATACCCGGCAAAGAATATAGCGAGGGTGATCTTGGCGATTTCACCCGGCTGGAACGTCATGGGACCAACTCGAATCCACACGCGTGCACCCAGGATTTCGCCAGCGGAGATTCCCGGAATCAGGGGAAGGACTAGGAGGAAAGCACTCGCCGCCAAGGAAATATACGTAAAGCGGCGAAGGATGCGGTGATCCTTGAGGAACCAGATCACAGCAATCGAGACCGCCATGGCAATGAGTGTCCAGCGAAGCTGATTGTTGCCCGTATCGTCCGCAGGGCCGTCCATGCGGTGAATCAACGCAAGCCCGAGGCCATTGAGAGCTACAACGATCGGAAGTATTACTGGATCGGCATATTTTGCCCGGAGCCTGAGCACCACGTGGAAAGCAAAGGCTGCAACCGCAAGGAGGCTCGACTGGAACCAAAAGTCGCTATCCAGCCCGGATTCCGAGTTGATGCTCACCAACGCACTTGCGCCGATGCCGACGGCAAGGGCCAGGACGATGAGAACCAGCTCAATATTCCGGCGGGGCTTTGGTGCTATCTCAGTCTGGATCATTTGGCCGCCTCACAGGGAGTCGGGACGGGTGAAGGAGTGGGGCTGGCAACAGCAGCCGTGCTGGGTATGGGCACAGTGGCTGACGGGGTCGGCGTCGTCGTTGCCGAACCCGTGGGCGGGGTGCTCGGGCAGTTGGCTGAAGCGCTGCCAGTGTTCCTCAGGTTCTCCACAATGCCCTGTGCACTGTCGAGGTCACCCGCCGGAACTGTCTGGCGTACGCTCTGCTGGCCGTATTCCGGCAATGAATCCACCCTGATATCGGTAACGGCCTCAAGCCGGGAAAGCTGAATGGGTCCGAGCCTCTGAGAGATCCCGTTGAAGATGGCGACCCGCTGATCGTATTCGCCTACGTAATAGCGCGTCTGAGTCCAGGCATAGCCAAGCCACAGGCCAACTACCACGCCCAGCACAACGACGGCCGCGACAGCAGGCATCAGCCAACGCACACGGCGACGTGCCGGTTCTTCGATCTCAACTCGGTCTTGCTCAGCTTTATGCGTGAGGACCGTTGCTGCCCTGCGTGCGACGGTGCGGCCGGCGACGGTGGGAATGGAGCCCGTTTCAGCAGCCGTGGCTGCCGCGCCAACAAGTTCGTGGGGGCGACTGGCCAATTCCTCGCGTAGTACTTCAGCCGACAGATGTTCACCCAGATGGGGGTCGGTAGTGGTGGGAGGTTCTGTGGACTCGTCCGACAACGCAGTCTCGGGCTCGTCCTCTTCGTCACCCGGATTTCCCGCGCTGAACGATGAGCCAGCATCGGCATCCCGCGCGGCTTTAGCCTGGGACTCGGCTTTGGCACCTGCCGCTTTGTCCGCAGCCAGGTCATCGGCGGACTTGGTGGCCGTGACTGCCTCGGGCTCGTCAACCGCGGCAAGTGCCGCTGCCGGAACGACGTCGACGGCGGCCGTGTTGACGTCGTCGTCGGTCTCTTCCGCTATCTCCAGCATCACCACGGTGACGTTGTCCGGGGCGCCGGCTTCCAGCGTCAGATCTACCAGGATCTCAGCGCATTCGCGTAAGTCCTTGGTCTCGCGGACCATGCGCTCGACCACGTGGCCAGCCACATAATTGAGTCCGTCGGAGCACAGCAGCCAGCGTTCGCCAGGTTCGACGTCCAGGACGTCCAAGTCCAGCTCAGGGCTGGCATCGACGTCGCCAAGGACGCGCATGAGGACGTTTTTGTGCGGATGCGTCTCCGCTTCCTCCGGGCGTAGCCGGCCTTCGTCGATGAGGCGCTGCACGAACGTGTGGTCAATGCTGACCTGCTCAAACTTCTTATTACGCAGCCGATAGGCGCGGGAATCGCCAATGTGGGCGAAGTGAAGCTTGCGGCCCTCCAAGAGCAGTGCAGTGACCGTGGTGCCCATACCGGAAAGCTTGGGGTTCTGGTGGACAAGTTCGGAGAGCAGGGAATTTGCGGTTTGGATCTCGTCGGCCAGGACGGTGTCCGCACCCTCCGGATAATCGTCTTGATCAAGGTGGATCATGTCCAGGACCGTTGAAGCGGAAGCAACATCACCGCCAGCGTGACCGCCCATGCCATCGGCCACGACTGCAAGATGGCGGCCCACATAAGCGGAGTCGTCATTCTTGGAGCGGATCCGTCCGACGTCGGAACGCGCGGCGTAGCGCATGATGAGCGGGCGCTCCGCAGCCTTTTCCTGGCCCTTGGGGGTCTCGGGAGAGGCCATGGACTACGGCCTCAATTCAATGACCGTCTTGCCGATTCTCACGGGGACGCCAAGCTCAACCGGTAAAGCGCGGGTGAGCTGTTGATCGGCCAGATAGGTGCCGTTCGTGGAGCCGAGGTCTTCGATAAACCAGCGACTGCCCTGCGGAAACAGGCGTGCGTGCCGCCCGGAAGCGTAATCATCTTCCAGGACAAGCGTGGCCTCCTGTGCGCGGCCGAGCAGGATTGGGCTGGCGGCCAGGGGAACCGTGGTGCCCTTGAGGGGGCCCTCCGTGACTACTAGTGTGCGCGCATGCTGGATTGCCGGCGGCGGAGAAGCTGCGAGCTCAGGATGTTTGCGGACTTCGCGTGCGGTGGGAACGCCAGTGACGGCCTTGCGGCCAATCTGGAAGTCGCGGCGCATGGTGGTCACAATGCTGAAAATCAGGACCCACAACAAAAGGAGGAACCCGAAGCGAAGCGCTGTGATGGTCAGTTCGCTGATGTCGTTCACGCGTGGCCACCCGTGGTTTGGGGGAGGAGGCGGAAAATGATCTTGGTACGTCCCATCGTGATGGTTGAGCCGTCTGTAAGCTCCACGCTGCCGTTCACTTTATGCCCGTTGACGTAACTGCCATTAGTGGAGCCGAGGTCAACGGCCCAGGTGCCGCCATTCTCCGTGCGGACCTCAAGGTGTTTCCGTGAGACACCCGTGTCATCGACAAGGATGTCGGCTTCGGATGAGCGGCCCAGCACCACGGAGTGGGCGTTGAGGGAATACCGCTGGCCACCAATGTCAAGCACGGGCTGGAGGCGAGTGGGTTGCCGTGCCGGAGCAGCAGGAACATGGGCGCGGGGAGCTTGTGGAGCAGGAGCCGCGTTATCGGATGATTTCTCGGTCCGGGAATTGATTTCGAAATGTCCTGCGCGTTCTTCGTCATTGCGCCGGAACGAGATGCGGACCGCGCCTTGGAGTGTGTAGCCCTGGCTGCGGACATGCTGGATAACGACGTCGCACAGTTCCTCGGCGAGCGGTGTTCCCCATTCCTGAGCCCGGGCGAAGTCTTCATCGCTGAGGAGGACATCGAAAACATTGGGAGCGAGCGTCCGCCCGGCCGCGATGGTGATGGACTTGTTGTCCAACTCGCGCCTCAGCTTGCTTGCGATCTCCACTGGCTCAACACGTGCCCGCGACCCCGTGGAGAAGACGTTGCGGACGGCCTTTTCAATGCCGCGCTCGACTTTGTCCAGCAAACCCATGGTCCTTCTCCTTTCCTTGCCGCGGCACCCGCGGTGCCTGGTCGATAGTCCGCCTATTGCGCCGTCTGCGCACACGGCGAAGTACGCGCCTGACGGCCCTTCCACTCCCCGATACTACTGGGACTGACTGGGAATGGCCTTAATCCACAACGCCTTACGACCCGGAAAAGTTCATTCCCGGCCCTTGCTGGCGCGGGAGGCGGGGATTGAAATTTTCCTTCGGTTCAGCTGTTGCTGGGGTCCTCTCGGGCTGCTCGGGGGCTCTAGCCACCGGCCGATTGGTGTTTTGCTCCGGATGTCCGTTATGCTTGATCTCGCTGCTTTTGAAGGAAACGAAGCTGGGAGACCAGCCAAAGTCCGGAAAAAGAAGTTGCGCGCGAGTGGCGGAACGGCAGACGCGCTGGCTTCAGGTGCCAGTATCCGAAAGGGTGTGGGGGTTCAAATCCCCCCTCGCGCACGCAATATGAAGAGCCCCGGTCTTAGGACCGGGGCTCTTTTGCTGTCCCTGCACCCAAGTAGGTCGCAGTTGAGGTCGTTCCCAGCACTGGGAACGACCTCAAATGCGACCTACTTGGGACGGGCGGAAGGTCAGTTGCCCGTGGAACCCGTGAACCGGCGTCGTGAGTTGCTCAGGTGCAGGCGCATGGCGGCCGCGGCGGCCACTGGGTCGCCCTCTGCGATTGCTGCGTATATAGAGGAGTGTTCGTGGACCACTTGCTCGAAGCGTGCACGGGAATCTTGCTCGTCGGCTGAAACGAGGCGGGGTCGGGGCATGGTGATCATGGTTTGGCCCAGGGCGGAGATGCAGTCCGTATAGAAGGGGTTGCCGCTGGCCGCCGCGACTGCCCGGTGGAACTCGAAATCGGCCTTCATTGAATGAGCCGGGTGGCCTGAGCTCGCAATGAACTGCTCCAAGGCGCCGTGCGTAGCCTTCAGCTGGTGTTCTGTGTGGTTCCGGGCGGCAAGTGCTGCGGCTTCGGTCTCGACGCCGATCCGGAAGTCGAGCATTTGCAGCCGCTCTTCCATGCTGCCAACGGCCCGCGTTCCTGGTGCAGGAGTGGGGCCGTCCGCGGGCGGGGTCAGCGCGAAGCTGCCCCGCCCTCGTTCGGTCTCCACGAGTCCCTCGGCTTGCAAGCGGGTGAGGGCGGAACGGACGACGGTCCGGCTCACACCGAACTCACTGATGAGGGTGTTTTCGCTGGGGAGCTTCTCGCCTGGCTGGATGACGCCGTCGACGATGCGGTTGCGAAGGTCGGCGGCGAGATCCGCGGTCAGGTTTCGGCTCATGGGTTCAAGATTACGCGCCGAATTCCACGGACTCGGTGGTCCAGGCGCGGGCCTGCTCGCTCAGCGTAACGCCGAGTCCGGGGCGGTCGGGAACGATCATGCGGCCATTCTTGGTTTCCAGACGCTCCTCGAACAGCGGGTCCAGCCAGTCAAAGTGCTCCACCCAAGGCTCGCGCGGGTAGGCGGCGGCCAGGTGGAGGTGGATTTCCATGGCGAAGTGCGGGGCCAGGCCCAAGCCTCTTTCATCCGCCAACGCCGCAAGCCGCAGGAACTGGGTGATGCCACCAACGCGAGGTGCGTCCGGCTGGATGATGTCGCAGCTGTTGGCGTTGATGAGTCCTTTGTGTTCGGCGACGGAGGCGAGCATCTCACCCGTCGCGATGGGCGTATCCAGGACCTGGGCCAAGTGCGCGTGGCCTTCGAAGTCGTAGGCATCCAGGGGTTCTTCGATCCAGATCAGGTTGAATTCCTCGAGCTGGCGGCCCATGCGCAGCGCAGTTGCCCGGTCCCACTGCTGGTTGGCATCCACCATGAGCGGGACGTCCCAGCCGATGTGCTCGCGGACTCCGGCCACGCGGCGGAGGTCTTCCCTGGAATCCGGCAGGCCCACCTTGATTTTGATGCCGCCGATGCCATCGTTGATGGATTGTGTGGCGCGTTCCTTAACCTCGTCCAGTGTGGCGTTGAGGAAGCCGCCGGAGGTGTTGTAGGTCTGCACTGAGTCGCGGTAGGAGCCCAGCAGTTTGGCCAGGGGGAGTCCGGCACGCTTGGCTTTGAGGTCGTAGAGTGCGATGTCGATGGCGGCCAGTGCCTGAGTTGCCACGCCGGACCGGCCCACCGAGGCACCGGCCCAGAGGAGTTTGGTGTAGATCTTGCCAATATCGTTGGGGTCCTCGCCGATGATGCCCTCTGCGACTTCCTTGGCGTGGGCGTACTGCGCAGGCCCGCCGGCGCGCTTGGAGTAACTGAATCCGATGCCGCTGTGGCCCTGTTCCGTGGTGATCTCGGCGAAGAGGAACACCACCTCGGTCATAGGCTTCTGGCGGCCGGTGAAGACCTTGGCATCGCTGATCGGTACGGTGAGGGGCAAACGTGCCGTGGACAGTTTGACGTGGCGAATGAGATCTACGGTGCTCATGGTTCTCCTAGTGGGACGGCTTCCTTGCCTGTCACTTAGGATACAAGTTTAGGACTTGTGCTACAAGAGGGGTACTAGTGGCACGCGCCGAAGATCCGCCCGGTATGAGAGAGAATCCGATTCGTGAACAAGACGACAAAAATTGTAGGCGCGGCCCTAGGTGGAACGGCGGGCGGCGTTGCGCTGGCATTCCTCATCTGCGCGGCCACAGCAATCATTGCCATCTTCACTGACAACAGCGTCGTCTTGCTTGGTGTTTTCTCGGCCATCCCAGGTACGGAGAACGGAGCCATTTCGTTGGAATTTACACCCAACATGATCGGAATCGCGGTTGTTGTGGCGCTGTGTGGTGTGGGCAGCGGAGTCCTCGCCGCCAGGACTCCCGTAAGGAGTCTCCGGCTGTCGGGCGAAAAGGATGAAAGCTCCGGCCGAAAAATTTGGCGACGGAAATAGCCGGGCCACTGTGAAGAGCAGAAGATGTTCGTGACTCAGTCTTACCTGCGGACGAACCCAACTACCCCCGCAACGCCCCAAAACCAGTAATCAACGCCTCAAGCCCCAATTCAAATGCAACATCTGTCGGCCGCGCGTGCCTCTCCAGTGCCAACCGGTCCACGGCGGCCGTGAAGTTGGGGACCTGCCCGGCGAGGCTGCCGGCGTCGAAAATGTCCTCCGGCGCGGTGACGTCGTAAGCAGCCCCGAAGACGAACGCCTCCAAAGCGACGATTGCCGAGATGATCTTCTCTTCGGGGAACCCTGCATCGCGGAAGCCTGCCGTCACGGCCTCGTACATCGCCAATGTTTTGGGTGCATTTGCCACCGGAAGTACTGCAATGACGGGGATCAGCGGCGTATGCTCCGAGAATACGTCGCGGTAGGACCACGCCCAGCGACGCACTGCTACATCCCATGGCTCTACGCCGAAGGCGGAGACGTCCACCATCGCCGCGAGGTGGTCTTCCACCAGTAGCAACACGTCATCCTTGGAGGCTACGTGGTTGTACAGGGCAGACGGCGCGACGCCAAGGGATCGTGCCAGGGCCGCCATTGTGAGTCCGTTGTAACCCTTGTTGCTGATCAGCTCAAGCGCCGCCGTCGTGATGCCGTCCTGGTCGAGGATCGCCGCTGTCGGTCGACCGGCGCGGCGGCGCACGGAGCCAGCCGGGAGGGCGGAAGGGGTGGGCGTTGGTGCGGGCATCGGAGGCCTTTCTGCTGCCTGTGTCCCCAGCATTATTCCATCGGGCCTTCACACGGGGCGTCTCCGACGCTACTATGGAGATAAATGAATGGCATTCATTTATTGGTCAGCCACCACGGACGGCCACGGAGAGGACATCATGCAAAATCTTGATCGCGACGTTGTGATCGTCGGCGCCGGACCGTCAGGGCTGACGGCGGCACGCGAACTGAAGAAGGCCGGACTCAGCGTCGCTGTGCTCGAAGCACGCGACCGCGTGGGTGGCCGCACCTGGACCGACACCATCGACGGCGCCATGCTGGAGATCGGCGGCCAGTGGGTATCCCCGGACCAGACAGTGCTTATGGAGTTGCTGGACGAGCTCGGACTGAAAATGTACTCGCGCTACCGCGATGGCGAATCCGTGTACATCGGCGAAGACGGCAAGCGCACCCAGTACACAGGTGACACGTTCCCCGTGAACGAAACCACCAAGGCCGAGATGGACAAGCTCGTAGCAATCCTGGACGGACTTGCTGCCGAGATCGGCCCCACGGAGCCCTGGGCTCACCCCAAGGCGCGCGAGCTGGACACCATCTCCTTCCACCACTGGCTCCGCCAGAACTCCAACGATGAGGAAGCCTGCAATAACATCGGCCTCTTCATCGCCGGTGGCATGTTGACCAAGCCCGCCCACGCCTTCTCGGCACTGCAGGCAGTGCTCATGGCCGCATCGGCTGGCTCCTTCACTCACCTGACGGACGAAGACTTCATCCTGGACAAGCGCGTCATCGGCGGTATGCAGCAGGTTTCGCTGCTGCAGGCAGCAGAGTTGGGCGACGACGTCGTACTTAACAGCCCGGTGCGCACCATCAAATGGGACGACAATAACGTAACCGTCGTGTCGGAGAAGGTAACCGTCAATGCGCGCTACGTCATCATGGCCGTGCCGCCGAACCTCTACTCCCGCGTCTCGTTCGAACCTCCGCTGCCGCGCCGCCAGCACCAGATGCACCAGCACCAGTCGCTGGGCCTGGTCATCAAGGTCCACGCCGTCTACGACACGCCGTTCTGGCGCGAAGAAGGACTCTCCGGCACGGGCTTCAGCGCAGGCGCGCTGGTCCAGGAGGTCTACGACAACACCAACCACGGCGACACCCGCGGCACCTTGGTGGGTTTCGTATCCGACGAAAAGGCCGACGCCGTATTCGAGCTCAGCGCTGAAGACCGCAAGAAAGCCATCCTCGAGTCCATCGCCGGCTTCCTTGGCGACAAGGCACTCACCCCGGAGGTCTACTACGAGTCCGACTGGGGCTCCGAAGAATGGACCCGCGGCGCGTACGCATCCAGCTACGACCTCGGTGGCTTGCACCGCTACGGCAAGGACCAGCACGCGAACGTGGGACCGATCTACTGGTCCTCGTCCGACCTCGCGGCCGAGGGCTACCAGCACGTGGATGGCGCCGTCCGCATGGGCCAGTCAACTGCAGCCCGCATCGTCGAGGCCAACAAGTTGGCCGCGGTACCGGTCGCCTAAGGCAGTCAGCACCGCACCGGCAGGCTGGGGGAGCACCATTTCCCGGCCTGCCGGCTCCACTGTTTAAGACAAGAAAGGGACCACCATGCGCTACGTAGTGGGCTACACCGCCAACGCGAGGGGGCACGACGCCGTTCACCTTGCGGTCGCGCTGGCCAGGAACCACGATGCCAGTCTGGACCTGGTCCTGGTGATCCCGGAAGATTCGCCGTTCAACGCCGTCTACCCGCCTGAGACCGGCTACAACGACATCCTCAACGAGCAGGCGCAGCGTTGGCTGGATGAAGGCCTCGCACAGGTGCCAGCGGATGTCACCGCCCGCGCCCACATCCGGCGCGGTGACTCCGAAGCTCAGACACTGATCGAGGTTGCCGTGGAGATGGGCGCGGCGGCCTTGGTGATTGGTGCCACCACCGGCGGCCTGCTAAAGCGGTTCACCATCGGCTCCGTGGCGAGTGCGCTGCTCCATTCGTCGCCGGTTCCGGTAGCTCTGGCGCCACATGGTTACCAGCGCACGGAGCCGATCACACGCTTGAGCTGCGGTTTCGGGACGCGCCCGGGCGCTGATGAACTGCTCGACGTCGCGGTCGAGTCCGCGCGCGACCGGGGCCTTCCGTTGCGGCTCGTCTCGCTGTTGGCGCTCGACGGCGGTAACTCGCCCGGGTTGGCCGACGCCGCCTGGGTGCACGCGGCCGACAGGCTTGCCGCAGACCAGCTTGCCGCCGTCGGAGGTTCTGCTGCGGCCACGCCGGAACCTGAGATCGTGGTCGCTCAGGGGCGCACCATCGAAGAAGCCGTTGACCGACTCGACTGGGAAGACGGCGAAATTCTCCTGATCGGCTCCAGCCGCCTGGCCCAGCATCGGGTCACCTTCCTGGGCAGCACCGCCAACCGGATCCTGCGTGCCCTCCCCGTCCCAATGATCGTGGTCCCCCGCGACTACTCGCGACAAAGCTCCTAGCAATCGCCTGAGAGGCAAAACCCATGTCAACTGCACCAAAGACGGTCCAGTCGAAAGAAACATCATCGCTGAGTGAAAAGGGATTGAAAGCCGGATCGGTGGGCCTGATCGGCGCCGTCGTGATTGGTGTTTCCTGCATCGCACCCGCCTACACCCTTACAGCGGCGCTTGGCCCCACCGTGTCCGAGGTAGGCGTGCAACTGCCCGCCATCTTCCTGGTGGGCTTCATTCCGATGCTGCTGGTAGCGCTTGGCTACCGCGAGTTGAACAACGCAATGCCCGACGCCGGTACCTCCTTCACGTGGGCGACGCGCGCCTTTGGCCCGTGGATCGGTTGGATGGGTGGGTGGGGCCTGATCGCAGCAACCATCATTGTGTTGTCCAACCTGGCGGCCGTGGCGGTGGACTTCTTCTACCTGATGCTCGGCCAGATCTTCAGCAACCCTGAACTTGCGGACCTCAGCAAGATCCTGCCCCTGAACATCGCCACCACGCTGGTGTTCATTGCCCTGGCCTGCTGGATTTCGTACCGCGGCATGGAAACCACCAAAGGCGTGCAGTATGTCCTGGTGGCCTTCCAGTTGTTGGTGCTTGGCTGGTTCGCGGTGTCCGCATTCATTCACGTGGCAAACGGCACGGCGTTCGATGCCACCACCATTTCGCCCGACTGGTTCAACCCGTTCGCGGTGGATTCCTTCTCATCATTCGCGGCAGGTGTTTCCCTCTCGATCTTCATTTACTGGGGCTGGGACGTCACGCTCACCATGAACGAGGAGACCAAGAATCCCGAGAAGACTCCTGGCCGGGCAGCTACCGTGACCGTGCTGGTCATTGTGATCATCTACATGACCATCGCACTGGCAACCCTGTCCTTCGCGGGTGTCGGCGAGACCGGGCTGGGTGTGGGAAATCCGGAGAACCAGTCCAGCATCTTCGCCGTGTTGGCTGGCCCGGTGATGGGGCCGTTCGCGATCCTCATGTCGCTGGCCATCCTGAGCAGTTCGGCGGCGTCCCTGCAGTCGACGTTCGTTTCCCCGGCCCGAACCATGCTGGCCATGGGTCACTACCGTGCGCTTTCACCCAGGTTCGGCAAGATCAGCCCCACGTACAAGTCACCGAGCGTCGCCACCGTCGCAGCAGCCATCGCGGCCGCTGGCTTCTACGTGATCACCCGGACGGTGTCCGAAAACGCTCTGTGGGACACCATCACCGCCCTGGGCATGATGATCTGCTTCTACTACGGCATCACCGCTCTGGCCTGTGTGTGGTTCTTCCGTGCTGAGGCGTTCAGCAATGCGCGGAGCTTCTTCTTCAAGTTCCTGGCTCCGTTGCTTGGCGGCGTGATCCTGCTGGTGATGTTCGTGAAGACCGCCATGGACTCCATGGATCCGGAGTACGGCTCGGGTTCATCCGTAGGTGGCGTGGGCATGGTGTTCGTGTTGGGAATGGGCGTGATCCTGCTCGGCGTGGCGGTCATGTTGGTGATGTACCGGCTGCGTCCCGAGTTCTTCAAGGGCAAGGTTTTGTAGTTCTCTCCCTCTTTCGCCGAGGTGGCATCTAATGCCAATGTTGCTCGGTGGGATTGTCAGTAACTATCATCTCGGCGAGGGGACGGCGCCCGTTGGGACGCCCGCTGCCCGTTCGGCTGCTGTGAGGGCTTCAGCGAGACGTTCGACGGCGGCACGGTAGTCAGTTCCTGCTGTCACCCTGCAGTACTCCGCCTCCCGCATGGCTCGGGTCAGCGCCGCTGTTTCGGCTGTCCTGACGTCTGTCATGGCCGGAAAGTCAATGGTCTGTGCCGGATCGAGCTCGTATTGGCGCCACTTCTCCAGGATGCTTTCGTGGCGGGCAGCGTCGTCCGGGAAACCAGCACGACGGCGGGGCTCAGCTGCATGGATCCGCTCCACTTTGCGGATGCTAACCAGCGTTCCTGCCGCGGTGGCGACGCCGACGAAAACCATGATGAGTCCGGCCGGAGCCCATTGCACGGCAGGGACGAGGATGGCGGGCGCTATGACTACGAGCCCTCCGAACATGTCCCAGAAGAGCCCGTCCGGTTCCGGACCGCGGCCGTAGGTCAGTTTTCTGTGGAGGACATAGGTGGTTGCTGCGGTTGCGAGAACCAGAGCTACACCCCACAGGAGCATCATGGCGGGCATCGGACCACCTCCAGGCGAATTCGCTGCTATGAATTCAGTATGCGCCAGTGTCTGCTTGGGCGACACCTTCCACGGGACAATTCATCACCGCAGGCACAGGTGAATTGTCCGGATGCGGGTGTACTCTGCCGGGACACTGTCGGACCCCGGGCGTAGCCTTGGCAGCATGAGACTGAAAATGTGCAGCATCCACGTCAAGGACCCCGCAGCAGCCCACGTCTTCTATACAGAAACACTGGGTTTCGAGACCTTGATGGCCATGCCCGAGTACAACCTCTTCATCATCAAGGATCCCGGCGCGGACAACAGCAATTCGCCAGGGCTGCTGCTGGAGCCCAGCGACAACCCCATCGCCTCGAACTACATGAACGCCCTGCACGAGTCCGGCCTGGCCGCGATCACCTTCGGCGTGCCCGATGTCCAGGCTGAGTATGAGCGTTTGCTTGCCGCCGGCGTGAAGTTCCAAGGTGAGCCCTCAGAGGATCCCTCCGGCGTCAGTGCAGTTTTCGACGACGGTTGTGGCAACTTCATTCAGCTCCACCAGGATTAGCCGGGCCTAAATAGCTGTGGCCGGGACGCAGGTCCCGGCCACAGTTTGTGAAAACTACGCGTGATCGCGCTTGGAGGTCTTCGGAGCATCACGCTTTGCGGCGGCGTTGTCCCTTGCTTCCTTGGTGGCGGCCTTCTTGGCAGCTTCGTCCTTGACGCGCTGCGCCTCGGAGCGGACAGCAGCATGCGTGGCGCGCTCGGTGACCAGCCACTGCGGCGGAGCCTGCAGCAGTTCGGTGATTTCCGCCGTCGTAAGCGCATCCTCGACGCCACCGCGGGCGAGGCCGCTGATTGAGATGTTGAGCTTCTGCGCGACTACCGGGCGCGGGTGCGGGCCGTTGCGGCGCAGTTCGGCAAGCCATTCCGGCGGGTTGGCCTGAAGCTCCGCGAATTCCTCACGGGAGATGGACGAATCCTGGAACTCCTGAGGTGTTGCGGGCAGGTAGATGCCGAGTTTCTTGGCAACTGTTGCCGGCTTCATGGACTGGGAGTTCGAGGACGTCATGCTTCAAGGGTATCTGGCCGGTACTGTGAGTGTGTGCCAGACGCTGAAGATTCCGCCGAAACAACCGAACCCCTAGCCGGCCTCCGCTTCGCCTATGTTGCCGGTGTGACTCCTGGGAAATGGATCCGGCGGTGGGAAGAACGGATGCCCAACTTCCCCTTGCACTCGTTCATGTCCGATGACGACGCTCAGGTCTCAGTGCTGCGTGACGGTTCCGCTGACCTTAGCTTCGTTCGGTTGCCCGTGGACCGCGAAGGACTGAACGTTATCCCTTTGTATGAAGAGCAGCCTGTTGTGGTCGCTCCGAAGGGACACGAGATTTCGGTGTTTGAGGAAGTTGCCCTGGACGACCTCGCCGAGGAAAACTTCCTGGATATTGACGAGATGGGCGGCCCGGATATGGCCCTCCAAGTGGTGGCATCCGGTGCCGGACTTGCGATCCTGCCAATGTCCGTTGCGCGGCACTTGAATGTGAAGGACACGGTCATGCGTCGCCTGACCGGTGCTCCCGGGACGCAGATCGGCTTGGCCTGGCTGGTTGGTACCGACAGCCCGGTGATCGAAGAGTTCATTGGGATCGTGCGTGGGCGGACAGCTCAAAGCTCCCGCCAGCCTTCAGCGCAGCAGGAAAAGCCCAAGAAGGCGCCGAAGCCTGATCGTCGTGGCGGCGGCCCAAAGAAGCCCGCGGTGGCTCAGCGCTACGCCCCGAATCCGGACAAGGGCCGCGGCAAGGGTTCTCGCAAGAAGGGCAAACGCTGACTTATTCGCCGTGGATGGCGGTTTGCTGCTGCTCGGAACGGTTGAGGTAGGCAAGGAGCAAGTCCCCGGCACGCTCCAGCTCGCCCGCTTCCAAAGCTGAGCAGATGTGCTCGTTCTCCTTAAGCCAGTCGCTGTAGAAGTGGGCGTTCATGGTGGCTTTGTGGAAGTAGAGCCGCATCTCGGCCAGGATCTGCGCCATGATCGTGTTAAGCCGGTTGCTCTCGGCGAGGCCGACGATGGCACCGTGGAAATGTTGGTTGGCGCTGCCCAGGCCTTCATTGTCGTTTGCCACAGCCGCCCGCTTGCCCTCTTCGACGGCGGCCCTGACGGCGGCGATACGGTCCGGAGAACCACCCGCCCGAATAGAGCTGACTTCGATTGCCCGACGAACCGTGTAGACATCGTGGATGTCGCCTGCTTCAAGGGTGGCTACAAAAACACCTTTATTGGGCTGGCGGAGGAGCAGCCGCTCCCCGGCCAGCTCGGCGAATGCTTCGCGGACCGTGTTCCGGGAGACGCCCAGGTCCTCGGCAATGGTGGCTTCGGTCAGCTTGGCGCCCGGGACAAGGAAACCTTCGGCCAGTTGGTAGCGCAGTTCTTCGGCGACCCTCTCGGCTACCGACGGAACTTTCATCCGTACCCGGGCCCGCGCGCTATCAAGGCCAACTTGTTCGTTCTTTCCCTGATCTGCATTGGCCATGACACCAAAAGTACACGATTGCCGGAAATCCGGATCGCTGGATCGTTGAACAATCCAGCGAAATGGTGCATGCTGGATGTAACGCGCATCACGAGGCAGGAATCACATCATGACAATCATCGATTTGAACAGCGACGTCGGCGAGTCCTTCGGACGCTGGACGCTGGGCGATGACACAGCCATGTTCGAGTCAGTCTCCAGTGCAAACGTTGCTTGCGGCTTCCATGCCGGCGACCCCAGCGTCATCCGCAGCACCTGCGTAAAGGCGACCAAGGTCGGCGTCGTTATAGGCGCCCATGTTGGCTACCGCGACCTCGCCGGATTCGGACGCCGCTTCATGGACATTGACCCCATGGAACTGGCTGACGACGTGGTTTATCAGATCGGAGCGCTGCAGGCATTGGCCGGCACTACGGGAGCCAGAGTCCAGTACGTAAAACCCCACGGTGGTCTCTATAACGCGATCGTCAAGCACACAGCCCAGGCCCGTGCTGTGGTGGAGGCTGTGAAATCGGTGGACCCCAACCTTCCGATTCTTGGTCTGCCTGGCTCCGAAGTCCTGCGCCTCGCTGAGGAAGCCGGCCTTCGGGGCGTTTCTGAAGCATTCGCGGACCGTGCTTACAACCCGGACGGAACGCTCGTCTCGCGCTCCCAGGCGGGGGCCGTGTTGAACGATCCAGCCGAAGTAGTAGAGCACGTCCTGCGAATGGCCACTGACCAATCCGTCAGAACCATTGACGGTTCCATCCTAAAAATCCGTGCAGAGAGTATCTGCGTGCATGGTGACTCACCCGGGGCCGTCGCGATGGCCACCGCTGTGAAGTCTGCACTGAGCGACGCCGGCGTCGGAGTCGGCTCGTTCCTCTAGCCCGCCTGGGCTCCCCGCACCATCCCTCATCCCCCCGGAGGACATCATGACCAGCACCAACAATGCACCCAAGGCAGCGACAAGGAAGCCGCCGCCCGGTGCCATCAAGGCGTACATCGCCAGCCTCACCGGTACGTCGCTTGAGTACTATGACTTCGCTATATATTCGGTGGCTTCGGCCCTCGTGTTCCCAAAGATCTTCTTCCCCGGCAATGACGAATTCGTCGCCTTGCTGCTGTCCTTCTCAGCTTTCGCGGTTGGTTACCTGGCCCGACCGATTGGTGGCGTCATTTTCGGCCGCCTGGGCGACAAGATCGGCCGTAAGTACGTTCTGGTCTTCACCCTCGTCCTGATCGGCGTGGCTACGGTCCTCATCGGTGCACTGCCTGACTACTCAGTGATTGGAGTCGCAGCACCCACCATTCTTGTGCTGCTGCGATTGGCGCAGGGCATTGGCGTTGGCGGCGAATGGGGCGGCGCAGTGCTGCTTTCCAGCGAATTCGGCGACCCCAACAAGCGCGGCTTCTGGTCCTCTGCGGCCCAGATCGGTCCGCCCGCCGGAAACCTCATGGCCAACGGTGTTCTGGCTGTTCTTGCCGCATCACTCAGCGAAGAGGCCTTCCTCTCTTGGGGCTGGCGCGTAGCCTTCCTGGCCTCCGCCCTCTTGGTGGTCTTCGGCCTGATCATCCGGCTCAAGCTCGAAGAAACCCCTGTATTCAAGGCAATCCAGGCCCACGGCGACCGCCCCGAGGCTCCCATCAAGGAAGTCTTCACCACCCAGCCCAAGGCATTGGTGTCCGCAGCGCTCTCACGTGTGTGCCCGGATATTCTTTACGCTCTCTTCACGGTGTTCGTAGCTGTGTATGCCACCAAGGAGCTGGGTATGACCACAGGCAACGTCCTGTCGGCCATCCTGATCGGTTCGGCTTTCCAGCTGTTCCTGATCCCCGCGGCCGGTGCGCTAACGGACCGCTTCAACCGTCGCTGGGTCTATGGCATCGCGGCAGCTGCTACCGCTGCCTATATCCCGCTGTTCTTCCTGATGATCCAAGGCAAGTCCGTAGCCATGCTGACTATCGGCACCGTAATCGGCTTGGCGCTCCACGCCTTTATGTATGGCCCGCAGGCCGCCTTCATCACCGAGCAGTTCCCGGCCCGCCTTCGTTATGCCGGCAGCTCGCTTGCCTACACTTTGGCCGGCGTAATTGGTGGAGCCGTTGCCCCCATCATCTTCACAGCGCTCTACGGCGCCGCCGGCGGCGGCTGGTACCTGATCGCCGTTTACATCCTTGTCGCAGCTGTTGTCACGATCGTGGGCATGCTCCTCGGCCGCGACCCGAAGCCGGAAGAAGATGTCCGGTTGATGCAGGGAACGCACGCTCAGCCGGCGGCGTAGCGAAAGATGGAAACCGTGATGCAAACCACCACCGCGCAAAGGGTTCGCTCTGTCAGGCCCGTCGGCACCCGTGCCGTCCTGGCCGAACTGGACAGCCTGCAGGATGTCCTCGCCCTTCAGGACATGCTCTACAAGTCCCCGCTCCCCGGCCAAGTGGATGTTCTCGCTGCCGCGGAAACTGTGATGGTGGTAGGCGAGTCAGCCGCAGCGACACGAGCCATCGGCTCGCGGCTTTTGGAGCTGGAGCTTGCTCCGTTGATCGCCAGCGACTCCGGGCTGGTGGTCATCGATACCGTGTACGACGGCGACGACCTCGCCGATGTTGCTGAGCTGACCGGCCTGAGCGTAGACGGCGTCGTAGCTGCACACACGGGACAAATCTGGACAGTGGCCTTCGCCGGCTTCGCACCCGGTTTTGGCTACATGGTGGGAGAGAATGAGGCCCTTACGGTGCCACGCCGCTCATCGCCACGAACGGCGGTTCCCGCGGGCTCCGTAGCTCTCGGTGGACAGTACTCCGCCGTCTACCCTCGGCGTTCCCCGGGCGGTTGGCAGCTGATCGGCCGGACCGGGGCTCGCATGTGGGACCTGGATCGATCCCAGCCTGCCTTGGTACGTCCAGGAGATCGAGTGAAGTACCGTGCTGTCCGCGAAGTCTTGACTGCTGGAGCTTCATCCAGCGGTGACTCCCCGGCGCGTGAACCCGAAAAGGACCATCATGTCGAGTCCGGGCTTAGGATTCTCAATCCGGGCGCGCAGAGCCTGATCCAAGATCTCGGCCGCCGAGGCTTCGGTCCACTGGGTGTCTCTGCTGCCGGCGCGCTGGACAGGGCATCGCTGCGGCGGGCCAATCGGCTCGTGGGCAATACTTCTTCGGCCGCGGCCGTCGAGTCCGTCAATGGTGGGCTCACGGTGGAGGCCGAGGGCGACCAAGTAATTGCTGTGACGGGGGCGCCGACGACGCTGACTATCGAGTCGCCGTCGTGGTTTGGGTCCGACGGCGGGTCCGACGGCGGCGACATCCACCCGAGTGCGAAGCGAACGGCCCCCATGGCTGCACCCTTCGCATTGCTCGACGGCGAAGTACTCACCTTGGGTGCTCCGGAGTCGGGGTTCCGGAACTATGTCGCGATCCGCGGCGGAGTGGACGTTCCTGAGGTTCTGGGCAGTCGCTCGGCGGACACGATGTCCGGGATCGGGCCGGCCCCCTTGGTAACCAGGCAGGTCCTCGCGGTGGGTAACTCCACTGTGTCCACAGCTGTTGGCAGTCCCGAATTGCAGCCCGACTTCCCGGGCGTAGGGGTAACGGTGCTCGAGGTCATTCCCGGACCCCGTGCTGACTGGTTTGATCGGGAAGCGCTCGATTCCCTCTGCTACCAGGAATGGCTGGTCACTCCCCAATCCAACCGTGTAGGCATGCGGCTGGACGGCACCCCGCTGAAGCGCACGCGGGAAGGCGAACTTCCCAGCGAGGGCACCATGGCGGGAGCGCTCCAGATCCCACCTGCGGGACTGCCCGTTCTCTTCTTGGCGGATCACCCCATCACAGGTGGTTATCCGGTGATCGGCGTGGTGCGCGACGAACACCTTGATCTCGCCGCACAGATCCCCATCGGCGGAAAGATCCGCTTCCGGCTCGTCCCGGATTCCCCAGAGTTCACCACGACTTTTACGAAGACCCCAGAGAAGTGAGTATTTGATGCGCAAGGTCCTGATCGCGAACCGTGGCGAAATTGCTGTCCGCGTCGCCCGAGCCTGCGACGATGCCGGCATACTGTCCGTCGCCGTTTACGCAGACATCGATGCCGACGCAATGCACGTTGGTGCTGCTGATGAAGCCTTCAGCCTGGGCGGAAACTCGCCGGCCGACACCTACTTGAACATAGGGAAGCTGCTTGCCGTTGCGGCGGAGTCCGGCGCAGACGCCGTCCACCCCGGGTATGGTTTCCTTTCCGAGAACGCCGACTTTGCACAAGCAGTGCTCGACGCCGGACTTGAGTGGATCGGTCCCT
The DNA here is from genome assembly GCF_031180005.1 of Paenarthrobacter sp. Taxonomy (NCBI): domain Bacteria; kingdom Bacillati; phylum Actinomycetota; class Actinomycetes; order Micrococcales; family Micrococcaceae; genus Paenarthrobacter; species Paenarthrobacter sp. Next base: position 60,660 of record NZ_JAPSHI010000011.1, on the reverse strand, counting down.
CACCGGAATCGATCCGCCAGTTGGGAAACAAGATTACGGCCCGCGAAATCGCAGTCCGCGCCGGAGCACCGTTGGTCGCTGGCAGCGACGGTCCCGTCTCCTCTGCTGCGCAAGCCCGGGCCTTCGCGGAGGAACATGGACTTCCACTTGCCATCAAGGCTGCTTTCGGCGGCGGCGGCCGGGGTCTGAAGGTGGTTCGAGAACTCGCAGAAGTGGAAGAGGCTTTCGATTCTGCAGTCCGGGAAGCTGTGGCTGCCTTTGGTCGTGGCGAGTGCTTCGTGGAGCAGTATCTTGACCGTCCTCGGCATGTGGAAGCTCAGATCATCGCGGATAAGCTCGGAAACGTTGTTGTGGTGGGCACCCGCGACTGCTCCCTCCAACGTCGCCACCAGAAGCTCGTGGAAGAGGCTCCCGCACCCTTCCTCAGTGACACACAACGCCAGCAAATTTACGACGGTGCGAAAGCCATTGTGCGTGAAGCCGGCTACTACGGCGCCGGAACCGTGGAGTTCCTGGTTTCCGCTGACGGAGCCGTGGCCTTCCTTGAGGTCAACACCCGCCTTCAGGTTGAGCACCCCATCACTGAGGAGACTTCCGGGATTGACCTGGTCCAAGAGCAGTTCCGGATTGCTGCCGGCCTTCCGTTGAGCATCACTGAAGATCCCGTGGCTCGTGGACACTCCTTCGAGTTCCGCATCAATGCTGAGGATGTGGGCCGCGGCTTCCTGCCCTCGCCGGGGACAGTGGAACTCTTTGAGGTACCCACAGGGCCGGGAATCCGCGTAGACACTGGCGTACGTTCGGGATCTTTCGTCGCGCCGCAATTCGATTCTTTGTTGGCCAAGCTGATCGTCACCGGCGCCGACCGGCAGCAGGCCCTTCGTCGCGCGCGGCGTGCCTTGGCTGAAATCAACATCACCGGCATCGCGACAGTCCTGCCGTTCCACCGCGCGGTCCTCGAGTCCGAGGATTTCACGTCCGTTGCCGGAATGCGGGTTCACACTCGTTGGATCGAGACAGACTTCGCAGACCAGATCCCTGTGGATCCCGAGTACAACGTGGTTGCCCCGGAGGGGAAGCGACGAACCATCACCGTTGATGTGGACGGTAAGCGGCTCGCAGTAGGACTTCCCGCGGACCTTCTGGATGGCTGGGCTCGTTCGGGGCAGGGTATTCCCGCTTTTACTACGCCAACCGAAACGCCGGGTTCTGTGATCGGTTCCGGCAATTCGCCAGCAGAATCCGCCTTGGTCTCCAGCATGGCCGGGACCATAGTGAAGTGGCTGGTGGAACCCGGGGCTGACGTTGCAGCCGGGGATCCTTTGGTGGTCCTTGAAGCCATGAAGATGGAAACCCAGCTCTCGGCACACCGTGCAGGCACTCTCTCCGAGGTGTTGTCAGAGCCTGGCGGTGTGGTCACTGCCGGCGCCGTGCTGGCTCACATCGAGTAGCTAGCAGTGCCCGTCGCCAACCCGCTATTTCGCTGCCGGGCAGCAACGAGATAGCGGGGCAACAACGGCTCTAAGCGTGCGTCGCCGCGGAGATTCTCAGCACGCTGTCCAGCAGCTCATTGCGGAACTTCCCTGTTGGGTCATTGGCCTGAAACAAAGCTCGGAAATCCCCGAACCGCGGATAGAGAGAAGCGAAATCGTACTGGCTGGGCGTGAACAGTTTGCCCCAGTGCGGGCGCGCACCGAACGGACGGAGGGCCTCCTCGAGCTCCGGGAGCACCGCTTCTACCTCGGCCTGCAGCGGCTTCCACGTGAAGTGGAGTGCCACGCTTTGCTGCTGGTAGAAGGGGCTAAGCCAGAACTCATCAGCGGCCACGGTGCGGATTTCTGAGACGAACAGGAGCGGTGCGAGCTTGTCGGCCAGTCCCCGGATAGCCTGTAGCGCGGCAGTCGCCTGATTCAGGGGCACGAGGAACTCGCTTTGCAGCTCCTCGCCGTTGCTGGGCGTGAATTCGTGGCGGAAGTGCGGCAAACGGTCAAGCCACTTGCCAGCCACATCCAGCTGCTCGGTGCAGTTCTCCGCGGACATGTCCGGCAAGGGATGCATGGCAGTCGTTGCAGCGGTTGCCCCAAACAGCTCAGGCAGCGGAGCTTCAGTGTCCAGTGCCTTCAGCCAAACTTGGGAGATGGTGTCGCCAGTGTAATCGGTGAAGAAGCTGACGCTGTAAGCACTCGAAGCGATGTCCTGGAAGTTCGCCAATGCACGCTCCCAGGACAAATTGTTGAGCACTCGCTGCCGGACCTCGTAGCTTGGCCGGACCGCTAGCTCCAGCCCTGTGACAATGCCAAGTGCGCCCATTCCCACCACGCTGGCGAGAAATTCGTCGTCGTCCGCCGTGAGGGTGACGAGCTCGCCGGAGGCGCGCACCAGGTCAACGCTAACGACGGCGGCAGCCAGGGAGGGGTTGTTGACTCCACTGCCGTGCGTGCCGGTTTGGATGGCACCCGCGACTGAGATGTGTGGGAGGGAAGCGAGGTTGTGGATGGCGTAGCCCTGTTCCTCAAGCGCGCGGCCGAGGGCTCCGTAGCTGATGCCACCGCTAACTTTGACGGTGCCCTTCGCGGCGTCCAACACAACTTCCTGGGGGAGGGCATCGAGCAGGAGGTGGGTGCCGTCGGTGTCGGCCACCGTGTTGAAGGAGTGCCGGGAACCCAGGGCCTTGATCCGCGTCGCCTGGGCTACAAGCTCGCGCAGCTGCTCCACAGTGGTGGGCCGCTGGACGTCCGCAGACGAATACTCAAGATTTCCTGCCCAATTCTTCATCGAATGATCTCCCGCTTGTACTTGTAGACTCCCGCAATTGTTAACGTTCATAACTAATTGCGTCAAGGGGAGTCCACCACGGTTGCGGATAAAGTTCAAGAAATCCGCTGTCAACCAGGAGCCGCAACGTGAGTAAGGGATCCAAGCCCACCATCCGGGACGTTGCGATGGCCGCGGACGTATCACTGACCACCGTCTCTTATGTGCTTTCCGGTCGTCACGGTGGGACGACGAGGATCAGCCAGCCCACGCAGGATCGGGTTCTGGCAGCGGTCAAAAAACTGGGCTATGTGCCCAATCAAGCCGCCCGCGGGATGCGTCGAGGCAAAACCGACGTGGTTGCCGTGGCCATTGGAAACCTTGATTGGCCTTGGGATCGCGCACTCGCCACCGCTGCTGCAAACATTCTGCCGCAGCACGGCTACCAACCGGTGATCCTACTGGGCGACGACTGGCGGAAGTTCACCATGTCCGGGGGCGCCGACGGCGTCATCATTGGCTACTTCCCCGAAGCAAAGTCCGAGGATGAAACCGTCACGGAACTCGCTCGCCGCGGCGTTGCCCAAGTAGTCATCTCGGGCACCATGAAGCCTGCTGGGTTCGACGTCCTGGCCCCTGAAACCGACGCCGGCCTCGCGGAGTGCATGGAGTTCCTCACGGCCTCGCACCGCAGAGTTGGCTGCATCCGGAGAGCTGACCCGGCTGGGCGACCCAAGAGCCGCTTTGCCGCCTACGCAGCCGGGCTGGAGAAGGCGGGCATTCCCTTGGACGCGTCCTTGGTTAGGACCTCACATCACCGCCCGGCCGCTGCGTATCAGTCCGCCCTCGAGCTGCTCCAGCTTCCGGACCGACCCACGGCCGTCCTGTGCACCGATGACATGGAAGCGCTGCAAACGATCCGCGCCGCCTACCGCCTTGGCCTCCGCGTCCCCGAGGACGTCCAGATCGTCGGCGTCGGGAATTCCACCGAGGGCCAGGACTACGATCCGGCTCTGACGACTGTTGGGCCGGATCCGATCTTCGAGCAAGTTGTCCGGATGCTGCTGGACAGGTTGGGGGGAATCACCCCGGCCGAGGGCATCCGGGTTGCCTCACCATGGAAGCTGCACCGCCGCGGCACTACGGAGGGCTAATTAGTCAGCCGCGGCAGACGATGTCCTAGAGCGCAGTCTGGCGGTAGCGCTCAATCTGCTTCAGGCGCCGCTGGAGGCTGTCGCGCCGCGGGTGCGGGACGACGTCGGGCGCCTCAGCGGTGAGATCAATGTGCTCGGTTCCGTACTGCCACAGCAGGAGATCATCCAGGAGGCGGTCCGGACCGGGGGAGTAGCGGTGGTCCAAGGCCTTGCGGACCTCGGTGATCCGGTTGGCGCTCAACAGACCCGCAAGCTCCACGGTCTTGGTGAGTCCGTGGGCGGCGAGCAGTTCGGCAGCCCATCCCCAGTCGTCATCAACTTTACGGTCGACGTGCGGGAGAAGCGTACGCCAGACGTCCCGGACCCTGTTGGGGGTAAGGGGCATGCCGCCATCGCCCTCGAGATCCCAATAGCCGCGGACTTCCTCGTAGCGCTCGTGAAGGTCAGCGAAGGCGCTCTCCACGGTTTCCAACATGGCAGCCGTGGCCGTGAACTGGCGGTCGAAATGCGGCGTCCAAGCGCGCGGGTCTTCGGCCTTGAACCGGATGTCATGCTCGATCTCGCTCCAGGCGTGCGCAAAGACGGTACGGATCTGGCACTCGAAGAAATAGCTGCCATTGGCAGGCATCTCCGGGTTGAAGACGTGCTGGTATTCCTTCACGGCCTCGTTCTGGATGGTGCGCAGAATGAGGTGGCGGCTGGAATAGCCATAGGTTCCTGACTCAATGGAGCCGATGTCCTTCTCACGGTCGCCACGGCAATCGAAGAGCTGCCGCTGGCGCTTGATGATGTTGGCCACCGCTGCGTTTTCCGCGGGTAGTTTGGTGATGACGCGGATGCCTACCATGTCGTTCAAGGTGCGGAACGGATCCGGGAACTTGAGCACGCGCGGCCCGCCCGGCTCCAAAGGATCATCCGTGCGGGAAATCTTTTCGCGGAACGACTCAACCGTTTTGGTCCGTCCAGTGACAAACAGCGGAGTGACCTCGGCGTCGTTCAACATGTCGCGCAAAGTGAGCAGCACATCGCGCGTGACCCGCTTCAGGGCGGGGCGAACACGCTCGTAGAGCGCTACGTTCGCATCCACTGCGTCGCGCTGAGCCTGGTCAAGGCTGTCCCAATTGCTTGCCATGCCCCCAGCTTACGGGGCGGGTCCGACACCCAACTGACCCACCCGCCGTCGGGGTGCCTCTAGCCAAACTTCCGAAACGTCACGATAGGCTCAGTACAAAGGAGGGCGCAATGTTGCGGCACAAGTACAGCTACGGCGAACACCCCAGTCAATGGGGCGAACTCTTCATACCTGAACCGTCCAACGGAAACCATCGCGGCGCATCAGCTGTGGCCGGTGGAATCGCCGTTGTGATTCATGGCGGATATTGGCGCTCACAGTACGGCGCTGAGCTCGGTGAGCCCTTGGCGCGCGACCTCGCGGCGCACGGCATAACCGCCTGGAACCTTGAATACCGGCGCGCCGGCAATGGCGGTGGTTGGCCCCATACGTTCGAGGACATCCTGGCCGGCATCGACCATTTGTCCCATATCGCCGGCGACCATGACCTCCAACTCGGCAAAGTGGTGGCACTCGGTCACTCGGCTGGTGGTCATCTCGCCGTGTGGGCGGCAGGCCGGCAGCGGCTGTCCGCCATTGGAACGCCCGACGCCGATCGCCAACTCCAGCGCGGACCGGAGGGCAACGCTGTTCACCTGACAGGCGTCGTCAGCCAGTCGGGCCTCTTGAATCTTGCCGCGGCAGAGAAGCTTAACCTCAGCAACGGCGCCGTCTGCAACCTCATGGGCGGGGATTCCCATAGATTCCCCAAACGGCATAAATACGCCGACCCTATGAGCTCACTGCCCATCGATGTCCCCGTCTATGCCGTGCATGCCACAGATGACGAGGATGTTCCTGCAAGCCAGTCCGAAGCATACGTCGCGGCGGCAACGGCGGCAGGAAGTGCGGCCCAGCTGCTGCGCGTCCCGGGCGACCACTTCGACCTGATCGACCCCAAGGCCGTGGCCTATAAGAAGTGTCGCGAACTGGTGCAACGATTGCTCTCGTAACTGTTGGTCCGGGGCGGCCGTCCTCTGGCAGAGTGGTCCCATGCTGACAGTCATTGGTGAGGCCCTGGTCGACGTCGTTCAACGCTCCTCCGGGATCGAGGCGCATGTTGGAGGCAGCCCTCTCAATGTTGCCGTCGGCCTGGCCCGCTTGGATCATCCCGTGCAGTTCATCGGTCGCTACGGCCGGGACGCGTACGGCGATTCCATTGCCGCGCACTTGCGGTCGAGTTCGGTGATGGTTCCGCTTCCGCCGGATGAGAAACCAACCAGTGTGGCCACCGCGCAGATTGACGACGACGGCGCCGCCACCTACGTTTTCGACCTCGCCTGGGAGCTGCCCGGGCTCGCAGGACGTTGGCCGCTCATGATGCAGGGCTCCACGCTGCTGCACACAGGCTCCATTGCCACCTTCCTGGAGCCTGGCGCCGCAGAGGTGCTTGCCGCCGTCGAGCATGCCCACCCGAGCTGCACCATCAGCTTCGACCCGAATTGCCGCCCCAGCATCATCACGGACGTCGACTTTGCGCGAACCCAAGCCGAGCGCTTTGTAGTGCTTGCCGACATCGTGAAGGCCTCGGACGAGGACCTTGAATGGCTTTATCCCGGCGTTGACCCGGTGGAATCCGCGCGTCGCTGGCTGTCGTTGGGCGGTACTGAGGGTCCGGCTTTGGTAGTGGTGACCCGAGGATCACGTGGACCGTGGGGCGTAACCAGGGCCGGAGAAACTCAGGTTCCCGCACCCTCCGTGAACGTTGTGGACACAGTGGGCGCGGGTGATTCGTTCATGGCGGGGCTCTTGTCCGCGATTGTGGATCACGGGCTGGACGGCGCGCAGAACCGTGGCGCTTTGAGGGCGATGCCTGCAGAAACCCTGGCAGCCATCATGGATCACGCAACACGTGCGGCTGCAGTGACGGTGTCCCGGGCAGGCGCGAATCCGCCCACGCGGGCCGAGCTCAACCATGGGGCGGCCTGAGAAAAGCTGGTTAGCCAGCCCCGTGCCCTGCAGCCACTTCCTCGCCCGCTTTCACCGGGCCTGGCGGAGTGCCGTCGCCGAAGGGGCTGCCGCCGAGGGATTCCCGTCCGTGAGCGGTAAGCCATCCGGATAGATCCGGGCCCACGGGGACAATCTTGGTGGGGTTAATGTCCTCGTGCACCATGTAGTAGTGCTGCTTGATCTGCACAAAATCGATGGTGTCCCCGAAACCCGGAGTTTGGAACAGGTCCCGGGCGTACGCCCACAACGCCGGCATTTCGCTCAGCTTGTTTCGGTTGCATTTGAAGTGGCCGTGGTAGACAGAATCGAAGCGCGCCAGGGTGGTGAAGAGCCGGACATCGGCCTCGGTGATCGAATCACCCACGAGATACCGTTGGCCGGTCAGTCGCTCCTCCAGCCAGTCCAAGGCATTCCATAGCCGGGTGTAGGCAGCCTCGTATGCTTCCTGGGATCCGGCGAAGCCGCACCTGTAAACGCCGTTGTTGACCTCGGTGAAGACACGTTTGTTGACCTGGTCGATTTCTTCGCGCAGGTGCTCCGGGTACAGCTGTGGCGCTCCCGGGCGGTGGAACTCAGTCCATTCCGTAGAGAAGTCCAGCGTGATTTGGGGGAAGTTGTTTGTCACCACTGCTCCGCTGGGGATGTCCACCACCGCCGGAACGGTGATGCCCCGAGGATAGTCAGGGAAGCGGCGAAAGAATGCTTCCTGCAGGCGCTCGATGCCCAGCACGGGATCCTTGCCATCCGGATCCAAATCGAAGGTCCAGGATCTGGCGTCGTGGGTGGGGCCAGGCTGCCCGAGGCTAATGACGTCCTCCAGACCAAGAAGCCGCCGCACGATCACGGCACGGTTGGCCCAAGGGCAAGCCCGGGCCGCAATCAGCCGATAGCGCCCCGGCTCCACGGGCCAGCCGGGCTCGCCGTTCGGTCCGTCGGTACCGTCACGGGTGATGCGGTCCTCGATGTAGTTGGTGTCCCGGGTGAACTCGCCGCCAGTGACGTACGCCCCGCGGGTGCTGTGTTCTTCGACTTCGCTGGTCTTCTCACTCATGACTTCAGCCTATGCTCTGGGCCCCGTTACGTGTTGGCTGCGGACTGTCGCAAAAGCCTACATGCAACTTTTGGCCATGATAAAGTATGGCTAAAAGCTCCTAGGCATATTTTAAGAAGGTTTGCGTTGGCAAAACGTACAGTGCCATTGCGTCCGCACATACAAGACGCGCTGATCGTGTGGGGCCAACTCATCCGACAAGGCCGAATCGATCGAAAATGGACAGCAAAGGAGCTTGCTGCGCGCGCGAATATTTCGGAGCAAACGGTGCTCGCAGCTGAGGCCGGCAGCCGCGGCGCGGCGGTAGGCACGATGATGGACCTCTCAGACCTCGTCGGAGTTCCCATTTTTGGTATTGAGGACCGCGCCGAACTCGCAATTCGTCGTCATCGAGGCGAGGAGATGCTCGCTCTCCTCCCAAGTCGCGTGCGCCGACCAAAGAGCGGCAGTACCGATGACAACTTCTAACGAGCTCTACGTCTGGACGTGGCTGCCGGGTGGAACGGAGCCTGTGGTAGCCGGAAGAGTGGAGCAGATCGGCTCACTCGTCACTTTCATCTATGGATTGAACTATAGGTCCCGGCCGGACGCTATCAGCCTGTTCGCCCCGGAGCTCCCCCTGCGACCCGGCGTCCAGGAGCCTGCAGACGGACTGAGCATTGCTGGCGTCCTTCGGGACGGGAGTCCCGACAGGTGGGGTCGCGGTGTCATCGAACGACGACGGAACGTTGCCCCCGGCGGCCATGATGCAGGGCACCAGCCTTGGAGGAGCACGCCCTAAGGCGACGCTCACTGATGAAGACGGGAGTGAGTGGCTCGCAAAGTTCTCGTCGTCTGACGACCGCGTCTTTTCGGTGGTGAACGCCGAGGGTGCGATGCTCGAACTTGCTCGCCGGGCCGGCATGAAAGTGCCCGAGAGCAAGGTCATTTCTTCCCTCGGCAAGGAAGTCCTCCTTGTTGAGCGATTCGACCGTGATGGGGCTGGCGGACGGCGTCACGCCGTGTCTGGACTGACCATGGCTCAGACCGATGAGATGTACGCACGCTATGTGTCCTACCCTCAGATCCTTGATGTGCTCCGTGAGTACGCAGTAGACGCAGCACAGCCGGGACCGGAGCTGTTCCGGCGTATTGCTCTGAACATCGCCATCAGCAACAACGACGACCATGCCCGGAATCACGCCGCGTTCTGGGACGGGAAGCATTTGGAACTAACGCCGGCTTACGACCTGGCTCCAGGGCAAAGATCCGGCGATACATTTGAGCAGGCCATGCGGTTCGGGCGTGGTGACCGCGGTGCGAAGGTTTCCAACTTCGGTGCCTTGGTGGGCGAGTCCGAGACATACGGGCTAAACGCGGCAGAAGGGCGGGATATCATCGACAACCTTGTATCGAGCATCCGCGAAAATTGGGACGCTGCTGCCGAGGTGGCGCGTTTGAGCGAGGCAGACAAGCGCCAGCTCCTCGGGAAGCAGGTGCTACCAAGAGCGGCGTTCTTCGACTATGAACCAGAGCAGCTGTAGCGGCGCGCAACCACATGTTGCGCCCACGTAGACTGGCATGATGCGGCTCGTAGCAAGCGATATTGACGGCACCATCCTCGGTCACGACGGCAAAATCAGTGACCGGACCATCAAGGCATTTCAGGCGTGCCGCGAAGCAAGAGTGGAACTCGTCTTCGTTACGGGTCGTCCGCCGCGCTGGTTGTACCCGCTCCAGGAGCAGCTTGGTCACAGCGGAATCGTGATCTGTTCCAACGGCGCCGTGGTGTGGGATCTCGAAACTGAGAAGGCCCTGTCCTCGTGTGTTCTGGATTCCGAATCCGTCTTTCAAGCCCGCCGCATCATCAAGTCCATCAGGCCCGACGCCCTGTTCGCCGTGGAAACTCTCACGGGTTTCCAACTCGAGCCGGGCTTCATCGAGAACGAAACCAGCGAGCTGCTCGCCGAGTTCACCCCCGCGCCGCTGGCCGAGACGCTGACCGCGGATGACGCCGTCGTAAAGTTCCTGGCGATCACCCGCAAAGGTACGCCGGACGAGTTCCTGGCTGAAGTGCAGCCGGCCGTCGCGCATTTGGTGAGCACCACGCATTCGGCGCCACGGACGGCAATGCTGGAGATGTCCGTTCCGGGCATCAATAAGGCTGTCACGCTGGCCAAGTACGCCGAGTCCCTGGGGATCGAAGCCGCTGACGTCGTGGCGTTCGGTGACATGCCCAACGACATCGAAATGCTGCGCTGGGCCGGCCACGGTTACGCGATGGCCAGCGGCCACCCGGAGGCCATCCTCGCCGCCGGGCAGCAGGCGCCGCACTTCGACGACGACGGCGTGGCCCAGATTCTCGAGGCGAAACTCAGCGAGCAGCGGGTCTAGTTTTGCTCCCGATCCGAGGAATCCAGCAGCGCACTCTTCCGCGATACGTCAGGAACTCGGCACCGAACCGCTTCGCCAGGTCGGCTTCTTCGAGCGGCCTCACCGCGTAATTCCACAGCAGCGAACCCAGAACCGCGTAGGCGACCACCAGCCACGAGCCCAGTATCATGCCCACGGCCACACCTTGTGAGATGCCTGCCACCGCCATCGGGTTCCGAACCCACCGGTAGGGGCCGGCCACGACCAGTCGGTTAGGCATGGCAGACGGCAGCGGGGTGCCCTTTCCGGTGGAGGACATGGTCACCGCGGAAGCAATACCGAGGCAGCTGGCGAGGACCAGAAGCACCAGCCCGGCAAGTCCCACCATGGAGGGAAATACCAGGGACACCATCCAGCGCTGCTCGAGGAAGGCCAGCGCTGAGGGAACAACCACCAGGAAGAAACCCCAGAAGAGGATGAGCTGCCCCATGGTTGCCCCCACGTTGGCTGCAGTGCCGCGACGGATGGACGCCGGACGGAACGCGAACGGTCCCCGTACAATCAACTCGGTCGGGACACGACCCTGCACAACAAAGAACAGTGCAATCACCGAACAAGCCGTCGCAGCGACCATGATCACCACTCCCCAGCCGGCTTCGGTGGTGACGGTGGCATAGGCCGCCAGTCCAACGGCAACCAGTCCCGTCCAACCGGCGCTAATCACGGCCGCAGCCTTGATACCGAGTGCTGCAAGGGCCGAGCCGATGACAAATAGTGGAACGTCCAAGGCAGCCACAACTACGGGGTTGAGGCTGCCAAGGGTGGCCGACCGAATCGCCGGTGACAGGAAAACCGCTATCCACCACACGAGCCCAGCTGCAGCCTGCACGGCGAAATAGGCCCGCCCCAACCTTTGAACCCGCGCAGCCGGCGGCGCATCAAGCGTCACGGGTGCCGCACGCCCTTACCGGCCAGCAAAGCGCGGTAGCCCTCCTTGTAGGTGGGAAAGATGAATTCGAAGTCGGTCGCCCGCAGGCGTTTATTGGAACAGCGCTTGTCGCCTGGGCCGGCGTCGGATTCGCTCCCAAGTGCCGCCGTCGGGGGTTCAGGGCATCCCATTTCAGAGGCGAGGAACCGCATGACGTCGCCCATTTCCGCTGCGTGATCATCGACGCCTACGTAGACGGGATCAGGAGCCGGCTCCATGGTGGTGAGGTGCACGATCATGGCCGCGGCGTCGTCCCGGTGGACGCGGTTGGTATGCCGGGGCTGGGCGGGGATGACGGCCTTGCCGCTGCGGACCTGGTCGATCAGTCTGGTGCGTCCCGGTCCGTAAATGCCGCCGAGCCGCAGGGAGATGGGCTGGGTGTTGGTCCCGCCCGTCCGGCTGAACAACAGCTCTTCCGCTTCCACCAGGACCTTGCCGCTGAACCGCGTGGGCTCCGTGGGCGTGGATTCATCCACAACAGCTCCGCCGGAATCCTTGTAAACGGCCGTTGAGGAGACGAACAGGATCCGCCGCGGCTCGATGGACTGCCGTTCCAGAGCATCCAGCACGTTCTTCACGCCGTTCAAGTAGGCCGCGCGATAGGCCTCTTCCGTGGACGTGTCGGCGGCGATAGTTACTACAACAATGGCCACATCCTCGGGCAGTTCCGGAACTGCAACGGAGAGATCCGCGAACACGCCGCGTATCTCTGCGGGTAGCTTTTCAGGCGACCGGCGCAGGCCAACCACATCATGGCCCGCAGCTGCGAAGCGCAGTCCAACTTCCGTTCCAAGGTCGCCGCAGCCGGCAATCAACACAGTCATGCCCCTAGTTTGGCAGTCCTGCAGTGTCACCTGGTTCCCAGCTTCCATACAACCGGCGTTCAACTTACAACCGTAGGCTTCCAGCCAAGACCCGTTCGCACGGTTTATCTGTCTCATTGAATTTGTAGGGGGAACCTTGGCTAAGCGTCGGATCAACAACGTCAATACCGCACCATTGCGGCGCATCGAACCGGATCATCACTGGCGTTCGCTTCGCCAGGGCGACCGCGTCAATGTCATGCTGACACCGGGTTTCGAGTCGACTGGCGTGGTGGACGCCGTCACCGGCGATGCAACGGCGGTTTGGGTGGAGCTCGACGGCGGTCGCGGCCGGACATTGGTGCACGTCAGCGACGGCGTGACGATCGTTCCGCAATCGACGACGGCGGCGGTCCCTCAGGAGAGCTAACCGCACCTTTGCGATGGGCTACGCTACGGGAGTGACGCTGCCCTATTTCCTTCGCAAGGACGGTTCGGTGGGCCCCTTGGCCTTCGCCCATCGAGGATTCTCGTTGGGTGGCCTGGAAAATTCCATGGCTGCATTCCGGGCGGCAGTTGATCTTGGAACGGTGCACCTTGAAACGGACGTGCACACGACGTCCGACGGCGTCCTGCTGGTGTTCCATGATTCTTCTTTGGACCGAGTGACTGATTCCATCGGCAAGGTTTCGGAGCTGACCGCCGCCCAGGTTGCGGCTGCCCGAATCGGTGGAGTGGAGCCCGTCCCCACCTTCGATGAGCTGGTTACCGCCCTGCCGCACGCCCGGCTCAACCTCGACGTCAAGGATTGGAATTCTGTTGGCCCCATGGCAGCGGCCATTGAGAAGCATGGCGTCCATGACCGGGTTTTGGTCACAAGCTTCTCGGACAGGCGCCGCCGGGCAGTCCTTTCCAAGCTCTCCCATCGTGTGGCTTCTTCTGCGGGCAGCTCCCTGACAGCGCTGTTCGTTCTTCTCGGCCCCGTGCTTCCGGTTCCTTTGGCACGCAAGCTGCTCTCCGGCGTCGACGTCTTCCAAGTTCCTGTCCGCTATGGGCGGTTTCCCGTGGTGACGCCCGGGTTTATCCGGCGCGCGCACCGGTGCGACAGGCAGGTCCATGTGTGGACGGTCAACGATCCCGTGGACATGGAAAGGCTGCTGGACCTTGGGGTGGACGGAATCGTGTCGGACCGGCTCGATCTTCTCAAGGAAGTCCTGGTGCGCAGGGGCCAGTGGGTTTAGATGCCAACTCGGCGGAAGGAATTACTCAGTACCCTTTCTATTTGAGTCGGATCGGCGCTAGGGTCGAAGTGTCCGTACTCTTCGTCGGCAGCATGACGCTCTCTGCGCCGGCACGGGAAGAAAGGAACCTGAAGGATGGCTTCGGAATCTCATACCACCACGGATCACGACGAGATCCGCAAATGGGTGGAAAGCAACGACGGTAAGCCGGCCAGCGTCAAGAAGACCGGCGACAAGAATGACGTGGGTATCCTGCGTATCGACTTCCCGGGAGGTGTCGGGGAGGACTCCCTGGAGCACATCAGCTGGGACGAATGGTTCGAGAAGTTCGAGGAGAGCAAGCTCGCTTTCCTCTACCAGGCGAAGAAGGCCAGCGGCGAGGACAGCACGTTCTTCAAGCTGGTAAGCCGCTGATACCCATGCGGGCACTGGTACTGAACTGCACGCTGAAACCCTCTCCGACGCCGTCGAATACGGACGTCCTGGCCGACGTCGTAATCAAAGCGCTTCGAGAGAAGGATGTGGATGTTGAGGTGATCCGGGCAGTGGATCACCGCATTCCGCCCGGCGTCGAAACTGACATGGGGGAAGGTGATGATTGGCCTAAGATTCACGAGCTGCTGAAGTACAGCGACATCCTCATCATTGCGACGCCCACGTGGCTTGGCCAGCCATCCAGCGTGGCAAAGCTGCTGCTCGAGCGCATGGACGCCATGATTTCCGAGAAGAAGGATGACGGAACCTATGCGGCGTACAACAAGGTGGCCGGAGTGGTTGTGACGGGCAATGAAGACGGCGCCCATCACGTGATCAGCGAGGTCGCTGGTGCGCTGATCGACATCGGTTTCACCATCCCGGGGCAGGCGTGGACCTACTGGAACATGGGTCCGGGGCCCGGTCCGTCCTACACGGAAACCGCGCACGGGCACGAGTGGTCTGAATCTACTGGTAAGACCATGGCAGCAAACTTGTTCGCCGCGGCCTCTGCCCTTAAGGCGAACCCGCTGCCGCCCGCAGGATAATGCTGGCCAACTCAACAAATACGTGTAAGTCAACTAGTTCGAAAGGGAGAAATACCGTGGCTGAACGAGGAAACACCAAGCACGGTGCGCATCTGGATGAACAGATGCAACACGAAGCCGAAGGCATGGTCAGGGGAACCAAACCCGCCCATGTTGAAGAGGCGCGAGAAGCTGAACCGTTTCCTGATGAAACCGATCCGGCGGAAGTCAGGGAAGCGCTGAACCCCAACACTGGTAAGGGAGAAGCAGGTGGAGGAGGGGCGTCAGATGAGTGACCGGCTTGCCAAGTACTCCGAGCTCTTCCGTAAACCAGGTCCCTGGTGCATGGCCTATGTGGATGCCAGCGCCGGCACCGTGGATGGTCTGGAAGCCGCTGATGTCCAACCCGACAACGTGAGGAATGCACTCGCTGGACTTGGTGCTTCCGAAAACGATTTGGAGGCCGTTGCCGGGGCCATCCAGCCCGCGACGGGTGAGCCCTCGCCAATTAGTCGCTATGTGCTGGTGCGGCAGGGCGAGGTGGCGATCAACGAGTTGCTTCCCGGTGCGCTGCTGGGACCGGAGCAGATCTCCACAGATGTTGTCCCGGACCTGCTTCCGTTGCTCAAGCATCGTCCGGACGGGTTCGCCTACGTCGTGGCCGAGGTCAGCCGGGAGGAGGGTGAAATCCGGCTGCACCGTGCCGGCCGGCAGGCGGCGGAGGAAAGCCAACACATCCAAGGCTCGGACGAGAATCTGAAGAAGGTTCCGGTGGGCGGCTGGTCACAGGGCCGGTATCAGCGGCACACGGAGGAAATCTGGCGCCGCAACGCTGACCAGGTGGTGGAGCAGATCGACAGGGTGGTCCGTGAGAATAGCGCCCGTCTGCTGGTCCTCGCGGGAGACATCCGAGCGCGGCAGCTCGTAGCCGATCAACTGTCGGAAGCCAGTAAAGCCATTCTCTCCCTCGTGGATTCCCATACCCTTGCCGCAGGCTCCGACCGCGAAAAGTTCGAGGACGAGGTCAATTCCTTGGTCGCCCAACAATGGGCCACCGAGCAGGGGCAGCTCGTTGACCGTCTCGCCGAACAGGAAGGGCAGGCCAATCCGGAGTCGGCCACTGGCTTTGGTGCCGTGGTCCACGCCCTCCAGCAGGCCCAGGTTGAGGTGTTGATGTTCGACGACGGGTCGCTCACCGACCGCACGGTGTTGGCGCTGAATGCCGAACCATGGCTGGCCACCTCGGAGGAGGAATCACTTGGCGCGGAAGTCTTGGGGAAGGTTCCTGCTGCTGCCGCCCTGCTCAGGGCTGCAGCACTGACCGATGCGAGAGTGGAACTGGTCCCTTCAGCAGCACTGCCTGACGGCGTCGAGATTGCAGCCCTGCTTCGCTGGCCGACCGGACCGGAAGCACCAGCGGCTACATAGGCCTGTGCTTGAGAGGGCGCCTGCCTGAAGGGAGCATGCGAAAGGGCCGAGGCGGATGCCTCGGCCCTCTCATATGAAACGCAGTGCTAGCTGTTCCGGGTTTCGATCGCGGCAGGCCGAACTTGGCTTGCACGGATTCTCGCCAGATCGAACTTGTTGCTGCGGTCGAAGTTGAAGATGCCGTTCTTCTCCTGGAAAACGTCCGTTAGCTGGGTGTAGCAGTAACCAAACATGTCGGGGTTATCCAGGAGTACTGAGCAGAGGCCGTCGAAGCGGGTGTAGAACTCTTCCTCGCTGCTGACGCGCTGGCCGTAGCCCCACGAAGTGGCGACGTCGCTTCCGTCCATAGCCTGACGGGCCTCAACTTCATTCCACCAGATGCCGCCGAATTCCGAGACAAAGTAGGGCTGCCCCGTGTACGGCACGGAGTATTCCTCGCCGTCGGCCTTGCGGTTGATGTAGGGCTTTCCTTCCGCCAACCCCTGCTGCTCGATTTGGAAGCGGTCCGGGTCCTGCTCATAGGAATGGGAATCGTAAATGTCCGTGTCGCGGATCCGGTGGGCGTAGCCGGAAGCGTCTATGACCGGGCGCGTGGGATCGGCGAGCTTGGTGGCCAGGAACATGGCCTCGGTGACGTCGTCCAGCACCGTCAGGCGGTCGTGGAGAACTTGGTGCGTCTCGTTGAGGGGGCACCAACCAATGATGGAGGGGTGGTTGAAATCGCGCTTCAGCACTTCCAGCCATTGCGCCACGAAGCTGGCTGTGGGCTTTTGGTTGTGCCCCACAGTCCCGCCGCCGGAGACGCCCCAGTCACCGAACTCGCCCCACACCAGATAGCCGAGTCGGTCAGCGTGATAGAGGAAGCGTTCTTCGAAGACCTTCTGGTGTAGACGTGCACCGTTGAAACCTGCAGCCATGGACAAATCGATGTCTTTGATCAAGGCAGCGTCATCCGGCGAGGTCATCAGTGACTCGGGCCAGTAGCCCTGATCCAGGACGAGTCGTTGGAAGACAGCTTTGCCGTTGATGCGAACCACCTTGCCGTCCAAGGCAACTGACCGCACTGCCGCGTAGCTGCTGACCTGGTCAACAACATTGCCGGAGTCATCGTGGATGCTGACATTGAGGTCATAGAGGAAGGGATCTTCGATGGACCAAGGACGCAGGGATTCGGCGGGGATGATGAGCCGGAGTGATGGCGTGAGGTCCAGGTCTGCTTTGGCTGTGGCCTCAACACGTACGTCACCCTTGTCGCTGAGGATGGCGGTGACCGTATGCCCGCTGCGGTTCTGGCTGACGGGCACCTCCACTGTGATGCTGGAGTCCGCCAGGTTGGGAGTCATGCGGAGGCGTTTGATGTGAACCGCCGGGACCGCTTCCACCCACACTGTCTGCCAAATTCCGGTGGTCCGGGTGTACTGGCAGTGGGTGTTGTTGTACCAAGTTGCCTGTTTCCCGCGTGCCTGCATCTCATGCCGTGAATCCCTGGCCCGGACCACAATCACTGCATCCGTTCCTGGCTCGGCGACTCCTCCGAGGTCTGCAGTGAAGGGTGTAAAGCCGCCACGGTGCCTGGCAACTTCAACCCCGTTAACCCATACGGTGGCGTCGTGGTCCACGGCGCCAAAGTGCAGCAGAACGTTCTGGCCCGCCCACTCCTGAGGGATCGTCACCGTTCGCCGATACCAGACGGCTTCCATGAAATCGACGTGCTCGATCCCCGAAAGTGCAGATTCCGGTGCGAACGGAACCACGATTTCGCTGTTGAGTTCGCGCGTGGTGAGTCCGCGCTCCAAACCGGAGTCACCGGCGTCGACCTCAAACTCCCAAGTGCCGTTGAGGTTCAGCCACTTGTCGCGGACTAATTGCGGGCGCGGATGCTCAGGCTTGGGCATGGCGGGGGTCACATTTTGGCTCACAATCAAAAACCTAACGTGCCACGGGGTTGAGTACCACCAGCCGCCGCGCAAGGATGAGTAACGTGACCCGATTCCGTTTAGCAATCCTTGATGATTACCAGCAGGTCTCCGGCGATTACGCCCCGTGGGATTCACTGCTCGACGACGACGTGAAGGTCAGCGTCTTCAGCGCACCTTTCCTTTCGGAAGAGCAGGCCGTGGCCGCGTTGGCGCCGTTCGACATCATTGTGGCGATGCGCGAGCGAACCCGTTTTCCACAGGAAGTCCTTGATTCGCTGCCGAACCTGAAGCTGCTGGTAACCACTGGCATGGCGAATGCAGCGATCGACCTCGAAGCGGCGGCGGAACGCGGCATCGTGGTCTGCGGAACGGGCGGCTCACCCGCCGCGGCGCCCGAGCTGACGTGGGCTTTGCTGCTGGCTTTTGCCCGAAACCTGACTGTGGAGGAGAACTCTCTCCGCGCTGGCGACTGGCAGGCCGGCGTCGGGTTTGAACTCGAGGGCAAAACCCTCGGAATAGTTGGTTTGGGCAAGATCGGTAAGCGGATGGCGGGTTATGCGAAGGCCTTCGGGATGGACGTCCTGGCTTGGAGCCAGAACCTCACGGCGGAAACTGCTGAAGCTGCCGGTGCCCGCAATGTCAGCAAAGAGGAGTTGTTCCGGGAGTCCGACGTCGTGACGCTGCACTTGCGATTATCCGAGAGGACAGAGGGCGTCGTTGGCCCTGAAGAACTGCGGCTTCTCGGCCCGGACGGCGTGTTGGTCAACACTGCCCGCGGCCCCTTGGTGGATGAGGCGGCGCTGATCCGAGCCTTGGAGGAGGGGTGGATCCGTGGTGCGGCCTTGGATGTCTTCGAGGAGGAACCCCTTCCGGCGCGGCATGCGCTTCTGCATTCTCCGAGGACCGTCCTCTCGCCGCATATCGGCTACGTGACGCGCGAGAGCTACCGGCAGTTCTATGGCGGGGCGTTCGAGGATGTGAAGGCGTGGCTTGATGGGGCTCCGGTGAGGGTAATCAGCGGGTAACTCCGGCTCTTGCAGCAGCGCCGCTGCGCAAAAGTTACGCCGTGGGCAAGCGCTTTCCGAGTGAAACTGGCAAGATGGACCCATGCGTATCCTCATAGCCCCTGACAAGTTCAAGGGATCCCTGACCGCCGCCGAAGCCGCGTCAGCCATGGCCGAAGGTGCCCTGCGCGTTTACCCGGACGCCGTGACCACCCAGTTCCCCGTCGCCGACGGCGGCGAAGGTACCCTTGATGCCGCCATTGCTGCCGGCTACGAGGAGCGGAACAACGCCGTTGTTGGCCCTATCCTCAAGCCCGTCGGAGCTTCATGGGCCATCCGCAAGGACTCCTTCGGCGGGGCAAGCGCCGTTATTGAGACGGCGATGGCCTCCGGCCTGGCCCACATGGAACCGACGCCGGAGAACTCGCTGCGCGCCCACAGCTACGGTTGCGGCCAGCTAGTGGCAGCGGCCCTCGACACCGGCGCCACCGAGATCGTCCTCGGCTTGGGTGGCTCTGCCATGTCCGACGGCGGCAGCGGCGCCTTGCGTGCGTTGGGGCTCAAACCCCTGGATGCGGCCGGCAACGTGGTGCCCCTTGGCGGAGGTTCCCTGGCCGACGTCGTTGCTTTGGATGTCTCCGAACTGGATCCGCGGCTGTCCGCCGTGAAGTTCCGCATCGCCGTCGACGTCCAAAACCCGCTGTACGGGCCGGAAGGCGCGGCGCATGTTTTTGGTCCCCAGAAGGGCGCGGACGAGGACGCCGTTGAAAAGCTCGACGCCGGTCTCCGCAACTGGGCGTCGCTCCTTCGGGAGGCCACGGGTCGCGATGTAAACGTTCCTGGAGCTGGAGCGGCAGGTGGGTTCCCGGCGTCGATCCTCGCGTTCACGGATGCCACGCTGGAAGGCGGTTTTGCGCTGGTCGCCGGGCTGACTGGCCTCGCCAAGCACCTCGGTGAGGCAGACCTCGTCATCACCGGTGAGGGTTCCATGGATGAGCAATCGCTCACCGGCAAGGCGCCCATCGCCTTGGCCGACGCCGCGAGTGTGCACGGAATTCCCGTCATCGCCGTGGCCGGGCGCATTACTGTCACGCCTGAAGACCTGGCGAAGCACGGCATCGTTGCCGCCGCCCAGCTGTTGGATGTCGCGCAGCGCAAGGATGGCGTTCCGGACGTCGCCGATGCCGTTGCCAACGCCGCCAAATACTTGGCGTGGGCGACGAGTCAGGTGCTTGAAGGGGCGTAGTGGAATGCGGGGCTACTGTCGGTAGCCCTCCACTTCACTGATGGGGCGCGGCTCGGCCTCGTCGGGGTTCTCTCCGGCGTCTTTCTTCGCCCTGCGTTGGCGCAGCAGGTCCCAGCACTGGTCGAGCTGCGCTTCGAGTTGAGCCAATCGTGCCCGGCCGCCGTCGACGTCGTCCTCGGTTCCGCCGCCGCCTGATGTGGTGTCGCGGAGTCGGTGCTCCTCCTCAACCAACGATTGGATGCGCTCCAGAAGGTCCTGCTCGTCCATGTTGTTTCTCCTTGGGTAGCGGGGATTGCGTGGTTACCTCGAACGTAGTCGTGCTGATGGGGTGCGTCTACTGGTGGCCAACGGCATACTTGGGTCATGGAATTCACTACGACCATCGTCGGCGATGGCAACAAAGCGGGCATCGAAATTCCGGGTGCGATCGTTGAGGGGCTCGGCGCAGGAAAACGGCCCCCGGTGGTGGTGACCATCAATGGCCGGAGTTACCGCAGCAGCATTGCCGTGATGGGCGGGAAATTCATGGTGGGTGTCAGCTCGGCCAACCGTGAACTGACCGGGACTGCGGCGGGGGACACCGTGGACGTGGGTCTTGAAGTAGACACCGAGCCCCGGGTCGTTGAGGTGCCCGAGGACTTGGCCGCCGCGCTGGAGGCAGAACCTGAGGCGAAGGCGTTCTACGGCACGCTGAACTACAGCAGCCAGCGGCGCTACGTCGAGCCGATCGGTGATGCCAAGACCGAAGAGACGCGTGCCCGACGGATCGCGAAGGTAGTTGCGGATTTGAAGGCCGGCAAGAAGTAGCATCTTAGGCCGGGCCGTTCGCCCTGGCGATGGCAACCGCCTCTTCGATGCCCTTGGTCCATGGTTCCCCGTGGCCCGGAAGCACAAGGCCTGCCCGGGTCAGTGCCAGTTGCTTGAGTGATGCAAGGTTCAGTGCGCTATCGGCAGTGGCTGCGCCGGCAACGATTCGCGGCCCGGTTCTTTGCGTGTACGGATCCATGGTGACCAGGGCGTCACCGCTGAAAAGAATCCCGCGCTCGCGGAGAAACAGCCCGCAGTGGCCGCTGGTGTGTCCGGGGGAGAAGATGATTTCCGGGCTGCCAGGGACTGGAAGAGCCCCGGTGCCGGGAAAGTGCCTGACGTCCTCGACTCCTTTCACGTTGAGTGCTCCGGCCTTGGTCATGCTGGCCATCACTGGCAGTCCTTGCGGGTGGGTGAGTGCGAAGATGAACCGCGAGCGTTCGTGCCGGTAGCGGTAGGGGTGTTTTGCGATGTAGGAGTCTTCGGTGTGCACCCACACGGGAATACCCAACTCTTGGTGGAGCCGTTTGGCCAGTCCCAAGTGATCGAAGTGGGCATGCGTCAGGACTAAAGCGCGAATGTCTTGGAGGGAATGACCGAGGATCCTGAGTGACTGGTCCAGCGGTGTCCACATAGCCGGAAGACCGGAATCGATCAGAGTGAGACCGTCGCGGCCTTCCACCACATAGAAGTTCACGTAGGCGTCCGAGAAGCGATGGACACCGTCTGCCACCTCGGTCATTGCCATGGTTGCTCCGCTTTCTGGGTCGGTCAGATGGGCCGGTGCAACCACTACCATAAGCATACTTAGTATTTTGGAACAAGGGTGTCAGCCTGATTCTCGCGGACCTCCCAAATTAATAGTGACCTGAATCACGTCATATTCTTCTGGCTGGTCCCACTACCAAGTAGTGACGGGCTGTAGAGCGCAATTCGGATGCAGAACAACAGCCACAGTCGATGAGGCGAGGAGACCCCTCTCGTCGGCTGGTCACCGTGCGCGAGCAAGGCCCCCACCGTCGGCTGGCCGGCCGCGTACCCGTCCGCTTTGCCCAGGCGGACAGTGTGGCCGGCCAGGACTTTGACCACCCGGGTCGGCCACACCTGGCGCGGTTTTGCAGTGGTTTGACGTAATGAATTAGCCGCGGACGCCACATAAAAGGACAGGGCCGAACCAAGCAAGCTGTTGAGTTGGCTGCGACGCGTCCTGCGCAGGTAAGCGGGCCTGTAAAGAAGTTTGTTGCCTCCCGCACCTTGTCCGAACCCCTTGGATAGAAAATTCCCAGCTGATTGAAGGCAGATGCGGACCCAGGACCACGGTATCCACTGTGTTGATCATCTTGGTGAGCCCGGTGCCGAGTTCGTCGTCGAAGCTGTCGAGCTGGAACTTGAAGGGATCCTGGACTAGGCCGTCCACGGAGTGGAACAGACCAGGGTGACTTTGCGCAATAGTTTCTCCTGCTATGCGGCTGGGGATAAGCGGCGCTGTTAGGCGGCGCGGCTAGTGGCTTGGAGGCCGCGGGAGGGGAGGGCCGTCACGTTGGTGAGTTCCGCCGCGAGGTGCACGGGCACCTCATGGAGTGCGGCGTACCCCTGCAGTTGGACGAGCGCATCATCATCAATGGTCGCTTGGGACAGGTCCATCTCAACTCCGAGACCGCCGCCGAGGCTCTTGGTGCGTTGAACCACCGGGTAGAGCCCTTGGAGGCTCAAGGTGGTCACTCGACCGGTCGCTGCGATCTGGATCTGTTCGCCGTCAACGTCGACGCGAACAACTACGGAGAGCTTGTCGCTGGCCAATGTACTGCCTTTCATCCTTGCTGCCACGCTGCAGCGTCCCCCAGCGTATGCGCCAAGTGTGACCTGCGCAACATTACGACGGCGTAGGTTCCGCCAGTATCGCGGTCATGTAGCACGTATTTCTGCGAGGAAACTGTATTCTCTACCGAGAGGCCTCTATCAGGCCGTCCACAGCCTGAATATTGGGGGAGAAGTGCGCTCAAATACCGACGCTGGCGTGCCGGAAAAGTCACGTCAACTTAGGCCTTTGTCAAAGCTGGCGGCCGCGCTTGTGGTCGTGCTGTTGATGTTGGTTGGACTCCCGGCCTCGCCAGCCAATGCGGTCACAGCAGCGAGCGAAGCACCTAAACTCACTGCCGTGGAGTTGGTCTCTGCAGCCCAACTAGCGCCCGGGCAAACCGCGAGGGTGCGGTTTACCTTGAGTCAACCCGCGCAACGCGTGGAGTTCCGGTACCGCGATGCGTCCTTGTCCGAGCCTCGTAGCCTGATCTGGACGGGAGACCCTGGGCCCGGCCCGTTCATAGCTGAAGCCACGGCAGTCATAGGCGTCAGCGACTTCTACGAAGGTCTGCAGCGGTTGACCGACGTTCGTATTGTCTTCCAAAAGAGCGGGCAGTCCTACCCAGCCGAAACTGCGGCCCTAAGGAACAGCTCATCCGATTATCTGTTCAGCGACAACGCTGGAGATCCGCTGCTACAAAATGCTGACTTCGCCGTAAGCAACCCTTCGAGAGTTTTGCGGACCCCACAAGCCTCGGTTTTGCCTAAATTCCAAGCGGACCAAGATTTGTGGAGCAACTGGAACTATGGGGTAGACGGCACGATATCTCCCGGTACGTGGACCGCAGGCGTCACGAAGGTGCATGTGCAGTGGGTTTCGGGGGGAGTTGCGAAGCTCTATCGCTACGAATACGGAACGGAGCCTTTCGAAGGGTCCGTCCGATCCACTGATGCGGGGAAGGAAGTGTCCTTGCGCATCACAACGGTGACCCCGGGGTTCAAATCGGTATCCGCGGAATCGGAGCCCTATCTGTTCGTCACGAGCGGCCCGATCGCTGTCTCAGGGAAGCCCTGGATCAACTCCGCATTGAAGGCAAGCTTTGACGTCTCATCCATCAAAGGCATTCCGGTCGGCGCGACCCCCAAGGTGGAACTTTTTTGGCTTACTAAGTCCACACCATATCCCGCTGGCACAGGGCTTGCCCCTGGCGTGGACTACGTTGTCAAAGACGCAGACGGCGGAGGAACTGTGCGCGTTGCCGCCGTTGTTTCGCTTGAGGGCAAAGTTGTAGGCCGTTTCGTCAGTGATTCGACCGCATATGTGACTAATCCAGCCCCGTCCCGGAACTATGTCCACCGGGAAGTCAGCGACTTCCTGATGGCCCGGACTACTGACGGCAGGCTCTGGATGTGGGGCAGGTACTTCGGATCGTTCCCCAAGGAGGTTGGAACGGGGTGGAATGTCTTTGACAAGATCTTCTCGCCCGGGGACTTCAATGAGGACGGGCACGCCGATGTGCTGGCCCGTAAGCCCTCCGGGGAACTGTGGATGTACCCCGCTGACGGTCAATATTGGTGGAAGCCCGCGTCCTTGGTGGGCGTCGGTTGGCAGGGTATGACCGAACTCATGGCTCCCGGTGATTTCGACTCCGACGGCCACGATGACGTCCTGGCCAAAGACCGAGACGGCAGGCTGCTCCTCTACCCAGGCAACGGCAAGGGTGGCTGGCTGGCTCCACGACAAGTTGGGGCTGGCTGGAACATGTTCAACAGGGTCTTTTCAACAGGCGACTTCGACGGAGACTCGCACGCAGACATCCTCGCCACCAACGCGGGTGGCCAGTTGTTCCTCTATTCGTCCAACGGCAAGGGCGGTTGGCTCGGCTCGAAGGTGATCGGTTCTGGTTGGCAGTCCTTCAAGGGCGTGTTCGGCGCGGGCGACCGGGACTATGACGGATGGACCGATATTTACGGAATAGACGGCGCGGGGTACATGTATCTATACCCCTTCAAGTCGGGAAGCTGGAAACCCCGGGCTTTGGTCGGCGCTGACTGGGACGTCTTCACCGCATTGTTCTAAGCGGGGCGACTTTGTAGCGAAACGCCAAGTACCGCCGTCGTACTTCTTGTGAAAGAACGACGGCGGCCGTTCAGGCCTATTGGCAACACGAAGCGCCTCACGATGAACTCCTCCTGGACCCGCGCGAGTCAGTGCTTCATCATCAGGACCGACGCTGGAATGGTCGTGAGGAAGTTCTCGGTCACTGTGCGTGGATAGCTGAGCGACCAATGGTTATGCAGCTTTAGAGCTGATTAGCTGTTCCTATGGATGAACAGCTCCCCGTCGTTGAGTTCGCCTTTCCCGGGCCACTACGCGATCGCATCATCAGTGAGGTCCGATCTGGGCGCAAGACTGCCACAAGCTCCCTACTCCACGAATACGAGGTCGGTAAAGAGCCGCTGCCTGCTGTGGGCGACAGGGGTGCCGTCATCGATTCGAACGGAGAGCAGGTGGCAATCATCCAAATCACCGACGTCCGGATCGTCCCTATACGCGATGTCCCGTTGAGCCATGCCCTAGCCGAGGGGGAGGGGTATGCGACGGTCGCAGAATGGCGTGCGGGTCACACCAAATTCTGGTCGTCAGAGGCAATGAGAGCGGAGCTGGGCAACGGCTTCGAAATCACCGATTCGTCGCTTGTTGTGCTCGAGCAGTTCATGCTTGCCCGTTGAGGTCGGCGGCTGGGTCATCTTTGGAACCTGAGCAGTCAGCGATACGGCAAGTGCCGCCGTCGTACTTCTTTGGAAGGTACGACGGCGGCACTTGCCGTATGTGGGTCGCTGACCGTTAGGCGGTCTGGCCAGCGTGTTGGCCTTCTGAGATCTCCTCGACCACCTTGCTGTTGAAGGCGGGGAGGTCGTCCGGGTTGCGGCTGGTGACCAGGCCTTGGTCCACCACCACTTCCTCATCGGTCCAGTTAGCGCCCGCGTTCCTCAGGTCAGTCTGGAGCGTGTGATAAGAGGTGACGTTGCGGCCCTTGATCACGCCGGCCTCGATGAGAATCCACGGCCCGTGGCAGATCGAGGCAACCGGCTTGTGCTGCTCAAAGAAGGCGCGCGTGAAGTTCTGCGCGTCCTTATCAACCCGGAGATGATCGGCGTTCACAACGCCGCCGGGGAGAACCAGCGCGTCGAAATCGGAGGCGTTGGCGTCGGCTACCGCGAGGTCGACGTCGAAGGTGTCACCCTTCTCCACGCCATTGAAACCTTGGAGCTTTCCCTTGGAGGGAGCCACGAGAGTTGGCTCGCCGCCAGCATCCTTGACCGCCTGCCATGGGCTGGTGAGCTCCACCTGCTCCACGCCGTCCGTCAACAGGAATGCGACCTTCTTGCCTGTGATGTTGTGTTCTGACATTGTTCCTCCTCCATTGCGCGGCGGAGTGCTTTTTGAGCGTGGCCGCCGCTGTGAGAGTTGTTTGTCTGACCCGTTCAAGCCTAGGGAAAGACTCTTTAGTAAGCAAGCTGACTAACGGCCATTGCGAGGAGTTCAGCTTGTCTAAGTATCGAATATCAATAGAATATGATTGTTGTTCGATAAAGGAGTTTCCATGGGAAAACTGACCATCCTCGCGCTACGGATAGTCATTGCGATGGTGCTGGCGATTTGCTGACCATGGTGCGCCGAGGGACGGTGTTCTCCCACGGAGCTTTCCGGTACGTGGACATCATCTTTGGAGCCATCGCTTTCGCGGCGGTGCTGGTTTTCGGCATCGCGGTGATTCTGGCGCCCGGCGAGACCGCACCAGGCATTGTCATGCTGATCTGTGGAGCGGCGTTGATGACCGGGGGCGTGGCGCTGGTTGTGTTGGTGATGCGCACGCTGCTCGCGCAGGCTGTAGCGCGGGACGTCGAAGCCGCGCAGCTCCGCTCCGAGCTCGACGAGGTGATCTGATGGCGATCATCGTGGATATTGACGTCATGCTGGCCAAGCGCAAAATGCCTGTGGGAGTGCTCGCTGATCGGGTGGGGATCACCCCGGCAAACCTGGCAGTACTCAAGAATGGGCGTGCGAAAGCCGTGAGGTTTACTACGCTCGAAGCACTGTGCGAAGTGCTTGAGTGTCAACCGGGAGATCTGCTGCGGTGGGAAGAAGCGTGACGGGTCCATGAACCCGGCCTCGATTCACCCCGCCTTGAGGAGTACCCAGTAGTCAGCTTTGCCGAGAATCCAAGCCGACCGTCTCAATGACTTCAATGGAATGGCCCCACGCAGAGTGCGGGCTGATCATCAACTGACCAGCATGGTGATCGCACGCTATCCACACGCATTCCGCAGGCACTAAAGCGGTGACAACCGTCCCCTCCGAACCCGCAAGCCAGTTCTCCGCTATTTCCCTGGCGTCCGTCCAACGCGACAGCGGGGGGTGAAGGCCTGGCGTTCCGGCGCTCTGGTGGATGCCGGATACCCGATACAACTTGAGCTGGTCACCATGGAACTTTCGGACATAGTGGCTCATCAAAACATTTGACCTGTCCATCAGTTCCCCCACCAAGAGTCTCAATGATGGCGTCAATGCGTCCATGGTTTTGAGTGAGTCCTGGACCTGGGAAAGGCTGGAGCCGGGGGCATCACTGGCGTCAGGGAGGAGGTCGGCGTGGCTCCCGATCCGCGAACGCACGTAGCCGTTCATCATCAACCACTCCGGGGTGGTGGTGGAGCCCTGTGTCGTGCTGACGGTCAAAATATGCTCGACAAGATCCTTCTGGGGACCCGATTCTCCTATCGACGTGAGTTCATCGCCGAGGGAGCGCACCAGCTTCTGAATCTTGGGCGAGAGGTAACCGCGACTTCCTGGCAAGTTGGCCAGAATCCAGCGAACGTCGTGGGCGGCAGCGGTTTTCATGCTTCAGTTCCATCCAAGAGCAGGTTCTGCAGTGATGAAGCCAGGTTGATGCAAAAGGAGCAGCGCTTTTCGTCAAGTTTTATAGCCATGAATAGTTCCAATCCCCCTATGGATGTTTCCCGACTGCAAAGCGGACGATGGTCTGCTTCCCAAATAGGCTACGGTATAAGGCCCCAAGGGCATACCCGGAGCTTAGTTCCGTTCGGACAGGCTATGTTCCGGAATTTTTCATGGTTAGACTTGGTGCCATTGGCCTCCTGGCAAACTTGCGGGGAGAGTGCGCCTTGATTTAGGCGATTGCCACCGGCGGAGCCGGATTCTGACATCATTTTCTGCTTGATGCTTCGTATTGGGGACGAATGAACCGGGCCAATTCCACCTGTCGTTTTTTTGCCGTTTTTAGTGTACTAGCGCTCTCGCTGTCTGCTTGTTCGGGGGACTCCACCACCCAAGCTCCAGTCTCCAGCGGATACCCGATGTCGATCGACAACTGCGGTACCCGGCTCGAGATCGCGTCACCTCCGCAGCGGGTGGTGACAATAAAATCCACCGCTACTGAGATGTTGCTTGCATTGGGTCTGGGAGACAGGATTGTCGGTAGTGCCTTTGCGGACGGTCCAGTGCCTGAGAAATGGCAACAACAGATTCCCGTCATCTCCAAGTCCCTTCCGGCTCAAGAGTCGGTGCTTTCCTATTCGCCCGACTTTATTTTCGGGGGTTGGGAGTCAAACTTCACTCCGGAGGGTGTGGGAGACCGTTCATCCCTTGCCCAATTGAACATTTCTACCTATGTTGCTCCGGCTGCTTGTCTCAAGTCTGGTTACAAAACTGCGCCTCTGACATTTGATAAAGTCTTTGCCGGGATTTCCGAGGTAGGACACATATTCGCCGCCGAAGCTGCGGCGGAGCAGTTGGTTACCCAAGAGCGCGAGAAACTGGCTGCTATAGTGCCCAGCGCGGACAAGCATTCAACTCTATGGTTCAGTTCCGGGTCCGAGACCCCATACGTCGGGGCGGGAACGGGTGCGCCTCAGATGCTGATGGAAGCCGCAGGCTTGGTGAATGTCATGGCAGACGTCCAGGAATCGTGGGCATCCGCATCCTGGGAGGTGATTGCAGAACGCAACCCGGACACTATCGTCTTGGTTAACTCAAGCTGGGGTAGCACGGAGAAGAAGAAATTAGTCCTGGAATCCCATCCGGTGATGTCCCAGTTGGAGGCCGTGAAAAACAAACGCTACTTAGTTGTCCCGTTTGCAGCGTCCGAAGCCGGTGTCAGGAATGTAGACACAGTCCAGTCCCTTGTGGACCAAACGAACGCCTTGTACGGCAAAGCGTCGTGAGGGCGTTGCACTCCCAAGTAGGGGTGCTGCCGCATCCTGTTCTGATTCCACCGGATCCGGAGTCAACGTACCGGATAAGGAAGCGTAAGCTGACTCTGGTTCTCCTGCTCTTGCTGGCCATCTTGTTGTTGTCCCTAGCGGCTGCTGCCGCAGTTGGCCCCACCTACATCTCTCCAGCGGAAGTCCTTGCTGCTGTTGCTGAGAAGTTCGGAGCCGCTGGTCCGGACCCGTCCAAACAGGTTCAGAATGCCATCATCTGGGAGCTGCGACTACCCAGGGTGGTCACTGCTGCGGTCGTGGGAGCCGGGTTGGCTGTGGGCGGTGTGGTAATGCAAGGATTGACCAGGAATCCGTTGGCCGATCCATACCTTCTTGGTGTCAGCTCTGGAGCTTCGCTCGCAGCAGTATCAGTCCTGCTGCTGGGCGTAGCCCTCCTGCTGCCGCTGGCGGCCTTCGCGGGAGCTCTGGCGGCAATGGCCATCGCTTTGGGTTTGGCGTCCTCTTTTGGCCGTCTCTCAACCACCCGGACCGTCTTGGCAGGACTTGCAGTATCTTCCCTGGCTTCCTCTCTGACCTCATTTGTCATCTTCTGGACTGCCCAAGGGGACTCGTACAGGGAAGTTCTGAGCTGGTTGATGGGCTCTCTGTCTGGCTCGACGTGGTCTTCAGTCGGCATCGCCATCGTCGGATTCCTGCTGGCCGGCGTGCCCATTCTGCTTACCGGCAGGATGCTCGATGCATTTGCTTTCGGGGATTCGGCTGCGTCGTCACTGGGCCTTAATCCCACCCGAATACGCTGGGCGATGATGGGAGCCGTGGCCCTCCTGACAGGGTGCATGGTGGCCGTCAGCGGCGCTCTTGGCTTCGTAGGATTGGTGATTCCTCATGTTGTGCGCCTGCTGGCAGGTGCCGGGCATCGCACCGTGCTTCCTTTGAGCGCGTTCACCGGCGCAATCTTCCTGATCTGGGCTGACACTGTTGCCCGCTCCGTACTGTCCCCACGGGAGATTCCAGTGGGCGTTATCACGGCGCTGGTTGGCGCCCCGGCTTTCGCCTTCCTCATTTGGCGGCAAAAGAGGGGCACATGATGACCTTGGCGCAGCAGCCAGTGCTTGAGGGGACGTTGTCGGGATTGGATCTGAATTACTCAGTTCAGGGGAAGTACCTCATTAAGGAACTCGATTGCGTTATCAACGGCGGAGGTACGACCGCTTTGCTGGGGGCAAATGGAGCAGGTAAGTCGACCCTCCTCCATCTCTTGGCAGGCATTCTGCGACCGGCCTCAGGAAAGGTCGAGTTGGACGGAGAAGACCTCGCGTCCGTATCCCCGCGAATCCGGGCGCAACGCATAGCTTTGGTTGAGCAGGCCGTGGTGAGCGAGCAACCGCTCAAGGTTTTGGATGTGGTCCTGCTGGGTAGGACACCCTTCCAACGCATGTTTGCCGGCCCTTCCACGGATGACTACGCTGCTGCATCTGCCGCCCTGCAAACGGTAGGAATGGCTGCGTTCGGGGAACGGCACTTTCACACCCTATCCGGAGGGGAAAAGCAGCGAATCCACGTCGCAAGGGCCCTGGCACAACAGCCTCGCGTGCTTCTCTTGGACGAGCCCACAAATCATCTTGATATAGGGGCGCAACTGGTTACAATGCGCCTTCTACAGGGACTTGCCCTGAAAGGCATGACAGTTGTGGCTGCCATTCATGACCTCAACCTTGCCGCGCAATTCTGTGAGCACGCGATTCTTCTCGACGGCGGTGCGATTGTTGCGGCGGGTCCGATGGAGGAAGTACTGACACCGGCAACCATTCTCAAGGTCTTCGGCGTCGAGGCCGCGATTCTGGTTCATCCAAAGTCTGGACGTCCGCTGGTTGTTTTCGGTTAGATCAATGCACCACCGACGTCACCATCGGAAGTCCTTAAACTTGCGGATGAGGCGCTTTGGCCTTCGGCGAACCCGGCCGCGTACGCTTCGGCGCTGCCCAAACGGAACATGTCCTCAGACGCAGGCCGGATCAGGCGCGCAGCATTTTGATGCGGGCTGCGTGCATCCTCTTGCGCACTGAGGACGAACTTCTGCAAGCCTCTCAGGACGACCACTGGACATTGGCTTACTTTTCCTTTCACCAAATCAGCAGCTGCAGCTACCTCATCAGCGACGGCCGTTATGCTGGCCTCCATGGGCCTGCCATACGCATCGGGCCGGCCGCGCATGTCATCAAGGACAGTGAAGCCAGCCGCGCCGATCGCAATATCGGTATGTCCGGCCCGCCACGGCCGGCCAAGGGTGTCCGTGATCAGGACTCCCAGATCCAGACCCGTCTTATCCCGGAGCGCGGTGCAGATTGCCTGGGCTGTGGCGTCAGGGTCGGACGGCAAGAGCAGCACAGTTCCTGGTTGGCAGTTGGAGCTGTCCACACCCGCGGCGGCACCAACAATTCCCAACCGGTTCTCGACTATGCGCGTCATACCCAACGCGTGCGTCTTTTCTGCCACTACCCGGACGGTTTCAGCCGCTACGGCACGTTCCCGTTCGCTGGCGGGAACTGCTCTTCCTTCAGCCTTCGAGACAATCTTCGAGGAAATGGCAACAATGTCACCGTCGTGTAATTCATCGCCAAACTTCGCGAAAATGATTGCTGTAAGGTCGTCGCCTATGCCAATTTCCGGCAGCCCGGGCAAGTCATATATTTCCAACGCCAGTCTCATCGTATCAACTTCGGTAGAACCTTTGTTGAAAAGGCATCAATCCATTCGCGTTGGTTGCGCCCAACATTGTGCAGGTAGATGCGATCAAAGCCGAGATCCAAATAGCTTTGGATGTGCTTCCTGTGCTCATCCAGATCAGCAGATATAAGTACCCGGCCGTCGAAATCTTCTGGACGCACCATCTTGGCAATCTGTGCAATCTCAAAGGGCGATCTAATATCTGCTTTCGGGAATTTCATCCCCCCGTTGGGCCACTCGACCATTGCGTTCGCCAAGGCTTCCTCATGACTCGACGCCCAGCTTATGTGCAACTGAAGGACCTTGAGCAGAGAGTCCGGGTCCCGGTCCGATTCGCGCACGCCGGAGTTGAATTTGTCTATCAATCCCGCTACCTTCTCGAGCGGTGCTCCTACTGTGATCAATCCATCTGCGGCACGTCCTGCACGCTTGGCGGTGACAGGCCCGGCAGTAGCAATGAGGATGTCCGGTGCTACGTCGGGCATGGTCCACAGCCGAGTGCTTTCCATTTTGTAAAACTGTCCGTCGTGCCTGACATCCCTCCCGGCGATAGACGCTGCGAAAAGCTTTCGTATGATGTCAACGGCTTCGAACATGCGATTTATGCGTTCCGGTGCTTCAGGCCAATATGTTCCGATGATGTGCTCATTCAGGGCCTCTCCTGAGCCGAGACCAAGCCAATGCCTGTTTGGATACATTGCCGCCATTGTTGCCGAAGCTTGGGCAACCATGGCCGGGTGCCAGCGAAAGGTAGGCGTCGTGACTCCCGGTCCAAAGTCCCCTTTGGTGCGTTCTCCGATTGCGGCCAAGACGTTCCACACAAAGGCTGATTGACCCTGGGCTGGAACCCAGGGCTGAAAGTGGTCAGCTGCCATGACTCCGGAGAATCCCCGGAGCTCAGCGTACTCAGCGAGGTCCAGAGCCTCCGTGGGATGAAACTGCTCAAGCATTGCTGCGTAACCGATAGTCGGTGCGTCATTCATGGCCACATGCTTTCATGCCAACTCCACAGCCGGCGACTTTACATCTGGCGGTGTGGAGCCCGTGCGTTCGTCCGCAAGCGAGTCCGAACTGGGCAAACGCTGGATCCCAGAGTGCATTCTTGATACTTTCCGCTACGGAAAGCCTTGACTTTCCGAGTCGGAAAGTAATAGCTTTCCGGTATGGAAAATAGCAGAAACCACCAACCGCCCACGTCCGACTCTGCCGCCGAAGACCTCGCGTTCCTCCGCACAGACGGAGCGAGGGCCGCAGCCTCCGCTGCGGCCCCGCTTTGGTACCACATTCTCCAAAGCGCCTGTGTCGCCGGGTTTCTCCTCGCCTTCTCACTGCCAACCAGTTGGTTCATTACGGTGATCTGCGCCGCTGCCGTCCTCTATACGGTTCTTGGGTTCCTGCGACCACGGCTGACGCATGTGCAAGCCAGCCCTTGGGAGCGCGGCGCTTCGCGGAGGATCGGGTTGCAACTTCTGGCTACCCTGATTTGTCTCGGGGTCGCGGGAGTGTGGCTGTACACCATTTCAGGTCAACTGTGGATTCTCATTGCTTCTGCGACTCTTGCTTTAGTGCTCACACTTGTTATGAGCCAGCGTATGGAGAAGGCTTTTATTACCTCGTACAATGGCACTCGGCGATGAGCGTGGAGGACTCGCGGTACGTCTTTGATGAGGTTATTCACGGGCAGGTGCGCCTTCGAATATGCAGTCTCCTGCGCCAGTTTGGACTTAGCGAATTTGGATTCCTTCGGCAGTCTTTGGGTATTTCCGATTCAACTCTAAGCAAGCACTTGAAGAGCCTCAACGAAGCCGGATATGTGGCTTTGACAAAGAAGACTGTTGAGACCAGATCAAAGACCTGGGCTGCGCTTACCTTCGAGGGGGAAGCAGCTTTTGATGGCCATATAAGTTTTCTTCAGGAAATTATTGACAGCTCGAGAAAGCGGCACTAGACAAGCACCCCTTCCTCTGGTATATGCCTCTGCTTGGTTCGTCAGTATGAGTTCAGGTTGCACCTGAACTGGTGCGACAGAGGACATTTCGCCAATGCAGCGCCATTCCTCCCTCAAAAGATCGAATTGACAGGATTGCATTCACCTGTAGGCTCTTGTCAGGTCAAGGGGAGTCAGCCGAAAAATGCGCTGACCTCTTGGCGAACGTATTGGGGGATGCGGGATTAATGACACATGTGCTGGCTGATCAACGGGCGCGGGCTGTTGACGCTAAAAACTTGGAATTGGCCACTCAGGCTAAACCTCTTGAGCAGGCTGAAGGGCTTGTAGACCTGCTCCGCGACCTTGGACTGGGAGAGTTTCGGCCCGGCACACTGGTCTCTCCGGTGGGTCGAAATGACAGCTGGGTTGGTGACACGTCCACTGGTCGCAGGGTGTTCGCCAAGCAACTTCTCGGGCCGAAAGAAAGCGTTGACCAGCGGTTCAGCCGTATCGCGTCCTTCGAGCGCCATCAGGCAGCAAGCACGTATGTTCATCTTCGGAGTCCCCACCTGCTGGGCGCCGATTCCGATCGAGGACAGGTAGTCTTTGAGGCCCTCGGCGATGGGGAGTCCCTGGCAGCGCAGGTCATCCAGGGTACCGGAGATCCACAACGCTCCCGCGAAATCGGCTCGGCCATCGGGGAACTCCACGCCTCGGAAGCAGGGGGCGCAGTCCACTACGACACCTCCAAGCCGGATCTTCCCCAAACCAGCCACTTCGATGAATTCCCGCTGGACCGCTACCTCAACAGCACCTGGGGTGAGTTGCAGGTTGTGAAGCTCCACCAGGATGACACTGCATTCGCAGCCGCGGTGAAGCATCTGCTTATCGAAGAAGAAAAGTCGCCTCGCGTTCCCTCGCACTGCGACCTTCGCCTGGACCAGGTGATGATTTCAGATAACCAGACCCACATCTTGGACTGGGAAGAGTTCAGGCTCGCCGATCCTGCCCGGGATATCGGCAGCTATGCAGGCGAATGGGTGTACCGGGCCATCATGGACATTGTGCGTGCAGACCAAAGCGCTCCGAATATAGAGCTTAATCTGGATCACGACCTCATCATTGAGCGCGGTGTTGCGAAACTCCTTGAACTCCGTCCGCACATCGTTGAATTCTGGTCCGGCTACAGTGCAAAGTCCGCTTTTGCTGATGATGAAACAGCGGTCCGTGCAACTGGCTTTGCCGGCTGGCACCTTCATGATCGCTTGCTGGCCAGCAGTCAGTTCCGTTCTACTCTTCCACCCATCGAACGGGCCGCTGCCGGCATCGGTCGCTCCATGCTCTTGCAGCCTGAAAAATTTGCTGCAGTACTGGGGCTGGGGGGTGAGACCGCATGAGCGAATCGTTGTTGGTGCCCGAAGCCGTGGTTAGTACTTCCACCCTGGCCGTACTCTCCGAAGCAATAAGTATCGAACCCGCCGGTGAAGGCGCGTGGATCCTGGGCGAACGCTTGGATCTTCCGGATGAGCGCTATCTGGAAGTCACCCTGGCTAATGCAATCTACAGAAAATTCCATGCCTGCCAGGACGATGGCTCCGGAGCTTTAAGGCCTCAGCGTATTGCCGCCTTCGAGCAACAGCTGTCCGAACAGATTCCGGTTCCGGAATTTGAACAACCCGCTGTCTATCTCGGAGGTTCTACGGCCGATGGGATGCAGGAAACTCATTCGCTTATATCCATCGAAGGAGTGAAAGTCTGCATTGAGAACCGGTTGGTGATCTCGAGGCGGAGCAATCCGGTGGCCAACAGCAACATTCTGGTGACCTTGCCCGCAGCCAGACCAGCAGCCTCTCCAGGCTTCTTCTACACACTCGGCGCGGCAGCGTCACTGGCGCCAAAACCAGCCAGAACAGTGCGTCTGTATGTGAACGTCACCCATGCTGAGCATGCACCTAAGGCGTGGGGATCTGTCCTTGCCGCGTTGGAATCGCTGGGCAACCGCTACTCCGCAAAAGTTCTATCCGACCCGGCGGCCTACCCGCGCAACGACGCAATCGTGGCCTACATTGGTGATCCGCGGCTGGATCAAATAAAGAAGCTTTCGTACGCCCTTTCCGACGTTTCCGGAGTCGGGACGCAGACGTCGGTCTTCGCAGAGCGCATTGCCCCAGGCATAGCCATAGCCGAAGAGCCAAATGACCTCCGGCCAACCATGCGGGCTCTTAGTTTTGGACAGCACCGCTCGCTTCTCTATGCCAGGACACTCATCCACAGTGCACAAAAGGGCCGCAATCTGGATGAGGAGCTCAAGTACCAGCTCACCGCAGCCGGGGTAGACCCGGCCCGGCCGGCAATGAACGCCGCCGGATAAAGGTTTTGCCGGAAAACCGGCAAACTTCAAATTTCCATTTCACGAAGGGGGGTGAATCGATGGAAACACAAGAGCTGATGAGCCTTGTCTCGGGGTACTCGACGTACGCCGCTGCTGATGAGTTGTCTTTCACGGCAGAGTCCAGTGAACCGGCCAGCACGCCGATCTGCGGTTTTCTGGCAAGTTTCGCATTCTCGTACATTACGAGCGGCGGACCGGGCAGATAACTGCAACAAGGGCAGCCGGCTGCCCAGCGGAACGTCGGCATCTATTTATGAATGGGGGTGAATAAATGGAAACAAAAGAGCTTATGAGCCTTGTCTCGGGCTACTCAACCTATGCAGCAGCTGATGAAATATCCTTCACGGCCGAAGGAGACACGCCTGCCAGTTCTCCGCTTTGCGGGTTCCTTGCGAGCTTTGCTTTTTCGTACTTTACAAGCACGGGCGGACCGCCCAAGCGTTAGTTCAACATCAAGAACAGCAGTAGTACGTCATTTTTTTGATCAAATATCGAGAAAGAGCGAACACATGAACGCACAGTCCCAAGCAACAGGAAACCTCATGGAACTCGTCTCCGGGTACAAGCAGTACGCGGCAGCAGATGAACTCGAATTCACGGCGGACTCAGATGCGCCTGCAGCAACCCCGACGCTGGCTCTGTGGTCGATTGCCACGAGCAAGCTGTTTGTATCGGGTGCCGTCAGTGGTGCCGGGGCAGGCGTTAGTTGGAGGCTCGGCTGCTAGCAGCAAGCCTTAGTCAGCTCTGAAAGATCAAAGGTCAAACGGGGCGGATCAGGAAGTTGATCCGCCCCGTTTGATCTCCATTCCCTTTTGCCGCCGTAGAGCCAGAAAGCAACGCCCGTGACTAACACTCTTGAAGACAACACCACATCCGACCCGACTGCAATGCTCCGACTGCTCGATCTCGCCAGTGTCCTTAAGCCGATGGCGCTAAGGGTCGCGGCGACATTGAACATTGCCGATCTCCTGGCAGAAGGGCCCAAGACCGTCACGGAGCTGGCGGAGGCAACAAGCACCAGCGAGCTGCATCTGCGCAAATTATTGTCGTACTTGGCCGAGATGGATATTTTCGTAGAGACCGAGTCGGGCCAGTTTGAAAACACAAGTCTGTCCGAGCCGCTTCTCTCCACCTCACCGTTGTCCATCCGCAGGATCCTGGACGTTAACGGCGGCGTTGGCAGATCCCAATTGGGGCTGGTGGGTCTCCTGCACACCATCACTACCGGCGAAACGTGCCATGCATCAGTCTTTGGATCCAGATACTGGGACGACCTCAACAATGATCCGAAGTACTTGGAGTCTCTGCGGAGCGACGGTAACCGGGGGCCGGTGTACGGAGCAGAGGAGATCATCCACGGATATGACTGGTCCGGAGTCGGTACAGTCATAGACATCGGAGGCAATAACGGGATGGTACTTATCAACCTCCTGCAAGCCCACGCATACCTTACGGGGGCCACCTTGGATCTGCCCAACCTGGCATCCATAGCAGGAGACGAGATTGCCGCCGCCGGGCTTTCCGAACGGGCCGAGTCCATCGCCGGTAGCTTCTTCGAACCCTTGCCCCAGGGATACGACGTCTACCTCCTTTCCGGAATCCTCAATGACTGGACTGACTCGGAAGCCGTCGAGATTCTCACGAACGTGGCTGCGGCTGCCGGGCCCAGGGCGAAAATACTTCTGGGGGAGATAAACCTCCGTTACGAGATGATGACCCCGAACGTCGCTGAGTTGGATCTCTACATGAGTACCCTGGTGCCGGCCCCGGTGAGGACCTTGGAAGACATTAGTCGCATTGCGGCACCAGCAAAATTGAAAGCAGAACTCGTCAGGGACGACCACCCTTTCCGTACCCTGATTGAGCTTGTGCCGGTAACTGCCGGGTCTGCTTCATGACCTCTCCAAAAGCCTCGTCGACGTCATTTGACGGAAGTGATCCGTCGAAGGTCAGCATCACCCGTGAATTCATGGCTCACGGACGATTCAACATGGTACTCATCGGAGTGCTGGGCCTTGCCTCTGTCGCCGGGACGTTGGCCTTCCCCTACTTGGTGGGCAAGCTCATCGAAGCGATTCAGGCCGGATCTCCGTTGCTCTTGCCATCACTTTGGATGGTGGTGGCAGGGCTCGGGGGTGCGGTGGCAGGGGCCATCGCCACTTTTCTTGTGGGCAGGACCGGCGAACGCATCATCGGCCGGTTGCGTGGCCGCGTGATGGCCCATTCCCTTGGAATGAGGCTTCGGGACATCAAAGAAGAAGGGGTCGGGAACCTTTCGGCCCGCCTCAACGCCGATGCATTCCAGGTGAAGGCCGCAATCGACATTGGTCCGTTGCAGCTGCCAACCAGTGCCTTGATACTGCTCGGCACGTTGGCAATCATGGGTTTGCTTGACTGGGTACTCTTGCTGATCACTCTCGCGTGTTTCGCTGCGGCTTTTGTGGTCATCGGGTTCCTCATGATTTCGCTCCGCAAGAAGTACAAGGAACTGCAGGATCGGATCGGGAGTCTCTCCGACAATTTCGTCAATCAGATGCAGGCTGTAGCCGCGATAAAGGCTTACAGGGCTGAGGGCTTGATCCTTCGCCGCCTGACCAAGAGGGCGGATGAACTGGCCGACCTTGGAGTCTCGGCATCCCGTATCGAATCCATGCTCGTGCCGGCGGTAACACTGGGCCAGCAAATAGCTTTGGTGGGCGTTCTGGTCGGCGGTGGCACCCGGGTCATTGGCGGGGACCTCGACCTGCCCACATACATTGCATTCCTGTTGTATCTCTTGCAGCTCGTAGGACCTGTTGTGATGGCTGTGTCCGGCCTGACAACCATCCAAGGTGGAATGGTTGCCCGTGCACGCTTTGAGAGTGTTTTTGCAATGCCTACGGAGAAGGCCTTTGAACCAGACCCGGATGCAGCCAGCGCCAACGCAACCGACGAGGGGAACCTGCAAGTAGACGTGCCTTCGGCGGTTAGTTTCGACGGCGTGTCGTTCGGTTACGGGGGCCCTTCGATTCTGCAGGACGTGACTTTCGATGTGCCTCGCCGGGGGTTGACTGCTTTGGTGGGGCTATCAGGATCCGGCAAGACCACCATTCTTGATCTCATCGAACGCTTCGCCGTGGACCAGTCAGGAGCAATCACGTTCTTTGGGCACCCGATTGAGCATTTGTCTCTGAGTGAGGTCCGGCGAAACATAGCCTATGTGGACCAATCGTTCACCCTGGTTCAGGGGACTGTCCGCGAGAACCTGAATTTGGGTCGCACCACTGAGGTCCAGGAACACCGACTCGGCGAAGTACTCCGGATGCTGGGATTGGAAGAGTGCATCGAGGCCCTTCCGAAGGGCCTGGACACCGAAATCGGCGGCAGCACTGATCTTTCGGGAGGGCAAAAGCAGCGGCTCGCCCTCGCCCGGGCAGTCCTCTCGGACGCGCCTCTTGTCCTCCTGGATGAACCCAGCTCCCAACTCGACGGCGTCAATGAAGAGAAGCTTCGGCTTTGCGTCCGTGAAATGTCCCGCGACCGGGCTGTTCTTATGGTCGCTCACCGTCTTTCCACGGTGCAAAATGCATCCAAGATCGTGGTTCTTGACGGTGGCCAAATAGCTTCCGAAGGCACCCATGAGGAGCTCTTACTTAACAGCCAGGCCTACACTTTGCTGGCCAGCGAACAGACGTTGAACAAGAGGACGGAGACAGATGAAGGGCAGCTGGTGCCGCAGTGAAGCTGTCCGTCCTGCTGCCGGTCATGCCTCTGGATGTCCGGGCCGCGATGCCCTTCGCGGCAATGGTAAAGCACAGCCCGGGTCACAGCCTATGGCAGGGCCAAGGGCTTCTGCTTGACTCTTATCAGCTCTTCACCGCACTAAGTGCTGCAGGAGTCGGGGTGCCGATGGGTTCCGGGGTGGCGCTGATACCTTTACGCAGTCCGCTTGAGGCGGCAGTTCAAATCAACAGTGTCATGGCACTCAGCAAGCAACCCATGGTTGCCGGTTTCGGTCCGGGTGCCAAGAGCTTCCAAGCAAGCGTCATGCAGCGACCGTACTCCAGCCCCTTAACGGCTATGCGCGAATATTTGGCTATTGTTCGTGAACTGCTGACCGGGCGGCCGGTAAGCAGGGATGGCCAATATTTTTCGCTGCACGCCCAGCTGCCCCCGCTGCACACAAATATCGCGGAACTGGGTCTAGGGGTCCTCCGCCCAAGAATGGCCGCTTTGGCCGGAGAAGTCGCAGACGTGGCAATCACATGGATGTGCCCGCCTTCCTATATATCGACGATCCTGCAGCCAGCATTACAGGCCGCCGCCGAGTCGGCGGGCAGGCCGTCGCCTCGCATTGTCTCGGTAGTTCCGGTTGCCCGCGAAGTTCCTGGAAGGGAGCACGCGAAGTTGCTTTGGGAGGGAAGCCAAGTGCACCTGGGCGCCCCGCACTACCAGGACATGTTGGCCCGCGCGGGCATCGATGTTACAACGGGCATGCCCTCGGAATCCACCGGTCGTTTGTTGGCGGGGGAAGTCTTTCTGGGAGGGTCGTTGGACCGGATTGGCGACGGACTGCAGTCGTACAAGGCTGCAGGCGTCGATGAACTGGTCCTCAACACCACAGGTGTGGCATCAGTCAGTGCCGATGCGGCGCTTGAGGAGTTGGCCACCATACTGACGGAGGTCAACCCAGGATGAATCCGGGAGACAAGAGAGATGACGACGGCGGCGGGCCGGCTCGTCTTTTGATCGTAGTGACAGGATCGCCTTCCGCGGCGGACGCCCCCACGCACCTGTATGTTCTAAGGCAGCTTTATCCCGATCTGAGTATCAGGGTGGTCGTGACGAGATCAGCGTTGAGGTTTGTCACACCCTCGGCATTGGCGCATCGCACAGGCCACCCAGTGAAACTGGATGAATGGAGTGATGCCGACGAGGCCCTGCATGTGGAGCTTGAAGATTGGACGGATTCGTTCGCCGTGTTCCCCGCAACCCTTGACTTTCTTTCACGGGTGGCGGGAGGAAGGGGGGACAGTCCTTCGGTCCTCGCCATTCAGTGCACCGCCAAACCTGTTGTCTTTGTTCCGGCCCTGCCGCCGGGCGGGATTCAGAGCCGGGCGTACAAAAGCCATTGGCAAGAAATCTCGGCGGCGGGGAACATGGCCATTGTTCCGCCACGTACCGCAGTCAGTGTCACTTCCGGCGATATTTATCAAGGAGCGCCCGGGGAAATCTCCGATGTCGTGAAGCTGACAGAAGCACTTCGACACGAACAGGGCCGGGTTAGAGAGGCGCAATCATGGTGAACCAAACCGTTCAGCTGCCGGGCCTGGGCCGCGAAACAGCGGTCAACGATATTGCGTCATCCTTCATCATCACAGCCGCGGACGGTTACGAAATCCGGCAGCAGTTCAGTCGGGTCAGCGCCAGCCACTCCTACAAGCGCGGCCAGGTGGCCCATGAACTGCGGAACGTTGGTCACGGCGAAGGTGACGGGCATGCGGTAGTGGTAGCCGGAAGATTCACGGGTTTCGAGTGGATCTTCTCAGTGCGCAGTGAATCCACGTTGGTCGACGGTGTGCTTGCAGGGGATGGGGGCATACCGTGGCCAGCGGTCTCGCACGCTGCCGGCAATTTCCTCAAGACCTTGCATTCCCCAGATAAGGACCACGATGTCAGCGATACCGGAGGTCCAGAACCCTACTTGAGGCTCGACGCCTGGTTCAGGGGACTCTCCCCGGACTTTCATGGAGCCCACTTCACACCGGTGGTCCGGGAGGTGCTGGGGGATTCAGTCTGGAACACCTTGGCAGCATGGTGCGAATCCTTACTGGCGGCATCCAGCACCACTCTCTGCCACGGACAGTTCGGTATGGGCAGCATCCACGTTGGGTACGAATCGGTGCTGGAAGTCCTGACGGGGCCAGCTCTCTGCGCGGGACACCCGAGTCTGGACATCGGCTACTTCCTCGGAGAACTCTTGGAGATGAGCCGCGCCGAGAGGATAAACCCGGAAGAGTTGCAACTGTCCATTCAAGCCTTCGAGGACGGCTACGGCCGCGGACTCGTTCCTGACGACTTTCGTGCTGCAATACTGCGCATCCTGATGCATCAGCATGACTTTGTGGCATATGCCGCCCATGAAGTCACCCCCGAAATTGTCGAAAACCTCAGATTTGTCCGGTATCTCGTCGAGTCAGGAATGGGATCACGCTAAGTGCCAACACAAACCACCACCTCTGCAAGAGAACTGCGGACTATCAAACTTGGC
This sequence comes from Paenarthrobacter sp., assembly GCF_031180005.1. NCBI lineage: Bacteria > Bacillati > Actinomycetota > Actinomycetes > Micrococcales > Micrococcaceae > Paenarthrobacter > Paenarthrobacter sp. Next base: position 18,506 of record NZ_JAPSHI010000011.1, on the reverse strand, counting down.
AACGGGCTGCGCGTCATTGCCGATTACACGGACGAGGTGGCCAGAACCGCAGTTACCGTACATTACGGTGTTGGATTCCGCTCCGAGCCGGAGTCCAAGGAGGGCTTTGCGCACCTTTTCGAACACTTGATGTTCCAAGGGAGCCAACGCGTACCCAAAGGACTGTTCTACGCCCGGGTGAAGGCTACGGGCGGTTACGTCAATGGCACCACGCACCAGGACTACACGGATTATCAACACCTGATTGCGCCGTGGGACCTTGAACGGACCATGTACTTCGAAGCAGACCGTATGAGAGCCCCCCAATTCACGCGTCGGAGTCTTCAGGAGCAGTTGGAACTGGTTCAGCAAGAGATCTACTACAACACAGCGGTGGATCCCTATGCTGGATTTCCTTGGCCCAAGTCATCGAACCTGCTTTTTGACGACTATGCCAACGCCCATGATGGCTACGGTGATATGAACAGACTTCGTTCCATCTCCCTTGATGACTGTGCAGAGTTCTTCCACGACTGGTACACCCCGGAAAATGCGGTCCTTACCGTCAGCGGACGGCACTCCATGGACCAGGTCGAGCAGCTTGCCGATCGGTACTTTGGATCAGTCCCGCCGCGGGCAACCAAAGGCCGCACACGGCTGGACGATGCGGAACTCCTGGCCAGCAGGGCGGCTTCCTTCCATGACCCGAACGTGACACTGCCCGGAGTATCCATCAGCTATCGGATTCCAGGTCCCGATGTCGAACCAGATTCGTATCTGGCGCTTAATGCATTGGCCAGACTTCTTAGCTTGCAGTCGGGTCAGTCAAGCTCGCTTGCTGACATCGATGCACAAACGGGCTACTTCGGCGCCTTTGACGCCGTGACTCCCGAGGTTTTCAATGTTGTGCTGACCGTGGGAAACGGGGCTGACTGCGATTCCGCGGTGGATGCGTTCGATAAGGCGTTGGCTGCCTTCCGGGATCCTGCCGCGGTGGACAGGCATCTGCAACCAGCATTAGGAACCTTGCGGCGGCACTACTTACTCATGGGAACCGACTTGCTCGACCGCTGCAGATTCATCGGTAAATCCCAGCTCCTGTTCGGCGACCCGGACCTCATCTCATCCTTGCCGCAATGCGTTGCAGCGCTTACGGCCACAGACCTGGCCAGAGCAGCGCAGTCTTTGGTGGCTAAGAAAAGGGCGGTAGTCAATATCTTGCCGACCAAAGGAACCGGAATGGTGACCGCGTCCGGAGACCTCCAAAAGACACTGGGGACCATCACCATCCCTGACGGTCGGGATGCTAAGGCCCAAGCCCTGGGATGGGGTCCCACCGTTGGTTTGGCTTCTTACACCGAAGTGCGGGAACCCGAGTCAACCGGCCTCGCCGAGTCCTTGTCCTTCACCACCTCCACCCGTAGCGGGATTTCCATCGCACTCTGCAGGGAGAACCGTAGTTCGCTCGTAGAACTCAGGCTGAGGTTCGCTACCGATGGCGTCGGCTGGGAAGATCCTTGGGGTGTCCGGAGGATGGTGGACGGTATTCGTCGACGTATGGAGATTCTTAGGCCGGCACTTGCCGGGTGCCTGGATATGGATGTGAGAGCTGACGGCGAGATGATCGAGTTCTCCGGGCGGGCTGAACCGGCAAGTCTGCCTGGTTGGTTCGGTGCCGTTGCGGACTGCATATCCCGCGACTGGCCTCCGCTTACGCCTTCTCCGCAAAGCCCAGCGCAATCACTTGGGATGCTGTCCGATGTCATTGCGCGGAAGCTGCTCATCGATGCTGCCGGCTGGACAGGAATGCATTCGCATGGCAAAACCGAACTTCCAAACAGGCGCATCTTCACCAAGACCGCAGCCACCTTGGTGGTAGTCGGCAATATTGACGCCGATGAACTGGAAGAGTCCTTGGCAACTCTGGGACTTCCGAAAGACCGCGAAGGAACGAACAGGGCACTGGCTTTGCCAGAGCGGCCAAACCTGCGACAAGACGTTCAGGTGGACGGCTTCACCACGGTGCACTCAAGCTACTTTCTTGAACCTGATACTGCCGGCATACCGGAGGCGGCACGGTATATCACCGCCGCACTTTACGGAGGGTCTCCTCTTTCCCGGCTGCACAGGAACCCCGTACTGGAAACCGTCATTGCCCGCACAGGGGGCATCGTCGGTAGACGGACCATAGCCGGCCGTCCCGTTGCCACCACGCGAATCGTTGCCGGTTCCTCCGCTTTCGCCGCAGCTGCCAAGGAAATGAAACGCGAGGAGAAGTCTTTCAGGGCTTACCCGCCAGCCAAGGCAGAGATCGCGCAAGCCATCAAGTATTGCGAAAACGAACTTAGAAACGTCTCGGACAGCACTCAAACCAAGGCCGACTATTTCGCCAATCTCATGAGCAGGGGGATTCCTTTGGACCGTTATCACAACATAGGAGCGGAACTGCGTGAAGTGACACCTGAGCTCGTCGCCGCAACATTCGATTCACTCTTTTCCGGCGCACGTATCGCCGTGAGCGTCGGGGACCTGGCAAATTTGGAAGGCGCCTAAGTGCTGGAATACCACGAGGTCACTAGATTCTATGGAGAGCGACGGGTTCTGGAGAATATTTCCTTCTCCGTTCGGCCGGGATGCCTGACCGGTTTCGTAGGGGCAAACGGCGCAGGAAAGACAACAACCATGCGGATCGGAATGGGGCTGCTTTCTGCGGACGACGGCTACGTCAGCTGGGATGGCGGCCCCATCACCCGCGCGCATCAGCGGACGTTCGGTTACATGCCGGAAGAACGAGGTCTTTACCCCAAGCAGACTATCGCTACGCAGCTTCGATTCTTCGGCGAGATCCATGGCCTTTCCGGCAAGGCGGCGGTTCTCAGGGCGGATCGCTTTTTGGACGCTTTCGGACTGATAGGTCGGAAAGACGAACTCCTCGAGTCCCTTTCCCTGGGAAATCAGCAGCGGGTGCAGATCATCGCGGCCCTGATTCACGGACCAACATGCCTCATCCTGGACGAGCCGTTCTCTGGACTTGATCCGTTGGCCGTCGATTTCATGAGCACAGTGCTGCGGGAAAAGGCTCAGGAGGGTGTCCCGGTGCTCTTCTCAAGCCATCAGTTGGAACTTGTTGAAAGGTTGTGTGACGAGCTGGTGATGCTGGTGGACGGAAGTATCCGGGTCAACGGCGTCACCAACGCGGACTCAGACGGTGATACGCCGACTTATCGATTGGAGATGGGTGAGGACATGTCGTCGCTTAAAGCAGTTCGAGGAATGACAATCCTGGGACAGGGGCCAGGCTGGGTGGAGTTCAGTCCCGCGGAACCCGGCGTGGAACAGGAGGTTTTGTTGCGGGCAGTCAGCCTTGGTGCCGTGACGTCTTTCTCGCGGGTACACGCTTCCCTGACCGAACGATTCCTGGCCACGAACAGATGACCACAACACAGCGTCCGGCATGGGTAGTGGTACTTCTCCGTGAAATGGGCATGAAGGTTCGCGAAAAGACATTCAGGATTGGCATTGCTTCCACCTTGATACTGGTGGTCCTTGGTATAGCGGCGCTCTCATTTTTCTCCAATAGGACGGAGAACCATTCGATTGCAGTTATAGATGACGCCGGCACATCAGTGGTACATCAGAGCGGCGATCTCTTGCGGACGCTGAAGCCCGACTCTCCTGACGAGGTCTCGGTGGTCCGCGTCGACACAGCGGCTGTGGCCCTGGACAAGGTATCGGACGGAACCACTGACGCAGCGCTGATTCCAGTGATGGATAACACTGGTGCGGCCCTTTGGAAATTGGTCGGTAACGGATCCATCAACCCCGATTTGGAGCAAGCAGTCGCGGCGGTGGTGCAGCAGACAGCCACCTCAGCGAATGCGGCAAGACTCGGTGTCAATCTGGAAGAACTCGGCCGGGGGTCGGAGCTTCAGCGGCAGCTTCTCAGCGAAAAGCAAGGCAACGACGGTTCGTTGTTCGTTTTGAAGTTTGTTTTCAGCTTCATGTTCGTCTCGGCGCTCATGACGTACGGGCTGGCGATAGCCCAGAGCGTGGTAGAGGAAAAAGAGAGCCGGGTTGTAGAGATCCTCGCAGCGGCGACATCCGTGAAATACCTGCTGGTGGGCAAAATCGGCGCAAACTTTATCCTCGGATTCTTGCAAGTCACCGCGTTGACCACCATAGCGCTGACCGGGCTCGCTTTCGTCAATGTCATTCCGGACCTGGGCCGGGTCGCGGCGGCCAGCGGATGGTTCATCTTCTTCTTTGTGCTTGGGTTTTTCGCTGTCTCCTGTATCTGGTCCGCGCTCGGATCCATGGCAACCCGGTCCGAGGATCTTGCGTCATCAGCAATACCCATGCAGATCCTTCTTTTCGGGGCTTATTTCCTCAGCTTCACCGCTCCTGAGGAAATTCTCAGAGTGGCTTCCTTTGTGCCGGTTTTTTCCTCCATCGCCATGCCAACGCGCATCTTGGACGGGGGTGTTGAATGGTGGGAGCCTTGGGCCGCGGCGAGCGGGGTGGTGGTGGTGGGTATCCTGGCCATCAGGTTGAGCACAAACATATATTTGCGCACGCTGATGCGAACCAACAGGCGGACGTCCCTAAAGGAAGCGCTCCGAAACGGCCCCTCGTAGCGCGGCGGATATAAAGAAGCCCTCGGAACAGCCTTCAAAGCCTGAAGTGAAACGCTAGACGGAATCGCGGATAACGATCGAGGTTGGCATTCTGGTGACGCGTTCCGCTGGTTTGCCCTCGATCAGGTTCACCAGGGTCTCGGCCATCTTCTTGCCGAGTTCAACAATCGGGTGATGCACGGTGGTGAGGGCGGGTGTCACTGAGGTAGCGAAGGAATCGTCGTCAAAACCGACCACGGCGATGTCCTCCGGGATGCGCAGGCCCCGCCCTTGGATGGCGGTGTAGGCGCCGGCGGCCATTTGGTCGTTGGCCGCGAAAACGGCGTCGATGGGCACTCCCCGATCCAGCAAACGGTGCATCGCTTTGGCGCCGGATGCCAAAGTGAAGTCACCTTCCTCCATCAAGCCCTCCCCAAGACCCGCCTCCCGCACGGCGGTCCTCCATCCGGCGAGGCGGTCGAGGCCGGGGGGCATGTCTTGCGGACCGGCAATCGTGGCAACGTTCTTTCGGCCGCTCTCGGTCAGAAGCCGGGTGACCTCGTAGGCCGCTTGCTCGTTGGCCACATCAACGTAGTAGCTCTCCTTGCCGCCTACCAGGGGGCGTCCGGCGAACACCATGGGAAGTGATCCGGAAAGATGCGTCCAGGAGTTGTCACCACTGTGGTGCGACACCACCAGGACGCCGTCCACGTTGCCTCCGAGCAGGAAGCTGCGGGTTTTTTCCGGCTTCGACTCCGAGGAGATCACCATGTTCAGCGTGTACTCGGTATCGGTGAGATAAAGGGCGATGCCTTGGACTACCGAGGCGAAGAAGGGGTCCGCAAAGACCTTGGATGTCGACTCCGGGACGATCAGTGTGACCGCATTCGCCCGGCGTTTAGCCAGGGAACGGGCGGCACGGTTTGGCGTGTAGTCGAGTGCAAGGATCGCTTTCCTCACGGACTGTGCCAGATCCGGGTCAACGCTAGGACTGTCATTGACGACGCGGGACACGGTGGCCCGCGACACCCCGGCCAAGGCAGCCACCATCTCAAGGGTGGGTACCGGCCGGGGGCCGCTGGTGTCCTGCGTCATTGTCATCTCCGGAACGTAAGAAAAGTAAGCCTCTGAAGGCTACTTTAGGCGTTCACGGTAGCGGTCGCAGATGCCTTGGCTGCCTCGATAACGCGGGAGTAAGCGAGTCCGCTGTCCTTCACCGTCCGTTCAAAGGTGTCATAGTCCACGCGAACAACCCCGAAGCGCTTGCCGTAACCCCATGACCACTCGAAGTTGTCCAGGAGCGACCAAACAAAGTAGCCGCGCACGTCGGCGCCCTGGTCGAGTGCCTCACCAACAGCTGTGATGTGGTCGAGGACGAACTGGGTCCGCTCGGCGTCGTGGACTGCTCCATCAGGACCGACGACGTCGTCGTACGCGGCGCCGTTTTCCGTGATGTACAGCGGCGGCAGCGCCGGGTACTCCTCGCCAAGGCGCACCAGGAGCTTCCGCAGACCATCCGGATTGACCTCCCAGTTCATGGCCGTTCGTGGCAGTCCGCGGCTCGGGAAGGCGATATCTTCCGAACCGATCCAGCACGACGACGTCGGGCGGGTTGCGCCGCCCGAATGACCGTCACCGTGCTCAGCAGTGGGGTGCCCGCTGATGAGGTCATCATGGTAGTGGTTGACGCCCAGGAAATCGATGGGCGCACCGATAATCTCCAGATCGCCGGGCTTTATGACGTCCCGGATGCCGAACTGTTCAAGATCGTTGAGGGTGTCCTCCGGGTAGGCACCGCGCAGGATCGGATCGAGGAAGATCCGGTTCTGCAGCGAATCGAACCGGCGCGCGGCATCGAGGTCCACGGGATCGGAAGGATCCCGCGGAATGGAGTTGCTGAGATTGAGCGTGATTCCCAATTGCTGCGCGCCGCGACTCCGTAGTTCGTTGACCACCAGGCCGTGGGCCAGGTGCTGGTGATGGATCGCCGCGACGGCTGCTTCCGGTTCCTGACGACCCGGAGCGTGCACGCCCGCCGCATAGCCGAGGAGTGACGAGCAGAACGGTTCGTTGAACGTGGTCCAGTGCTGGACGCGATCCCCCAACGCCGAGTAGACGTCGTTCGCGTAGTCGACGAAGCGGTAGGCGGTATCGCGGTTGGCCCAGCCGCCCTTCTCCTCCAGCGCCTGCGGCAAGTCCCAGTGGTAAAGCGTCAACCAAGGGAGGATTCCGGCGTCGAGCAGTTCATCCACAAGGCGGGAGTAGAAATCGAGACCCTCAGCGTTAGCGGCGCGGCCCCCCGGGCGCACGCGGGACCAGCTGGTGGAGAACCGGTAGGAATCCAGGCCCAGATCCTTCATGATCCTGACGTCCTCGGGCATGCGGTGGTAGTGCTGCACCGCGTCCTTCAGCGTCTCGCCGTTGGCAATGGCACCCGGAACGCGGGCGAAAGCATCCCACACGGAATCTTCCTTGCCGCCCTCGTGGCTGGCGCCTTCCACCTGGGCTGCGGCGGTAGCCGAGCCCCAGATGAAGCCCTTGGGCCACACCCGGTTAAAGGGGGTGGTCGCTGGGTGGTTTGTTGCTTCGAATGGCATTAGCCCTTCACTGCTCCTTGCATGATTCCGGATATGAGTTGACGTCCCGCTATGACGAAGAGGGCCAGCAGCGGAAGAGTTGCCATGACGGCGCCGGCCAGGACGATCGAATAGTCCACGTAACGGGCCGACTGCAGTTGGCTGAGCGCCGTCTGCAAGGTGGGGTTGCCGGCGTCGAGCACCAACAGGGGCCACAGGAAATCAGTCCATGCCGTCATGAACGTGAACAAGCCGAGGATGGCCATGGCCGGGCGCGCGGCAGGGAGCGCGACGTGCCAGAAGGTTGAAATCATGGACGCCCCATCCATGCGTGCCGACTCGATGAGCTCGTCCGGAATCACGTCCACCAGATACTGCCGCATGAAGAAGACACCGAACGCCGTGACAAGGGTAGGGATAACGACGGCGCCGATCTCACCTGTCCAGCCGAGCGTGCGCATCAGCATGAACAACGGGATGATGCCGAGCTGCGTCGGGATGGCCATGGTGGCGATGACAGCCACCATCAGCCAGTTGCGGCCGCGGAAGCGCAGTTTGGCGAACGCGTACCCGGCCAGGGTGGAGAACCCCACCACAGAGACCGTGATGATGCCCGAAATCAGGACGCTGTTGCCGAGCGCGAGCCAGAACGGGATGGTGTCGAAGACTTCGCCAACGTTGGTCCAGAAGTTGCCGCCCGGAAACAGCGGCGGCCAGGTCTCACCGAGGGCTTCGTTGGAGCGGCTGCCGATGATCACGGACCACCAGAGCGGGTAGGCCGAAGCCAGGAAAAAGGCGAGCAGCAGCCCATAAGTGAGGAACCCCGGCCGTCGGCCGTTGCCAAGGAGGGCCTTGCGCGTGGCCAGGGATCGGGAGGTTCGCTGAGGTGCCGGTGTTTGTGGCCGGTTTTGGGTGAGGGTCATTTCCCGCTCCTCGGGGTCTGTTCTGGTGCTGTTTCCGGTGCCGATGCCGCCGGTGCCGAAGCCGCTGGTGCCGTTACCGCCTGGGCCGGGAGGCCGGCGTCGTACGCGTTGGCGTCCGGTGCCGAAGAGCGCTTCCGACGGCGGCGGCTGGCGGCGCCGCGATCGTCACCATTGGTGGCGATACGGCGCGAGATCAGCCAGTTCACGATGCCGAAGAGCAGGATGATCAGGAACAGGAGCCAGGCGATGGTGGACGCCTTGCCGAAGTTCTGACGCTGGAAGGCCATCTCCCACAGGTACAACACGGTGGTCTGGAACTGCCGTGCCGTTCCGCCGGCAGCCACGGGATCGAAGAGTCTGGGCTCGGTGAAGATCTGCAGCCCGCCGATGGTAGCCGTGACAATGACGAACACCATGGTGGGTCGAATGCTCGGCAGGGTAATGCTGAAGAAGCGGCGGAAAGAGCCGGCGCCGTCGATTGCTGCGGACTCGTAAATATCGCGCGGTACTGACTGCATGGCGGCCAGGAGGATGAGCGCGTTGTAGCCCGTCCAACGCCAGTTCACCATGGTGGCAATGGCGATGTGGCTGGGAAGGGTGTCGTTTTTCCACATGATGGGATCGATGCCGAAGCTCGACAGGATGTTGTTGATGAGCCCGTACTGCTCCCCGAACATGTTGGTGAAGATCATGGCGACGGCCACGGGAGTGACCACGTAGGGGAGCAGGATGCTCATGCGCCAGAAGGTCTTGGCTCGCAGGTTCTGGTCCAGGACCGCGGCAATGATGGTGGCCATGATCAGCTGGGGGATGGTGGAAATCAGGAAGATGCTGACGGTGTTAAAGAGGGAGTTCCAGAAGAACCTGTCCTGCAGCACCTCAGCGAAGTTTTGGAATCCCACGAACTCTCCCTGGCCTTTGAGCAGGTGCCAGTCGAAGAGGGAGACGAAGAATGTGTAGCCCAGGGGAAACAGGCCCACCAAGGCGAACAGGATGAAGAACGGTGCGATGTAGAGGTAGGGGGAGGCCTTCATGTCAAAGACGTTCAGGCGTTGGCGGAAGGTGGGTTTCGGTTTACTGGCAGCAGGCCTGCTGACTGCCGGACGGTTCAGTGTCGTGGTCATGGAAGGTCTCAGACTCTGTGAGGGGGCCTCCGGTTGCGCCGGAGGCCCCACGGCCGGTTGCTGCTAGTTGTTGACGACGAGGTCGTTGAGGAGCTTGACGGCTTCATTCCAGGCCTCATCGGCCGTAGCCTTGCCCGAATCGAGCATCTTCAGCGCGGGACCGAAGACGTTCTCCTGGATCACGGAGTCGTGCGGGCCCTTGAACTGGGCGATGACGCCCTCGGCGCGTGATTCGAAGATGGCGCCATAGGGAGCGTTGTTGAACAGCTCGTTCGGCTTGGCGGCCTCGACGATCTTTGCCTGGGCTTCGAGGGTGCTGGGGAAGTTGTTCGCGGCGGCGGACTGCTTGATCTGCTGTTCAGGGGCGGTCAGCCATGCTGCCAGCTTGGCTGCTTCAGCAGGGTGCTTGGAGCTCTTGGGAACCGAGAGGAAAGCGCCGCCCCAGTTGGAGGCACCGCCGGGGAAGACGTCGGCTACGTCCCAGCCGCTTGCTGCCCCGCCACCTGCTGACTCGAGCTGGCCCTTGATGGTGCCGAGCATCCAAGCCGGGCATACGTGCGTTGCGAAGGAACCGTCCACGAAGGCCTTGCCATTACCCCAGTCGAATTGGGTCTGGTTGGAAGACAATCCACCGGCGGTGCCGGCAGCGAGCATGTCAAACTTTGCCCGCATGTCCTTGTTACCCTCGACGTTCAGCTTGCCGTCTTTGGTGTAGTAGCCCTCGTCCATCTGGTTGACCATGGAGTTCCAGACGAAGCCGGACTGGTCATACCAGGCCTTGCCGGTTGCTTCCTTGTACTGGCGGCCGAGCTTGAAGTATGTGTCCCAGGTTGCGTCCTTGCCGCCGAAGAGTTCGGCCACCTTTTCGCGGTCGCTCGGCAGGCCGGCAGCTTCAAAGAGCTTGCCGTTGAAGCACAATGCCTGCGGGCCGATGTCCGTGCCGTATCCGATGACGCGGCCGTCCGGGTCGGTGCCCTGCTTGAACTTCCAGTCCACCCAGTTGGCCTTGATGTCCTCGGCGCCGTGTTCCTTGAGGTCCACGAACTGGTCCGAGACCTCCATGATGGAGCCCAGCCAGCCTTCCTCGATGGCGGTGACGTCGCTAAGTCCGGAGCCTGCGGCGAGCTTGGTGAAAGCATCGGTCCGGGCGTTGGAGCCGCGGTCAATGTTGGTGGCCTCGATGGTGACGCCGGGGTTTTGCTTCTCATATTCGGCATACAGGTCGTCGTACCCGAAAGTGCCGAAGGTGGTCACGGTCAGTGTGACAGGGTTGTCGGCGCTCGCCGCCTTATCGCCTCCGCCGCTGCAGCCAGCGGCTGCGAGGGCCAGGGACGCAACGCCGGCGATGGCGCTGATTTTTCTAAGTCGCGAGAATTCCACGGTCACTCCTTTGTGTGTTCGAGCGACCGGCCGCCAATGGCGAGAGAGCGCTCTCTGGGATGTGGGACTAATGTATGTGCTGTAAGTCACGTACGTCAAGAGAGCGCTCTCTCAGCCCGTCTCTGTGTCTTCGGAAGTCAAGAGGGCGGCCCAACCCCAATCGTTCGCCGAAGGGTTAGCTCTCGGGGTTATGGAGGGTTCTTATTGCCGAAAGCTCACCCCTCGGTGGGCGCTTCCCGCTGCCCGTTCGCCGAGGGGTTAGCTCTCGGGGTTATGGAGGGTTCTTATTTGCAGGTTGCCCTTTTCGGTTCAGCGGCGCGCGGGGACATGCGCAACGACTCTGATATCGATTTGCTGTTCATCATTCATGACGGCGCTGACGATGAGCTCTATAAGCAGATTGGAAACCTGGCCGTTGACGTCTACGGTCTCACCGGCAACGATGTTCGCCCGATGATCTACGAAGCGTCCGAAGTCCGGAGCGCGCCGATATTCGACTCGATTATGAGGGAGGGCGTTCATGTTTTCGGTGACCGCAATTGGTTGTCGCGCCGCCTCCGTGATTCGGCGGCTGCCTAGTGACGGCAAGGTCAGATGCCAGCGGGAGACTTGAGGATTCGCGGGCATCCTAGTACCCCAACTGCTCCCGCAGCGCCGTGAGTTGATGCGACGATTCCACCGCTTGCTCGTGATCAACGGAAACCAGGGCCTGCACAAGCACGTCGCTCAGCACGATCGACGGCAGCGCCTCCGTGGTCATGCCCGTTGGCGTGTGCGGGGCAAGAATCACAGCATCGGCCAGGTCATGCAACGCCGATTCTGGTTCATCAGTCAGTAAGACGATGGACGCACCAACCGAGCGTGCGCGCTTAAGCAGCACTTCGACGTCGACCGTTACACGTCCCGGCGCGAAGACGACCACCACATCCTGGCTCCCAAGTTGGAGCAGATCATCCGCGAGCCGGAATCCGTCGCTGGAAATGCACCTGGCCCGCCGGCCGATCCGGTTGCAGCGCAGGGCCAGGTTGAGCGCGGCAATTCCAGATGCGCCCACGCCGTAACTGACAATTGTGGAACCCCGCATGAGAAGTTCGACGGCGGGAGCGATCGCCTCTGCGGGGTCGGCGCTGGCGGCGAGTTCCAGGCGGTCCTTGGCCTCGGACCACACGTTCTGCCAGATGTCCTCAATGCTGGCGCCCATGTGGTCGATGCGTTGCTGCATGCGGATTTCCGGCGCCACCGTTGAGGTGAAGGGGGTGGCGATGTCCCTCTTGAGCTCCTGCAGTCCTGAGTACTCCAATGACTGGACCGTGCGGACCACGGTGGCGCTGCTGGTTCCGCTTTCGGCGCCGAGCTCCTGTGCGCTCGCGTAGAGGAGCCGTTCCGGGGAGCTGTTGGTGAGGAAGGTGCTGACCGTCCGCTCGGCTTTGGAGAGCCTGTCCCAATGCTCGCGGACACGACCACGCAAATTAATCATGCCTCGATTTTTCGTAACGTCTGTTACAGAAGTCACATTGGATGTACTATTCATTCTAAAGAAGCCCTCACTTGTAACGGTTGTTCCAAAGATACCCCTTCCAACAGCGGATGACAGTGAGACCCAATCGAATGAAAGGCCCTACGGATATGAGCAACACATCCTTGCGGATCGTGGAGATCTCCGGACCTCCCCTGGAGCGGGGGAGGCAGTACGGAAACGCTGCCGCAGACCTGATCACAAAAGCCATCGATTTCTACACCGAAGCGTTCCAACAGCAGACGGGACTGACCTGGGAGCAGCTGCGCGGGCGGGCCGAGCGCTGGATGGGGCTGTGCACTGACGCAGCGCCGGATCTGGTCACGGAAATGCGCGGCATCGCCGAAGGCAGTGGCCGGGACGTCCTGGACATCATGGTGCTGAACCTTCGCGGTGAAATCATCTACGACGCTGGCTTCGCCAAGGCGCCTGAACCCGAAGAGCGCGACAACGTGGACGGGTGCACCTCTTTTGTCCTGACCGATGGTGCATCCGGTGACGGCCACATGTACGTGGGCCAAAACTGGGATTGGCGCCATGGCACACAGGACACCGTGATGATCCTGCGGGTTGTTCAGGATCCTAAGCCCACGCTGATCATGCAGGTTGAGGCAGGCCAGATTGGCCGGCACGGAGCGAACTCCGCCGGCATTGCCCTCAACGCCAACGGATTGGGCGGCCGGTTCAACGACGAACTCGGGATGCCGCAGACCTTCATCCGGCGCATGGTGCTGGATCAATCAGAACTTCCGGATGCGTTGAACACGCTCTTCCGCCAGAAGCCCCACATCGCCAGCAATGCCGTGCTGTCCCACCGTTCCGGATTCTCCATTGACGTGGAAACCACCCCGGGAAGCAACGGTTGGATGTACCCGGACACCTCCGGGGTGCTGGTGCACGGAAACCACTACGAAGCTTTCATGCCGGTACAACTGGCAGCCACCTACCGTCCTGTCTCCGTGGATTCCCTCTTCCGGGTTCCACAAGCGCGACGGGGGCTGGAACGGGTCCGCACCGCCACAAGCACCGTGCATTCCCGGGAACTCATCAAGTCCGCAATGTCAGATCACCTGGGTTACCCCGAATCTGTTTGCACGCACCCGGACGAGCGACGCCCCCGCGTCCGTCAGTGGTCCACGCTGCTCTCAAGCTGCGTGGACCTCACCACCGGCGACTACCTGGTCACCAACGGAACCCCCTGTGAACACAACTACGAACAAATGCCCTGGAACCTCTACGACGGACCTGGTTCCGCCCACGAATCCTTCAATCCCAACACTGCAGAGGTATCACTGTGAAACGCAACGATAGATTCAAGCCCTTTGCCCGGACAGGCGTCATTGCCGGTGCAGCCGCCTTCACTTTGGCGCTGAGTGCCTGCAACGCTGCAGGACCTCAGGCCCAGAGCACCCCCACTGATGTTTCCTTCGGTCCGACCACTTCGGAAGCTGCAGGCGCGATCGATTCCTTCACGTGGATGATCACCCAGGAGCCGGCGACGTTCGATCTGGACAAGGACAGCGGCACGGCTGAGAACACCATCATGTCCAACGTCTGCGAACGCCTGATGAAACTCCAGCCAGACCTGACCACCACGCCTCATCTGGCAGAGAAAGCCGAATGGACCTCGGACACCACGGTGGTGTTTACGCTCCGGAAGGACGTGACATTCCACGACGGCACGCCCATGACCGCCGATGACGTGCTCTGGAGCATGCAGCGGCACGCAGCAAAGGGCGCGGACGAATCAGATGAATACGCCAACGTCACCGGCATGGCAAAGACAGGCGACAACCAAATCACGGTCACGCTGAAACAGCGCGACGCCATCTTCCTTCAAGCCATGGCCGGCAACGGCGGAATCGTGCTGAACCAAAAGGTCGTGGAGGCTCAAGGCGCGAACTACGGGTCGCCGTCGGCTCCTGACGCCTGCTCAGGTCCCCTCAAACTTGAGAAGTGGTCGGCAGGCTCCAACATCACCCTCACCAAGGCCGGTGACTACTGGGATGCTGACAACGCTTCCCTGGCCAGCACCGTAACTTTCCGCTGGGCTGACGACAATGCGATCGTCAACGCCTTGACCAGCGGCGAAGCCCAGGGCGCCTACCTGGACAGCCCCGCCACGGCCGGACCACTGCAGAAGAGCGACAAGGTCCAGATCGCCCAAGGACCGTCCACCAACGTCTGGTCGCTCATGGCCACCGAGCGCGGAGCCTTGAAGGACGAGCGGATCCGGCAGGCATTGTCGCTGGCTCTCAACCGGGAGGGTGTAGCCCAGGCGGCATTTGGCGGGCTGGCCAAACCCTGGAAGGCGCCTGTGGGTCCGGGTGCTTGGGGATACGAAGAGCCAACCTTCAGCGCCGCTTACGAAACCTTGACTGGCGCACCCGCGCAGCCGTCCGGGGAAGACCTGGAGAAGGCGAAGAAACTGGTGCAGGAAGCCGGCGTGCCCGCTGAGCCGATCGTTGTTGCCAACAGCGGCGACTCCATCAGGAACGTCATCTCCAGTGCAGTGGTTGAAGCAGCGCAGAAGATCGGGCTGACGGCCGAAATCGTCACCATCCCGCGCCAGCAATACGGCGACTTCTACTCGGACGCATCCCTGCGTGCACAAGCAGACCTCTTCTCGGATGAGTACTACATCTCCAAGAACGACCCCGTGGGCTTCTACAAAAACGGGGCCTCCACGGCCCGGGTCAACTTTGTGAAATTCACCGGCGAGGGCTACGACGACAAGGTCAAGGAAGCCCAGGCCACCACCGACGACGCCGCTCGCGCCAAGCTCGCCATCGAACTGGAGAAGCAGTGGACCGACGCCGTGGTCTGGATTCCTGTGGCACACACACCCGCAACCATCGCCATGGCGAAAGACATCACCGGAGCACCGTCGTCGGCGTCGTTCCTCTACTACCCGTGGGCCGCGGACGTCGGCAGCAGCAAGAAGTGACGCCATGATCCGTGCAGCAACCCGCATCGCGGGAATGATCCTGACCCTGGTGGTGAGCTCGTTCGTCATCTTCGCCGCGATGTATGCGGCACCAGGGGACCCGGTCACGTTCCTGATCGGCAACCCGGAGAACATGACGCCTGAGCGCGTTGCCGAAGTGAAGGCGCAGTACAACCTGGATCAACCGCTCATTGTGCAATACGGGCTCTGGGCATCCCAGGCCTTTGTTGGCAACCTCGGTACGTCGTTCCAATATCACCAGCCAGTGGCCGAGCTGATGGCCACGCGACTTCCCGCAACCCTGGCGTTGGTGGCCATGGCATCAGTGCTGTTCATCGTGGCCGGTGTTGGCCTGGGCATTCTGTCCGCGCTCCGGCAAGGCAAGCGCACAGACTCCACCATCACCGCCGCAACCACGCTCGCAGCATCGGTTCCATCCTTCGTGATCGGCCTCCTCCTGGTGTCCATCTTCTCGGTCCAACTGGGGTGGTTTCCCGTCTCGGGCGCTGGCGAAGGGTTCTTGGACCGGCTGCACCACCTTGCGCTGCCAGCAGTGGCACTGGCCGTTGGCGCCGTCGCAATTGTCAGCCGGGTGACCCGCCAATCCATGGTGGAGCAGCTGTCCATGGACCACGTGGAGGCGGCCCGCAGCTTCGGGCTGGCGCCCGCCAAACTGATCCGCCGGCACGTCCTGCGCAACGCCTGGGGACCCATCCTGACCATGGTGGCGCTCGTGGTGGCCAGCATGCTGGCCGGAACGGTCGTCGTCGAAAGTGTCTTTGGCATTAGCGGCGTCGGCAAGCTGCTGGTGGATGCCATCAACACGCACGACTTCCCAGTGGTGCAGGCCGTGCTCCTCTACATGGTCATCACGTACATGGTGGTGACCACCCTGGTGGACCTGATCCACCCGTTGCTTGATCCGCGCATCAAGGCAAAGGACAAGAAATCATGAGCTCCCTTTCGACGTCCACGCTGGCGTCCACCCCGGTTATTGGCAGGAAGAAACGCGATGTTGCGTACCTTCTGAGCCTTGGCTTCCTCATCGTTGTGGTTGCCGCCGCTCTGCTCGCACCGTGGGTGGCCCCGTACGCCGCCAACGCCGTGGACTTCACCGCGATCTGGCAGGCGCCGGGTGCAGCGCACCTGCTCGGTACTGACCAAGTGGGCCAAGACCTGTTCTCCCGGCTCATCCACGGCGCCCGCGAATCGTTGCTCGGACCCCTTGCACTCTTGGCGCTGGCCACGGTGTTCGGGGTGACAATCGGAACTGTCGCGGCTTGGAACGGCGGCTGGATCGATGTCCTCCTGGCGCGCATCACCGACGTCATGTTCGCCTTCCCCGGGCTATTGTTCGTGGTCTTGGTCATCGCCGTCTTTGGCAAAGGACCCGCGACGGCGATTGTCGCCTTGGCGCTCGCCTACGCACCTGTGATCGCCAAGTTCACGAGGTCGCTGGCGCTGGCCGAGATGGCCCGCCCGTATGTGGATGCGTATCGCGTGCAAGGTGTGGGCGGATTCTTCCTGTGCGTCCGCTACATCATTCCCAACCTGACGCCACCGCTACTCGGCTACCTTGTGGTGCTGTTCGGTGAAGGCCTCATGAGCCTCGCGACGCTCAGCTTCCTGGGGTTCGGCGCGCAACCGCCCAGCTCCGAGTGGGGACTCATGGTCCAGGAAGGCCAGTCCGGCATCATCCAAGGCCACATCTGGCCGACGCTGGTTCCCGGCGCCGCCATCGCCGCCGTTGTGGTGGCCGTCAACGTGGTGGGCGTGCGGTTGTCCGACCGCCTGAACTCACGGTTTGAGAGGTAGGAAAATGCTGCTCGACATAGACAATCTGAGCCTCACCATCACCACGAATGGCCTCAGCCACCAAATCCTGGACCAGGTGAGTCTCTCCGTTGACGCCGGGGAAGTGGTGGGCCTGGTGGGCGAGTCCGGTTCCGGTAAGTCCACCACCGCGCGAGCCGTGCTGAGGCTGTATCCCGAAACGGCCGCCGTCGACGGTTCCATTACGGTGGGTGGGACTGAAGTCCTCTCCGCCTCCCGGGACGAGCTCCACCGCGTTCGTTCGTCCGAAGCCGCCATGATTCACCAGGACCCGCGGGCGGCGCTCAACCCGTTGCGGCGGATCGGCGACTCGCTGACAGAGCGGCTGGTCCACGTGCTGGGTGTCAGCCGTGCGGACGCTGCCGCGGCTGGGCTGGAACTCCTTGCGGCTGTGGGGATCCGGCAGCCTGAAGAGCGGATGCGCCAATACCCGCACGAGCTTTCCGGCGGCATGCTCCAGCGCGTCGTTATTGCTGCCGCCCTCACCGGACAGCCCAAGTTGCTGCTGGCGGACGAGGCCACGAGCGCTCTGGACGTGACCACCCAGGCTGAGGTTCTTGCGATCCTGCGTGACCTTCAGACGCAGCGCGGCCTGGGCGTCCTCCTCATCACCCACGACCTCCACCTGGCCGCCGCTTACTGCCACCGCGTCTATGTGATGTACCGCGGCCAGATCGTGGAGGAATTGCGGGGCAACGATCTCTTCCACGGCGCGCAACACGAATACACCCGCCGGTTGTTGTCGGCCGTTCCCGCAATCGGCCACCTCCCCAATTCAGAAAGCAGGGCATCATGAGCGAGCATGTCCTCGAGGTCGACGGGCTGCAGAAGGCGTTCCGTGTGGGTGCGGGCAACGTTGTGGCCTGCAACAACGTCAGCTTCGCCATTCCGCCGGGCGGTTCCATGGGACTGGTGGGGGAGTCGGGGTCCGGCAAGAGCACGATCGCCCGCATGTTGGTGGGCCTTGAAACGCCCGACGCCGGCACTATCCACGTGCGGGGACGGCAGCTTGGGACGCGGGAACGGGGACGTGCGGCCCGCCTGCGGCGTGCCAAGGAGATCCAAATGGTGTTCCAGGATCCGTACGGTTCCCTGGATCGCCGGCTGACCGTGGCGCAGTGCTTGGATCAGGCGATGCGGATGCATCATGTTTCTTCCGCCTCGCGGGTTGCTGGGCTGCTTGATCAGGTTGGCCTGCTGGCGAAGCATGGTGACTCCAAGCCGCACCAGCTCAGTGGTGGGCAGCGGCAGCGCGTGGCGATTGCCCGGTGCTTGGCAATTGAGCCGTCCGTGATGGTGTTGGACGAGGCTGTGTCCGCGCTGGATGTTTCGGTGCAGGCGCAGATCCTTGCCCTATTGAACGAGATCCGGGCGTCTTCCGGGATCGCGCTGTTGTTCGTGAGCCACGACCTCGCCGTGGTTTCCGAGGTCACTGACGACGTACTGGTCATGTACCGGGGATCGATCCTGGAGCAGGGTCCCACTGGCCGGGTGCTGAATGCGCCGGAGCACAGTTACACGAAGCTGCTCATTTCCTCCATGCCTGGGCCGGGGTGGGATCCGAAGGACGTGCTGCAGAGGCGGGCGGCGTTCGAGGCGGAGGTGGGGGTGTGAG
>NZ_JAPSHI010000049.1:0-10459 GCF_031180005.1 Paenarthrobacter sp. | reverse complement strand
AGTTCCTCAATGCTGGAAGGCGTGCCGTTGTCCGCCAGATAAGCGCGCGAGGCATACATCCCCAGCCGGTACTCGCCCAGCCGGACCGCTTCGGCGCGATGAACCTGCGGCGTCCCCACCACCACTTCGATGTCCAGCCCCGAGCGCTGCTGCAATGCCCGGCGTGTCACCGTCACGATCTCGACGCTGAGTCCAGGATGCTCCCTTCGCAAGCGGGCCACTGCCGGCGCAGCAATATAGGCGCTGAAGCCATCAGTCGCGGTCATGCGCACGACGCCGGTAATGGGGTCGGGGGCGCGGTCGCTCGGTCCCAGTGCACCCACCGCAGCTTCAATGCGCTCAGCGACAAGTACGGCTTCGGCGCCTAGCTCTGTCACTTCCCAACCCCCGGCCGCACGCGCGAGGACCCTGCCGCCCAGCGCCTTCTCCAGCGCCGCTATCCTGCGCGAGACCGTGGTGTGGTTGAGTCCCAAGGCTTGGGCCGCCGTCGTGAATTTTCCTGAACGTGAGACGGCGAGAAAGATGAGGAGGTCGTCGGGGTTCGGATTCATATCTGCAATTCTGCACACATAGGGTGCCACTTTGGTCATTGAGCGCCGAAGAATCTGCAGCAATACTCAGTGGAGCATTTCGTGTTGTGGATCACAACGCGTTCAAATGGGTCAAAGAGGACACTGAGGAGATGGATATGAGCGTAGAGCAGCGCTCCGCATCAAGAGCAGGGAAAGACGCCGGCGAAGGTTCCGGACTCAAGAAGATCGTCGCGGCGTCGATGGTCGGCACCGTGGTGGAGTGGTACGAGTTCTTCCTGTACGCCACGGCCGCCACGTTGGTTTTCGGCAAGTACTTCTTCCCGAGCACCGGCAACGAACTGGACGGCATCATCCAAGCGTTCATTACCTACGCTGTTGGCTTCGTGGCGCGGCCGCTCGGCGGCATCGTGTTCGGCCAGATCGGCGACAAGCTGGGCCGCAAACCCACCCTGCAGCTGACCATCGTAATCGTGGGCGTTTCCACCTTCCTGATGGGCTGCCTCCCGGGCTTCGTAGAGATCGGCTACTGGGCGCCGGCCATGCTGGTGGCACTCCGCTTCATCCAGGGCTTCGCACTCGGCGGCGAATGGGGAGGTGCTGTGTTGCTGGTGGCTGAGCACAGCCCCAACAAGTCGCGCGGTTTCTGGTCCTCGTGGCCGCAAGCAGCAGTGCCGGTAGGTAACCTCCTGGCCACCGCCGTCTTGTTCACCATGTCCACGGTCCTCAGCAGCGAAGCCTTCCTCAGCTGGGGCTGGCGCGTAGCGTTCTGGCTGTCCGCAGTGATCGTCTTCGTTGGCTACTACATCCGCACCCACGTCACCGAAGCCCCCATCTTCCTCGAAGCCAAGGCACAGGTGGAGGAGTCCAAGGCCATCAGCTACGGCGTCGGCGAGGTCATCCGCAAGTACCCCAAGGGCATCCTCCAAGCCATGGGGCTCCGCTTCGCAGAGAACATCATGTACTACCTCGTGGTGAGCTTCGCGATCGTGTACCTCAAGAGCGTCCATAAGTACGACACATCCTCGCTCCTCCTGGCACTCCTGATCGCCCACGTCATCCACTTCCTGGTCATCCCGCAAGTCGGGCGTCTGGTGGACTCGTGGGGACGTAAGCCTGTGTACCTGGTGGGAGCCATCGCCGGCGCAACCTGGCCGTTCTTCGCCTTCCCCATGTTCGACACCAAAAACGCCGTGATCATCGTTCTCGCCGTGACGATCGGCCTCTGCCTGCACGCGTTCATGTACGCAGGCCAGCCGGCCATCATGTCCGAGCTCTTCCCCACCCGCATGCGCTACTCCGGCGTTTCGCTCGGCTCGCAGGTCACATCTATCTTCGCCGGTTCGCTCGCACCGCTGCTGGCAACCCAGTGGCTCAAGGACACCGGCTCCTGGGTTCCCACAGCGATCTACCTCGTGGTTGCATGCGCCATCACCGTGGTCGCAGTTGCTTCGCTGAAGGAGACCAAGGGCATCGCCCTCCAAGAGGTGGACGAGGCCGACGCGATCCGTCACGGTCTGACCACCGCTACTTCGAAAGGCTAGCTCCATGGATAACTCCTTGAACGGACGCAAGGCACTGGTTACGGGCGGAGCGAGCGGAATCGGGGCAGCCTGCGCGCGTGCGCTCGCCGCCCGTGGAGCGAAGGTAGTAGTGGCCGACGTCGATGCCTCCGGAGCTGCGGCCCTCGCCGATGAGTTGGGCGGGACCGCCTGGACGGTGGATCTTTTGGACGTCGACGCCCTGGCCGCATTGAGCCTGGACTGCGACATCCTGGTCAACAACGCCGGCATCCAAAAAGTTGCCCCGATCGAGGAGTTCCAACCCGCGGAGTTCCGGCGGATCCTGGCCCTGATGCTGGAGGCCCCGTTCCTCCTCATCAGGGCCGCGCTCCCGCACATGTACGCCAACGGATTTGGTCGGATCATTAATATTTCGTCGGTCCACGGGCTCCGTGCCTCGGCGTACAAGAGCGCGTACGTCTCCGCCAAGCACGGCCTCGAAGGGCTCAGCAAAGTCACTGCGTTGGAGGGTGGCGAGCGCGGTGTCACGTCCAACTGCATCAACCCCGGTTACGTGCGGACACCCTTGGTGGAGAAGCAGATCGCCGACCAAGCCCGGCTCCACGGCATCCCCGAGGCCGAAGTCTTGTCCAAGGTGATGCTCACGGAGTCGGCGGTGAAGCGGCTCGTGGAGGTGGAGGAAGTTGCCTCGCTGGCCGCGTGGATGGCCTCCGACGACGCCGGCATGGTCACCGGCGCGAGCTACACCATGGACGGGGGATGGTCGGCGCGGTAGGGGTGGGTTTTCCACATAGGCAACTTTGGGCCTGATGCTCGATCGGAGTCGCTGAAAGAGTGGCTCTATGGACGGAAAACAGGTAGCGCAGACGGCGTCAGTGGCTTCGCCGCCGGATGCTGCTGGCTGCGCTGTGATTTCCTCGGCTGCCGTGGCTTCCGTGCCACAGGTGGCGTTTCGCGGCCTACGTATACGGGAGCTCTTGCTGGCCATGGGTTCGGCTCCCACCAGCACCGATAGCTCGGAGCTGATCGACGAGCTGCGCGATCTTGAGGACCTGAAGTCTGCAATTTCTGCCCGGCAGGCACGGGCCGCAGTTGCCTTTGATCTGGCGCAGAGAGCCGAGCAGGCCGATGCCGGGGTGCCGGCTTCCGAACGTGGACCGGGCGTTGCTGCGCAGGTGGCGTTGGCGCGGAGGGAGTCGCCGAATCGGGGATCCAGGCACTTGGGGCTTGCCAAAGCGCTTGTCACGGAGATGCCGCGAACTATGGCAGCACTGGAATCGGGTCAGTTGAACGAATGGCGGGCCACGCTGCTGGTGAAGGAAACGGCCTGTTTGTCCGTGGAGGACCGGGCTGCGGTCGACGAGGAACTCGCTCCTGACGCCGGGACTTTCGATGGAGCCGGAGACAAAGCAATCGTCTCCGCAGCAAAAGCCGCCGCATATCGTCGTGACCCGCGGTCGGTGGCTCAGCGAGCCAGCCATGCCGCCACGGAACGCACGGTCAGTCTCCGTCCTGCACCGGACACCATGACGTACCTCACCGCGCTGCTCCCGGTCGCCCAAGGCGTTGCCGTCTATGCTGCGCTGACCCGGACAGCTGATTCAGTGCGCTCCGGCGGAGATTCGCGGACCCGCGGCCAAATCATGGCGGACACCCTGACCGAACGCGTTACCGGCACGCGGGGAGGGGTCTCGGGTATCGACCTCAATCTGGTCATGACCGATCGCACGCTTTTCCAAGGAGATTCCGAGCCGGCCCGGCTTGAAGGCTATGGAATCGTGCCCTCGGAATGGGCAAGGGCTCTTCTGGTTGAGGGGCAACCCGGGTCTGAGGATCAGGATCATCGAGTCCAGGATCCTACGGAGGGCACGGAGTCCGCAGGTCGCCGCGAACTCAAAGTGCTGCTCCGCCGCCTCTACACCGCTCCCGGCAGCGGTGAGCTGTTGACGATGGACTCAAAAGCACGGCTCTTCCCTCAACGGCTGCGGCGCTTTATCCAAATCCGGGATCACACATGTCGGACCCCTTATTGCGACGCGCCCATCCGACACATCGACCATGTCATACCGTGGCATGCCGGTGGCAGCACACACCGTGACAATGGTGCCGGGCTCTGCGAAGCCTGCAACCACACCAAGGAAAACCCCGGCTGGGCCGCAACGAGCAAGCCCGGTGGGAGTGCTGACGTGCACATGCTCCAAGTCAGCACTCCCACGGGTCATAGCTACCAATCCAAGGCCCCGCCTTTGCCCGGGCAGAGACCCACCCGCCTCGGGAACTAGCGTGCCTGGAACGAACTCAGTGCTGCAGTGACCTCAGCGCGCCTTCACCACGGGGATCGACGATGTCTCGTCCACGAGCTCGACCCGGCGCAGGCCACCCCCGCGGACCCATAGCTTGTAAGCCACGAACAGGAGGACCAACCAGGTGCCGCCAACATACAGGGCAACTCGCGTGTCCTCGAAGACGCCGAGGATCACGATCACCATGGCCATGAAAGCCATGGTCAGGATCGACGCAGCGGGCCACAGTGGCGAACCAAATTCCGACGCCGGCAGGCCCTTGCGCTTGATCTCACGCTTCATGGCGACGTGTGATGCCAGGATCATCACCCAGACCCACACCGTGGCGAACGTAGCGATGGACGCGATGAGCACGAACACGTCTTCAGGTATGACGGCGTTGAGTACGACGCCAACCAGCAGGATGCCGCCCATCATCACCACGGTCATCCACGGAACACCGTGCCGGGAAATCTTGCTGAAACTCTTGGGCGCATGGCCCTGCTGGGCAAGTCCGAAGAGGATGCGACCGGCACCGAAGATATCGCTGTTGATCGCTGACAGGGCAGCCGTAATGACCACGGCATTGAGAATATGAGGCGCTGCAGGGATGCCCAGGCCATCGAAGATCTGCACGAACGGACTGCCGCTGCTTCCAATTTCATTCCACGGGAAGATGCTCATCAGCACGCCCAGGGTCAGTACGTAGAACAACAAAACGCGGACGGGCACAGTATTAACTGCCTGCGGGATGACCTTCTTGGGGTTGGTGGCTTCGCCCGCCGTGATACCGATCGTTTCGATCCCGCCGAAGGCAAACATCACGACGGCGAACGCGGCCAGGAGCCCCTCGAAACCGTTCGGGAACAAACCACCGTGATTAATAAGGTTCCCAAGCCCCGGTGCCACGCCACCGCCGTCGCCCGTTTGGAAGCCGAACACCACGATCGCTGCACCGCCCACGATCATCGCGATGATCGCCACCACCTTGATGAGCGAGAACCAGAACTCGAGTTCGCCGAACACCTTCACGCTGAGCAGGTTCATAGCGCCCAGGAGCAGGATGATCGCGAGCACCCAGATCCATCGGTCCACCTGTGGGAACCAGAAGCCCATATAGATGCTGAAGGCGGTGACGTCGGCTATGGCCACGATCGCCATCTCGAACACGTAGGTCCACCCGGTCACGAAGCCGGCGAACGGTCCCAGATACTTGCTGGCGTACTGGCCGAACGAGCCGGACACGGGGTGCCGGACAGCCATCTCACCGAGGGCGCGCATCACCATGAACACGGCCGCACCGCCGATGATGTAGGCCAGGAGGACAGCAGGACCGGCTTTTTGGATGGCGGAGGCAGAGCCGTAGAAAAGGCCGGTGCCGATCGCAGATCCGAGCGCCATGAAGCGTATGTGGCGGACGTTGAGGCCTCGGCTGAGCGCCGTACCGGCGGCTTGGAGGACAGAGCTCTCCGCGGCCAGCTTGGTTTGTTGCATAGTAAAACCTTCTCGTCTTTGGGAGGGGATCGCTATCCAGCAGATCACTTTTGGGTGCCTTGTGATCGGACTCACGAGGGTTTGGTGTCTTTCATCGCAGACAGTCCAGGGGCGGCTGGTTTCGGAGTGGACAAAGTCATAGTCCCCGGTCGGATATGATGACCGCGGACAGCTCGTCACCGGTCAGGCATCCCTCGCATCCGCGTCGCCCCCATTGAACTCCGTGCTGCCAATCGCATCCGTTACTTGGGGGACCCTTGATTTCTGCAATCCGCGCTACCCGGCGCCGTGTTACTGCTGCCCTTATTGCCGTGGTGGCTGGAGCTTCCTTGCTCTTCGCTGCTCCCGTGCAGGCCTACGACGTTCCCGACTTTGAAGTCCCGCACGCCTCGCAGGCTCCCGCGCCGTTCGTTGAGCGGGCTGCTGACGCTGCTGGAGTGGTCGAGCTCTGGAAGACAGCTGGCCCCGCCACCCGAACTGCAGCTGCTGCCGCGCTTGTGGGTGGCGCAGATGCGCTTCAAGTATTCCTCGACGACGGACAGGACATCACGCTCGCCGCGGACCGCAAGCAGTTGGTCAGAGAGCTGACGACCCGGGGGAGTGCGCATGTTCGCTCTTTGGCCAGCACTATCCTGGCAGCGAATGACCCTGCGAAGATTGATGCATTCCTCGCCACGGGCTGGGCAGAGACCTGGAAGGGCGACCTGCGCACTGCTGCAACTTTCTTCCTCGACTACGGCAACGTTCATGTTGAACGCGCCGCTTCCGAGAGCCTGGACAAAGGTGACGCTGCAGTGGAGAAGTTTGTCCTTGAAGGCTGGCTCGCCAAAGTCTTTATGACAGACCGCCAAGCGGCCTTTGCCGTGAGCGCATCCCCGAACCCCGCGGTCTCTGCCGCTGCCAAGGCGGCATTGAAGACTGACGACGGGGGTGTCGTTGCCGATTTCCTTCGTTACGGCCAGTTCGTTACGGCAGACCGCGACGCTGAGTCGACTGCAGTTTCTGCGTTGCTCCAGCAGGTCAAGTCAGATATCGCAGCCAATCCAAACGGCACCGCCGCCGTGGCTGATCGCGCGAAGGCCGCTGTGGAAAAGGCCAAGAACACCGCAGCAGCTGCGAGGACTGTTGACACGGATCGATTGATGGCCGAGTGGGACTTCCTGACAACGCAGGCAGTTCCGCGTGCCATCATCGACAGCGCCAACATAGCTGCTGAAAAGCCACTCCAGGAGGCCTTCGCCAAGGCTGCCAACGAGGTGCCCGGTCTTCTCGCAACCCTGACGGCGCCCGGAGCCGACCTTGACGGGCTGATCAACGACGCCCGTCAGGCCACCTTGGATCTCGCGTTGGTGGGCACGCCTGCGGTTCGGAAGGCTGCGGAGGCCGCGCTACTGGGTGGCAACACCGCAATCAAGGACTTCGTCAGCGTCGGACACGATGCTGCGTTTGAGCTGGACGGCCCCGCCATTCTTGAAGACAGAATCCGCCTTACCCAGCTCCACGCAACGGGCGGGGCTCATGTGCGGCAGGCCAGCTCCAACGCTGCCAAATCCGCTAGTCACGCAGATGTCCGATACTTCCTTGAGTACGGATTTGCTGGGGCCCAAGATTTGGATAACCGCATCCTCGCCTACCAGAAGTTGGATGATGCAGACCTGGAATTGCGGGTAGCCGCCAATGTTGCCTTGGACGGCAGCCGGGGAGATGCGCAGGAATTCGCTACGGTTGGTCAGTTTGCAGCTCTTGATCGGGATATGGCCACCAGGACCCATGTTGCCTCCATCGACGCCATGATCGCCGAGCTCGCTGGACTGGCAGATACAGCAGCCGTCGACGCCGGCAAGGCGGCTGACGCTGCCAAAACCGCGGAAGCGGCACGACAGGAAGCGGCACGACAGGAAGCGGCACGACAGGAAGCCGCTCGTCAGGCTGCCGCTACAGCTGCTGCCAGTCAGGCGGGTGCTGGCCAGGTTGATGCCTCACAGCACACTGGAACCGGAGTAGCCCCGGTCGCGGTTCCGTGGCCTCGTGACTACCCACCCGCCGTCGAGCTTGCCCCAACCGGAACCCCGTCAGAAGCCGCCGGAACGCCCGCTGCCACTCCATCGGCCGCGCCCAGCGTGTCGGTGCCGCCGGCCGCGTCAGGCGCCCAGGATTCAGCATCCGTTGATTCTCAGTCCCAAGAGGCTGCAACTCCGCTGGCTGCTTCCTCTGCGGGATGAACGGCTGGACCATTGCTTTGATCGTGGGGCTGGTTCTGGCCGCAGCCGGAGCCATCACGTTCCTGCTCCGACGCAAGGGCACGGCTTCAGCGTAAGGGCAGCCAAGCCAACGTCTGCTAGCGGCCCGATGAACTGGTCCGGCATCTCAGACACCGAACAACGATTCCGAGGTGGTCTTTGCCCTGCAAAGGGGGCACGCTAGAGTACGGGATACCGGACAGTCACGGTTCGACGATCCTGAAATCCGAGCAGCGAGGAACCATGACAACGACGCCGACCGCCCCAGGCAAAGCCACGTCCAAAGTCCCGGCCGCCGAAAATACGCTGCGCATCCTGAAACTGTTGGCCTCGCGCCGGGGTCCCATGGCGGCGTCGAACATTGCAACCGCGCTCGGCTTGCCGCGATCCAGTGTGTACCACCTGCTCGGCGTGATGGAAGCGAACGGCTTTGTCCTCCACCTGCACGAGGAACAGCGTTACGGACTGGGCATCAGCGCGTTCGAGCTCAGCTCGGCGTACTCGCGGCAGGAGCCGTTGTCGCGCCTAGGCCGGCCGATGCTCGCGTCGTTGGTTGACGTCATCGGTGAGAGTGCGCACCTGGCGGTGCTGCACGGGCGGGACGTTCTCTACATCGTGGAGGAACGTGCCAAGAACCGCCCGAGCCTGGTGACCGACGTCGGGGTCCGCCTCCCCAGCCATCTCACTGCCTCCGGCCGCGCGATCCTGGCCGCCCTGCCAAAGTCACAGGTGCGCGCTCTTTACCCGAATGCAGCCGCCTTCACCTCCCGGCACGAGGTGGAGTTCCCCATTATGAAGTACTCGGCGTTGTCATCCCATCTGGATCAGGTTCGGCAACGCGGCTACGCCACGGAAAACGGCGAAATCACGCCGGGATTCGGTTCCATCGCAGCCGCTGTGACGGACCATGTGGGATGGCCGACGGCGGCAGTCGCTGTCACGTTCTTGGAGGACAAAGTTCCGGCTGAGCAATGGCCGGTCCTGGCTGCCCGCATCCGTAAGGCGGCGGACGAACTGTCCGTGCGAATCCACGGACGCCCGGCGGGCTAACCCGTCCCTGAGACATCGCGCTCGACGAGTTTGCGGAAGGTCTCCAGTTCACCTTGGAAGCTGCCGCGGTACGACCCCATGGCGAAGATTCGTCCGAAAATCGCTGAGATGAAACCGCGGGTCATGAACTCCTGCCGAATGCGCGTGCCTTCGCCCTCGGCAGTAAATCGCACATCGGACTCGCCCTTCAGGATTGCATTGCCGAACCGCGTGCGGATGTGCCAGGGAGGCGTGACGGCAAGGATCTCAGTGGGGCTTGCCATCTTCCCGAACCAGACCGTGTAGCGGCTGCCGGCTTGGTCGATTGCGCCTACGCGATCGGTCACGCGGGTGACTCCACCGATCCATTCCGGGAACCGGTCAAGATCCGTCCATGCTGCGAAGACGCGCTCGGGCGGCGCGGCGACGAGCGTGGTTACCCTGTGCGTTCCCATGGGTCCAGCATGCTCTTTTTATCGCGCGAATGCGAGGGTTGAGCGGGTCTGTAATCCCGGACAGTACCCGTTGAAAAGCCGTTCCAGCCGCTTGATAAAGGGGCTTTAGTAGAAGCAGAAGATCTTTCCAGCACACACTTCCCACTGACGAAGGAGCCACCATGGCACCCGCCGATTTCACTACAGGAGCCCGCCCGGTCAAGGCTGCCCGGGGTACTGAGCTCACTGCCAAGTCCTGGCAGACCGAAGCGCCGTTGCGCATGTTGATGAATAACTTGGATCCTGAGGTCGCTGAGCGCCCTGATGATTTGGTGGTTTATGGCGGCACCGGCCGCGCAGCGCGGTCCTGGGCTGCGTTTGATGCGATTACCCGGACCCTGGAGACCTTGGAGAAGGACGAGACCCTGCTGGTGCAGTCGGGCAAGCCGGTGGGTGTGTTCCGCACGAATGAGTGGGCACCGCGCGTGCTGTTGGCGAACTCGAACCTGGTGGGGGACTGGGCGACGTGGCCTGAGTTCCGCCGGCTCGAGGCTGAGGGCCTGATGATGTACGGGCAGATGACGGCAGGTTCGTGGATTTATATCGGCACGCAGGGCATCTTGCAGGGCACGTATGAGACGTTCGCCGCGGTGGGGAACAAGCTCGCCGCTGAGGGCCGTCACCCGGCACCGGCTCCGGCTGGTTCCACGGAGGGGCCGCTGGCGGGGACCCTGACCCTGACTGGTGGGTGTGGTGGCATGGGCGGTGCGCAGCCGCTGGCGGTGACGCTGAACGACGGGGCCTGCCTGATCGTGGACGTGGATGAGTCCCGCCTGCGTCGTCGTGTGGGTAAGCGGTACCTGGACGAGGTCGAAACCGATTTGGATGCTGCCCTTGCCAAGGTCCAGAAGGCCAAGGATGAGCGTC